>DBBB01000120.1:0-23112 GCA_002291985.1 Firmicutes bacterium UBA995
CCGCTGCTTCCTGTTCGATGCGCAGGGCCGTTTCATCGAAGGCTATTATCTGGTGGGCTTGCTGGCAGAGATGATGTTGGACAAGTACCCGGGAGCGAAGATCATTCACGACCCGCGCCTGACCTGGAACACCCTCCAGCAGGTGCGGGCCGCGGGCGGTGTTCCCATCCAGTGCAAGGCCGGCCATGCTTTCGTGAAGGAACGCATGCGGCTCGAGGATGCCGTCTACGGCGGCGAAATGAGCGCACACCACTACTTCCGTGACTTCGCCTACTGCGATAGCGGCATGATCCCCTGGCTGCTCGTCGCCGAACTCATGAGTCGGACCCGCCGCCCCTTGGCCGGCCTCGTCGACGAACGGATGGCCGCCTTCCCGTGCAGCGGCGAGATCAACTATCGGGTCGCGGCAGCGGAGCCGGTCATCGAGCAGGTGCTGGCTCATTACCGGCCGCTCAATCCCCGCATAGACTTCACCGACGGTATCAGTCTCGAGTTCCCCACTTGGCGGTTCAACCTGCGGGCTTCCAACACCGAGCCGCTGCTGCGCCTCAACGTGGAGGCGCGGGCGGATAACACTGTTGTGGCGCGCCGCGTAGCCGAACTCGAGCACCTGATCGGGAGGCTATCTCCCACCTGATCGGGCGCCACCCCCGCCCGGCCGATTTGATGGCGCCCAGTGCCGTCCACATCACGTCCGGCGGCCGTCCGGCGCCGTCCTTGTCATCTATTCTGGAAGGTGGTAACATCAAGACAACCTTTGGCCAGGCGATGGCTTTTTTGGCGGTCCCGCGGGACCGATGCGAAGTCCTGCGCGGGCTGCCCGCAGCCTGGCAGGCAGGGTCAGGCCCCGGGGAGGCATGAGGTCTTGGACGAGCGGTACAATTTCGCGCAAGCCGAATCGCGATGGCAGAAGTGGTGGGCGGACAGCCGGCTGTACGAAACGGAGCCGGATGGCGCACGCCCCAAGTACTACCTCCTAGAGATGTACCCGTACCCTTCGGGCCAGTTGCACATGGGTCACGTCCGGAACTACATCATCGGCGATGTGCTGGCCAGATACCAGGCCATGAACGGCTACAACGTGATCCACCCCATGGGATACGATGCCTTCGGGCTGCCGGCCGAGAATGCGGCGATAAAGGAGGGCATTCACCCGGCGGCCTGGACATATGAGAACATCCGTATCATCAGGCGCCAGCTCAAGATGCTGGGGATCAGCTACGACTGGCGGCGGGAGGTGGCAAGCTGCCATCCGGGCTACTACCGCTGGACCCAGTGGCTGTTCCTGCTCATGCATCGCCGGGGATTGGCCTATCGCAAGCATGCCGCCGTGAACTGGTGCCCGGGCTGTGCGACCGTCCTGGCGAACGAGCAGGTAAGCGGCGACGGCACTTGTTGGCGGTGCGACTCGCCGGTGGGCAAGAAGGAATTGGAGCAATGGTTCTTCCGCATAACCGAGTATGCCGACCGATTGCTGGCAGACCTCGACGGCCTGGCACACTGGCCGGAACGAGTCCGCACCATGCAGCGCAACTGGATCGGCCGCAGTGAGGGAGTGGAGATCGATTTTCCCGTCTCGGGCCTGGATGCCGTCCTTGGCGTGTTCACCACCCGGCAGGATACCGTCTACGGGGTGACTTTCGTGGCCATGGCCCCGGAGCACCCCCTGCTGCCGAAGCTGCTGGAGGGGAATCCCCGGGCTGCCGAGGTTCGCGAATACGTCGCGCAGGCCCGGGGAATGTCGGAGATCGACCGCACGTCCGGGGTTCGGGAGAAGACCGGGTTGTTCACCGGCCATCATTGCCGCAATCCCCTGTCCGGAGAGGCCGTACCGATCTGGGTGGCAGACTACGTGCTGATGGACTACGGTTCCGGGGCGGTGATGGGAGTTCCCGCCCACGATCAGCGAGACTTCGAGTTCGTGAAGAAGTACGATCTGCCCTTGCGGGTGGTGATCCACCCCCTGGACGGTCCCGGCCCTCACGAGGCCGACCTGACGGCGGCTGACCCGCGCTATGGGCGGATGGTCAACTCCGGGCCGTTTGACGGCTTGTGCCTGGACGAGGCGCTGGCTCAAGTAGCCGACCACATTGAAGGAAGAGGTCTTGGGCGTCGTATCGTCCACTATCGGCTGAGGGACTGGCTGATCTCCCGCCAGAGGTACTGGGGAGCACCCATCCCCATGGTCTACTGCGACGCCTGCGGGGCCGTCCCCGTGCCCGAGGAAGATCTGCCGGTGCTGCTGCCGGACACCGTGGACTTCCGGCCGCGAGGAGCATCGCCCCTGGGCACGAGTCCCGAATTCCTCGCCGCCCAGTGCCCCCGGTGCGGCGGGGGCGCACGCCGGGAGACGGACACCATGGACACATTCGTGTGTTCCTCCTGGTACTATTTGCGCTATCTATCGCCGCGCTTTGAGGGCGGCGCCTTCCGGCCTGTGGATGCCGCCTACTGGATGCCGGTGGACCAGTACGTGGGCGGGGTAGAGCACGCGGTGCTGCATCTCCTTTACTCGCGCTTCTTCATGAAAGTGCTGTGCGATGAAGGACTGGTGAAGCAGGGCGAGCCGTTCGTGCGGTTACTCACCCAGGGCATGGTGCTCAAGGACGGGGCGGCCATGTCCAAGTCCCGGGGCACCAGCGTCGTCCCCGATCCGATGGTCGCCGCCTACGGGGCGGACGCGGTCCGGCTCAACACGCTATTCGCCGGCCCTCCCGACAAGGACTTCGAGTGGACCGATCAGGGAATGGAAGGCGCGGCCCGTTTCGTGGGAAGGGTATGGCGGCTGGTGAGACTCTGGAAGGGGCGGGCTGCGCTCCCCTCAGCCCCTATGGGAGCCCCTATGGGCGGGGAGGAACGGCGGCTCCGCCGGGCGCTCCACAGCTCACTTCAACGCATGACCGCGGACGTGGGCGAGCGGCAGAACCTCAACACGGCGCTGGCCGCCGCCATGGAGATGGTGAACGCCGCATACGCTTACGGCGAGACGGTGACTCTCTCTCAGCAGCACGCCGGCCTGGTGGCGGAGTTCCTGGATGTCCTGGTACGGGCGATCGCCCCCTTCTTGCCTCACCTGGCCGAAGAGTTGTGGCAGGTGGAACTCGGACGTGACGGCAGCGTGCACCGCCAACCCTGGCCTGCCTTCGACCCGGAGGCGGTGAAGGCCGACGAGATCACCCTTGCCGTTCAGGTAAACGGGAAGGTGAGGGATCGCCTGACAGTGTCGGCGAGCCTGGCAGACCAGGCGATACTGAGGCAGCAGGCACTGGGACTCGACCGCATCCATCGGGCTGTTGCCGGCAGGACGGTCCGTCGGATGATCGTGGTGCCGGGCCGGCTGGTCAACTTCGTGGTTGACGAGTGACCATTACCCGTCCGAACCCGCGAAACCTGGCGGGGAATGGCGGAAACCCGATCTTCCGTCCCGCAGGATCCCGGCCGGGGATGCACCGAAGTATACCCCGGAGGTGTCGGGGTGCGGGTGTCCGCGTCCGAACGCTTGGCGGCCACGGTCCTGACGATACTCCTGTTCCTCGCGTGCGCTGCCTGGTGGGTGCGCCAGGAACGAGTGTCGCTGGCCACCGCCCGGTGGGAACAAGAGCGAGAGCGCATTCTCGCCGAGTTGCCATCCTCTGATCGGCCCGTCGAGCCTGTGCCCGTTGAGTTGCCACCGGCCCTGGCAGTGCACGTGGCGGGGGCGGTGCATGCGCCGGGCGTGTACGAACTCTCCGAGGGCTCTCGGGTGGCCGATGCGCTGATGGCTGCGGGAGGCGCGACGGCGGCGGGCGTCCCCCACGCACTGAATCTGGCGGCCAGGCTCATCGATGGCGAGCGCATCTGGGTGCCGACTCGCCAGGAACTGGCGGCAGGCGGATCGGGCCAGGCCGTCGTTTCCAGGCAGGGGGACGGCAAGGTCGACCTGAATGCCGCCGGGCGCGAGCGTCTGGAGACTCTTCCCGGAATCGGCCAGGTGAAAGCGCAGGCGATAATCGCCTACCGTGAGCAGCACGGCAAGTTCACCAGCGTGGACGAACTCCTCAACGTCCCCGGGATCGGGCCTGCTACCCTCGCGCGCCTTCGCGACCTGGTCATCGTACGCTGATAGTCCGCAGGAAGGGTCCGCTCTCCCCGAGAATGAGGTCAAACGCAAACGTGTCGGGGATGACACGCCCGTAATCCGGGAGGACTGCCATTTGCTGAGTGCACTCGTGGTGGGAGTCTCTTACCTGATCGGCTCCATTCCGTCCGGTTACCTCGTGACCAGGATGCTGGCCGGTAAAGACCTCCGGCGCTCGGGCACGGGTAATCTGGGTGGCCTGAATGCCGCCCGCGTGGGCGGGGTGCGCGCCGGGCTGATTACTGCCGGCCTGGATATCGGCAAGGGTGCCCTGGCAGTGTATCTCGCGCGACTTGCGGCGCCCGATTCCTGGGTGCCCCTGCTCGCCGCCCTGGCGGTGGTCATCGGCCACAACTGGATGCTGTTTCTCGGCGCCAGGGGCGGGGGCAAGGGGCTGGCAACTTCGACCGGCGCCATGCTCTTGCTTCTTCCCGTCACCATCCCCGTCGCCGCAGGCCTGATGGGCGTGTTCGCCCTGATTCTACGCAGCGTCTATATGGGTGTGGTGGTGGCGTTCCTCATCATGCCGATCGCCGCGTACCTGCTGGGCGGTCATCTTGCCTGGGGGCTGTTCGGTACAGCTCTGTCCGCCGCCATCATAGCCAAGCACGCCGGGAACATCCAGGACTACCTGGAGGAGATCCGGCAAGCCCGGCGGGGCCGACCACTACCGCGAGGACTCCGGTGGCCAACCGGATTTCCGCGGGGCGGTCGCTGAACTCGTTGGCTATGCCCCGGGAATCGCCCAGGCGCAGGCTGACTCCCTCGAGTTCCCAGCGCATCCCCTTGATGACAACACCACCTGCTTCCTCGGTCAGGGGGATCAGCGACAGGTAGTGGCCGGGCCGGGGGTCGAGCTTGAGGTTGCCGGGTCCCGCGACCAGCCATAGCTGCTCCTCGGGACCCAGGTACTCGACTCGCCATCCTTGCCGGGCCAGGGGGACACCGGCGTATACGGCGGCGAGGCTGTGGTCCAGCCGGGGCCCGGCCAGGGCGCCCAGAAAGATCAGGCGCCCGGTTGGCCTCGCGGCTACCTCGTCCAGCGCCACCTGCAGGTCGGTCTGGTCCTTGTCCCGGGGTAGTTTCAGCAGGGGTATCCCCGATGCCTCGAGCCGGCGGCCGGCCGCCGGCTCGAGGGAGTCGAGGTCTCCGACCACCAGGTCAGGCTCTATGCCCAGGGCGAGGCAGTGCGCGTAGCCGCCGTCCGCTGCCACGACAAAGGCGTTCGACCAGTGCTCCCGCGTGAGCCGCTGCTCGAGGTTCGCCGGGTCGCCCAGCGGCCCGGCCGCTATCACGATAGTGACGGGATCAGGCAACCCGGACCACTTTCGGCCTCAGCGCCCGGGCGATCAGGGCGACGAGGATGGCGCTGACCGCCAGCTCCGGCAGAAGGTAGCTGCCGTTGTATATGGCGGAGTATAGCATCGGATGCTGATCGCCCGCGTAAGCGGCGAAGAAGATGACTCCCGACAGCCAGTGACTCAGAAACCTTCCCGCCATGGCGGTCATCACGCCCAGCGCCGGGCGGGCGGGGAAGAGACCTGACAACCCCAGCAGCCCGAAGGCGAGGGGATAGTCCAGTACCACCTGGGCAGGATGCAGGATGAACGGCTCCACCCATAGCTGGACCAGTCCATAAGCGGCACCGGCCAGGACTCCCGGTCCTGGCCCCCAGCGAACGGCGAACAGCAATATGGGCACCATGCTCGCGGCAGTAACCGATCCTCCCTGGGGCAGGGTGAAGACCTTGATGAGGGACAAGACCGTGGCCAGCGCGATGAGCATCCCGGCTTCTGCCACAGCTTTCAGGGGCAAACGCTGACGGACAAACCCAACCACAAGCGGACCCTCCTCGACCATGGGGCCGCCCGGGCGATGACGCCTCCAGGGCCACTTCCCTACGCTGGCATTACCCAGTTCAGGTACCAGGGTCGGCGGCGATAAGCCGCCTTCTCAGCCCCCAAGGGCTCCCCTAGCGGTCCCCGGTCATCAGTTTAACATATGTTTTCGACGGCTGGACCTGCCTTCCCTTCCTTGTGCGACGGCGGGCGGGAGGAATTCGCCCCGGCTGCTGGTGAATGGTAAATAAGATGAGCACGCGGCCGGCGGCGCACCGAAGCTCCGGCCCCGAAGGAGCGGACCCTTGCCTTGGTGATCCCGTTCATCGGGCTCCTGTTCAGCTTCACGTTGATTGCCGCCCTCGCCAATCGCCGGGTTCCCCTCGGTGCCGCCATGCTGGCCGGCTCGGTCGTGCTCGGCATCGCCCTGGGGGTGGGACCGGCGCGGACGCTCGCCGTGATCGGCGCCGCGCTGGTCTCTCCAACCGCGCTCGACCTGGCGCTGATCATGGCCCTCATTACCCTGCTCAACCGGCTCCTTCAGCGTCTGGACATGCTGCAGGATATGATCAGGGCCTTGACCGGGCTGTTGCAGAATGACCGCCTCAGCCTGGCTGCCATCCCCAGTCTCGTCGGCTTTCTCCCCGCCCCGGGGGCTGCCGTGATTGCCGCTCCCCTCGTGGATACCATGGGCGATTCCCTGTCCCTCACGCCGGCGAGGCGGGCCGCCATCAACATCATCTTCCGCCACGCCTGGTTCCTGATATTCCCCTTCACGCCGAGCCTCATCCTTTCAGCCCAGCTTGCCGGATTATCGGTGTATCGCCTTGCCTACCTGCAACTGCCTCTGACCATCACCCTGCTCGGCGCCGGGTACCTCTGTTACCTCTATGGCCCGCGCACCAGGTCATCGCCTGCTCCTGCGCGAGACAACAGGATAGGGCTGCTGGTTACCTTCCTCGTACGGGGATCGCCCCTACTGCTCGCCTTGATCCTCCCCGTCGTGCTGAAGCTACCCATCAGCCTCTCATTGGCCGTGGCAGTGGTGCTGGCCATGCTACTGGGCATGAAGCATCCCCAGTTCCGCATCGGCCCCCTGCTACGAGACGGCGTCGACTGGTGGCTGGTACTCGCCATGGCGGCGGTGATAGCTTACCGCGACGTGCTGGCCGAGACCGCCGTCGTCGCCGTCCTGGTCGATGGACTCGTGGACGGAGGACTGCCCGTAATAGCGATGGCGGCGATCTTGCCTTTCGTGATCGGCTTTGCCAGCGCATCCCAGTCCGCCAGCATCGCCATCACCTATCCCTTGATACTGCCCCTGGTCGCGCCGGAGGCGAGCCCGGCGGTAGCCGTACTGGTGTTTACCTCCAGCTTCCTTGCGTATGTGGTCTCGCCGCTCCATCTGTGCCAGGTGTTGACGGTCGAATACTTCAAGGTCAAGTTGCACGACCTTTACCGGGAATATGCGGTCCCCCTCGCCTGCACGGTCCTGGTTCTCGCGGTCATCACCTGGGTTCGCCTGACCTGAGCCCCGGCCCTGGCCTGGCGCGGAGACCGGTCAGTAGCGCCGGCAGGAAATCGCCCCCCGGCGCAGGGAATTCCATCACCACGCGGTTTCGGAGGTGGCGGCGTGGGGATTGGCCCCTTGACGGGCGCGGCCGAGTCGTCTACCCGGAGGCGGTACCTCGGGTGCCTGCTGGGTTTGGCGGTGGGGGACGCCCTGGGTACGACCCTGGAGTTCGAGTCCCCGGGGACTTTTCCCCCGCTGGAGGATATGGTGGGAGGGGGCCCCCATCGTCTGGCCCCCGGACAGTGGACCGACGACACCTCCATGGCCTTGTGTCTTGCCGAAAGTCTCGTGGAGCGGGCGGGCTTTGATGCTGAGGACCAGCTACGCCGGTACTGCCGCTGGTTCCGGGAGGGCTATCTCAGCAGCACGGGACGGTGCTTTGACATCGGCAACGCAACACGTCTGGCGCTGATGCGCTTCGAGAGCGCGGGCAGCCTCGAGGCTCCTGCCGACCCCTCGTCGGCCGGCAATGGTTCGATCATGCGTCTCGGGCCGGTGGCCATGGCCTATGCCCGCGACCCCCGCAAGGCCATTGCCCTGGCTATGGCGAGTTCGCGCCTTACCCACGGGGCGGCCGAGGCAGGGGATGCCTGCCGTTACCTTGCTGCCTTGATCGTAGGAGCCTTGCGCGGGGCGAGCCGCGATGAACTGCTGAGCGACCACTATGCACCCGTTCCTCGCCTCTGGGAAGGACAGCCGCTCGCGCCGGCCATAGCGGAAGTGGCGTCGGGTTCGTTCCGCCGGAGGCAACCACCCGAAATCAAGGGCACGGGGTACGTCGTCCGCTCCCTCGAAGCGGCCTTGTGGGCCTTCCATTGCAGCCGGTCGTTTCGCGAAGGCGCGCTGCTGGCGGTGAATCTCGGGGACGATGCGGACAGCACGGGTGCAGTTTTTGGGCAGCTCGCCGGGGCCTTCTATGGCGAGCCGGGCATTCCCGCCGACTGGGTCCAACGCTTGGCCCGTCTCGATCTGCTCCGGTCGCTGGCCGGCCGGCTTCACGATTTCGGGATGAGGTGAGCCATGCTCGTCATCGGCGATGTGCGAGCCATCACGCCCGACGGGGTGAAATCCTGCTCCATCCTGGTCGAGGACGACCTCATCGCCGGTATCGGTTCGCCGGGTGTCGATGGGGGCGCCCGTACCCGGCGGATTGATGCGGCCGGCCGGCTGGCCGTGCCCGGCTTCATCGATCTTCACCTGCACGGCGCGATGGGACTGGACGTGATGGAGGCGGATCCGCAGGGCATCGAACGCCTGTCCGGGATCCTCGGCAGCTGGGGGGTGACCGCTTACTGCCCGACTACCGTGGCCGCCCCGCCCGATCGCCTCGCCCGGGTGGTGGCGACGGTGGCCGAAGCCGCGCGCCGCTCGGCTGAGCCGGGCTGGCCGGGCGCCCGGGTGCTGGGGTGCCACGTGGAAGGTCCTTATCTATCGCCCGGGCGCAGGGGAGCGCAACCCGGGTCCTGCCTCCGGCTACCGGGCCTTGAGGAACTCGAGCGGTTGCGCCTCGCGGCCGGTGACGGCCTGCGTATCTTCACCCTCGCGCCTGAACTGCCGGGGGCGCCGGCGGCCATCCGTTGGCTGGCCGCCCGGGGCATCATCCCCGCCGCAGGGCATACCGATGCCGGCCAGGAAGAGACAACGGCAGCCATTGCCGCCGGGTTGACTCACGCAACCCACGTTTTCAACGCCATGCGCCCGTTCCACCACCGCGACCCGGGGGTGTTGGGGGTGATCCTCGACCGGGACGAGGTGCTGGCCGAGGTGATCGCCGACGGAAGGCACGTCCAACCCGCGGCCGTCCGCATTCTCTGCCGTGCCAAGGGCATCACCCGGGTGGCCGCGGTCAGCGATCTCACGCCCCTGGCCGGCTGCCCTCCCGGCGAATACGATCTGTACGGGGAGCGGGTCGTGCTTACCACCGAATCAGCCTTCATGAAGCAGACGGGATTGCCGGCCGGCTCGCTTGTCCCCTTGCACGGCGCGTTCCGCAACTTGAGGAAGTGGGGTTTCAGCCCCGAAGAGGCGGTCCGCTTGACGAGCACCAATGCCGCCGTGCAGATGGGATTAGGAGGCTGCAAGGGGGCCCTGCGGCCGGGAATGGATGCGGACCTGGCCGTGCTCGACGATGACGGCGAGGTCTTCTTGACCCTGGCGAAGGGGCGGATCATCCACGGGCCGGCGCATCCTTCGACCGCCCCTTGAACGAAAGCAACCGGCGAGAAAGGGGTACCGGGTGTTGCGAATAGGCGTACTGACCAGCGGCGGCGATGCTCCGGGGATGAATGCCGCCATACGGGCGGTGGTTCGGGCGGGGATCTTCCGGGGTTCCACCGTGTTCGGCATCCGGCGAGGATTCCTGGGGCTGATGGCAGGAGATATCGTGCCCATGGACGTGGGCTCGGTCGCCGACATCATCTACCGCGGAGGCACGGCGCTACTCACCGGACGTAGCGACGAGTTCAAGAGCGGGGAGGGCCGGCAGCGGGCGATGAATGCCCTCCAGGACTTCGGCATCGACGGCCTCGTCGTGATCGGGGGCGACGGATCGGTACGGGGATGTAGAGAACTGGCAAGAGGTGGCATACGCGTGGTGGCGATCCCCGGCACGATCGACAACGACGTGCCCTGTAGCGAACTCAGCATAGGCTTTGACACGGCGGTCAACACCATCTGCTATGCCGTGGACAAGATCCGGGATACCGCCGAGGCCCTCGAGCGCACCTTCGTGGTGGAGGTCATGGGGCGGGACACCGGCTTCCTGGCCCTCGCTTCCGGGCTGGCCGTCGGAGCGGAGAGCATCCTCTTGCCGGAGGTTCCCACCGACCTTGACGAGGTCTGCTTGCGCTTGCGCCGGAGCAGGGCCAGGAGCAAGCGACATTCCATTGTCATCCTCGCCGAGGGCGTGGGGAGTGCCTACGACATCGCCCGTCAAATCACGGAACGGACCGGCTTCCCGATGCGCATCATCATCCTGGGCCACATTCAGCGAGGAGGGGCGCCAACCGCCCTGGACCGCAATCTCGCCTCTCGCCTGGGAGCGGGCGCGGTGGAGACGCTGCTGGCCGGGCGACACGGCAAGCTCCTGGGGTTGAACGGCGGTTGTCTGCAGGAGACCGACCTGGAAGTCGCGCTTGAGTCCCGCAAGGGGTTGAATCTGGCCGAGTACGAGTTGGTGAAGACCCTGTCAATCTGAGCCGGCATTGGACGGTGATCCGGGTGTTGATCCCCCTGACCGAGTTGCTCCAGGAAGCGCGCCGGGCCGGCTGGGCCACACCGGCCTTCAATGTGGCCAATTCCGACACGGTGGCCGCAGTCATGGAGGTCGCCCAGGAGGCCAGATCGCCCCTGATCTTACTCGCCCGCGGCCCCGACATCGACCTGATCGGGGGGACGGTCCAGGCGGCCATGCGGCGCTTCCCTCGACTCCCGGTGGTGCTACACCTCGACCACGGGCGGGCCTTTCCCGAAGCCGTACGCGCCATCGGGCATGGCTTCTCCTCGGTGATGGTGGACGGTTCCATCCTGCCGTACGCCGAGAATCTTGCGCTGACCCTGCGGGTGGTGGAGATCGCCCGCGCGGTCGGCTGTTCCGTGGAAGGGGAGATCGGGCACGTGGGAGCGGGCAGCGACCATCCCTCCCGCCAGGCCCACCACCTGACCGACCCGGAAGAAGCGACGCGCTTTGCCCGGGCGTCCGGGGTCGACTGCCTGGCGGTGGCCGTGGGCACCGCCCACGGTGAGTACCAGCATGGCCCACCCCAGCTTGACTTCCTGCGCCTGGAAGCCATCGCCCGGCAGGTGGAGGTCCCCCTGGTACTGCACGGGGGCAGCGGCACGCCGCCCGAACAGCTTCACCGAGCTATCGTGACCGGCGTGGCGAAGATCAATGTGGCCACCGATGTGCGACGCGCCTTCATCGCCGGTTTCCGCCAGGCGGCGGAGGGACCAGGCGGCGATGTCGACCTGAACCGATGTCTGAAGGCAGCCCGGCAGGCGGTGACGGAAGCGGTTCGAGCCTGGGTGGAGTTGGCCGGTTCCGCGAACCGCTTCTGAAATCCCGTCGACTGCTGTCGCCGAGACCCCACTCCCGGGAGCAAGGGTAGTTCGCCTCCTCGCCGAACCCGTTCCGGCGAGGGAGGTAACGCTTGCCCCTCCTGACCCTGTTGGCTCTCGCCTTCCTGGCCGGCGCCGCCATGGCTTCCCGGGGGGTGCCGCCCGCGCACATTGCCTTGCCGGCAGCAGTGTTGGCGGGCGTGAGACTTGCGGCCACCCGCTCTCGCCGGCAGGCGGGCGCGGCCGAAATCATCGCTCTGGCCGTACTGGTGGGGTTGGGGGGATGGCTGTATGCGGGCGGTCACGCCCGCTTGGCGCCGCTTGACCTTGCCCCCCATGCCGGCCGCCTGGTGTCGCTCGAAGGCGTGATTGTCGGAGACCCCGTGCGGGCGGGAGCGGGTCAGGTGGTCGTGCTCAGGGTCCGTTATATCGGTCAGGGGCAGGATCGGACACCGGCCCGGGGGTTGGTGCAGTGCCGATTGGGTCCGAAGGTCAGGCTGGAGGTGGGCGACCGGGTACTGGTCCGCGGCCATCTGCGGCGACCACGCCGCGCCGGTAACCCCGGGGAATTCGATGCCCGGATGTATCTGGCGGCCCGGGGCGTCCACTGGTCCATGGATTTACTTCCGGGAAGTCCCGTCGAGGTTACGGCAGGAAGCACGGGACTGCTTCGTCGGCTGGCCCGCGTCCGCGCGAGCGTGCGTCACGGGCTTGACCAGGTCTTTACCCCTCCCGCCGCCCAGTTCTACCGGCGGGTGACCGTCGGCGACCGCACGCAAGACCCGGAGGGGACTCGCGCCTTCCGCGAGGCCGGCGTGGGGCACCTGCTGTCCATATCCGGCTTGCACGTGGGATTCGTGGTCGCCGGCGTTGCTGCCATGGCCCACCGTTTGCCCATCTCCGCCCTTGCTGCCGACGTGCTCGTCTCCGCGATGACGGTGAGCTACGTTGCCCTGGCCGGCGGCGAGGCGCCTGCCGTGCGCGCCGGGTTGATGACCCTGGCCGCCCGGTGGTCGGTCCCCCTGGGCCGGCGGCATGAAGCTTCGGCCGCCATCGGTCTGGCGGCCCTGGTGCTGGTGCTGGTCGCTCCCGCCAATCTCCATGATGTGGGTTTCCAGTTGTCATTTGCGGCCACCACCGGCTTGACCTTGCTGGCCGGACCGATCAGGCGCCGGCTCCCCGCCTTCCCCGGACGCCGTCTCGTGGCGACCTGCGTCGCCGCCCAGCTCAGCATCCTGCCCATCACGCTCCGTCACGGCCATGACCTCGTGTTGCCGGCGCTCGTTGCCAACCTGGTCTTGATCCCCTTGGCCGGGGTGGTCATCCCCCTGGGATTGGTGTTGGGGGCCGTCGCGGGCCTGATACCCGGGTTGCCCGCTGCCGGGCCGCAACTCGCGCGACTCCTGTCCGCTCCGGCCGAACTGCTGCTGGCCGGCGCCGGGTGGTTTGCCCGGATTCCCCTCGGAGCCATTCATATTCCCGCCTTACCCCTGTCGCTGGTGTTCGCGCTTTACCTCGCCTTGCTGAGCCTGACCGGCAGGGTAAGACCGACGCTGCCGCTTGCCGCGGCCGTGCTGCTGGTTTGCCACGCAGGGGTGACGGCCCCCGCCGGTCGGCTGGAGGTCACCTTCCTCGAGGTCGGCCGGGGCGACGCCACCCTGATCCGCTGTCCTTCGGGAACGGCGGTGCTGCTGGCGGGAGGCGGCATGGCGGGCGACCGGCCGGCGGGGGAACGGGTTGTCGCCATGCTGCGTCGCACGGGCGTGCGACGCCTCGACTACCTGATCCTCACGACGCTCTCGACGGAAGGCGCAGGGGGATGCATGGCAGGCCTGGCCGGCTTTCCCGTAGGCGTCGTGCTCGAGGGCCAACGGCCGGGCCTGGCCACGGCGGCATCGGGCGATGAGCTGGGCAGGACTTCAGGAAGCCATGCTCCGCGGCGGCAGTTCGGCGCCGGGGACCGGCTTCTCCTCGGTCGGGGCAGGGCGGGCAAGGTGGGGCTTACCGTCCTCAGCCCCGGCCCCGGGGGAAACGCCGGCCCGGGTGGGCCGTTCCATGGGGTACTGCGCCTGACTTACGGGCAAACAGCCTTCCTTTTCGCGGGAGACGGGGGGACATACGAGAAGCGAAGGCTCATGGCATCCGATTCCGACCTGCGATCCGACTTGCTCAAGGTGGGGCATGACGGCATGTCCTCGAGCAGCTTGACCGAGTTGCTGGTCGCGGTTCGGCCGAGCCATACCGTGGTCGTCGGCAGGCGCTCTCGCCGGTCAGAAGCATCGGCCCGGGAAGCCCTGGCCCGACTTGCCGGTGCGGGCTCGAGAGTGTGGGAGATCGATCGGTCAGGCGCCATCCGGGCAGACAGTGACGGCCGGCGGGTGACGGTCAGACCGTTGCGGGGCAACGGGGGGGAGGGGAGGTGAGCCCTCCCCTCCCGCGACCTCATCCTCTCCAGAGACCGTGAATGTTGCAGTATTCACGGGCCGAGTTCCCCGTGGCGCCTGCGAAGTCGGCTATCGGCCGATCGCCGGGTTTCAGGAACTTCCGGCAAAGGCCCTTGTCGCCGATGAGTTCGATCCACTCGATATAGTGGGTGTCGATCATCGGGTGCTCGGTGCTGCCGACCTTGACTACCGAGCCTTCCCGGACGGGAACGTGCTTTTCGTACCCGGTATCGGCGGTGTTTTCCTCCATGCGTTCCATGGGTTGGCCGCAGCATACCAGTGTACCCTTGCCGGTGTGGAGGATTTCCACCACGTTGCCGCATATCTGGCACCGGTAGATTTCCAGCAGCTTCGTCATCGGACGTACCTCCTCGTCAGATCACCGGGTTGCGCGATTCAGGCGACTTCCTCGAACGCCTCCCGGGGCGCCCCGCATACCGGGCACTCCTCCGGAGGTTCGGGACCTTCGTGCACGTAGTCGCATATCGTACACCGCCATCGTTTCACGGCCCACCTCCTGACTACTTTCAGCAGTTGTCGGGTTTGGGTTCGAAGAAAGCTTGGGGATGTGAACAGGCCGGGCAAAGCTCGGGCGCTTCCTTGCCCGTGTCGATGTAGCCGCAGTTCAGGCAATGCCACTCGATCGGCTCGGGCCGGGAGAAAGCAGTGCTGGTACGCAGCCGGTCAAGCAGCCGGCGGTAGCGGATCTCATGTTGTTCCTCGACCTCCGCCACCTCATGGAAGCGACGGGCTAACTCGGAAAAACCCTCACGCTCTGCCGTTTCCGAGAATTCGCGGTACATGATGCTCCACTCGTAATGCTCGCCCTTGGCCGCTTCCTCGAGATTGGTCGGCGTGTCGCCAATCATGCCGAGGTAGCGTGCCCACAACTTGGCATGCTCTTTCTCGTTGTCGGCCGTCTCCAGGAAGATCGTCATGACTTGCCGAAAGCCCTCGTCGCGGGCGACCCCGGCGAAGTAAGTGTACTTGTTGCGGGCCTCGGACTCCCCGGCGAAAGCGGCCATCAGATTCTTCTCGGTCTTCGTGCCTTTGAGACTCTTCATATTCCACCTCCAGCGCCGATCTATGGTCATAGTAGACTTCTAGCCTCGAATGCAATGTCCTCCCGAAAGTCGCCCTCCATATACCGCCTCCGGTGGTCGAGTTTCACCGCCACGCAGGGGAATCGGGCCGGGTTCGAGAACGAAAAGCGGCAGGAGGTCACACGACGTCAGGCGGGAAGTGATGACGACGCTGGAAATCTACTCGCAGTTGCCGCGCCGCCGATCGCGCCGGTCCGGCCGCTCCCGGCGATGGTTCGTGTACTTGCCGGTACTGACTCTCATCGCGGCGGTGGTGGCGACGGTCCTGGGCATCCCTGCCCTGGGTTCGCGGCTGGTGCCCGCTGCCCGCACTCCGCGGCTTGATGCCGGCTGGGAGCAAATTGGCCTCTCCGGCGAAGCGGTACGGGCGATGCAAGTTCACAAACGGGGGGCCTCCCGCCATGTCGCCGGGGAAGGAGGCGTGTTCAAGAGCAGCGATGCCGGTCGCCACTGGGAACGGATATCGCCGCCCCCGGACATGGAGAGACCGTCCGCGCTGGCCGTCTATCCCCGGGATGAGGCGATCATGCTGCTCGGGACGGAACACGGGGAAGTCTACCGCACGGAGGATGGCGGGGGTAGCTGGCATCCGGTCGGCGATGCTGGAAGCGGACCGGTTACGGTCCTGAGTTTCGACCCGCGACAACCACGCCGGGTCTTCCTTGGACGCCGCGGCCCGGCAGGGGGAGTATGGCGCTCGGCGGACGCGGGCCAGACCTGGCGGCAGATTGTCTCCGGCCCGGTCCAGCGGCTGGCCTATCATCCCCAGGACGCCGGTGTCCTTTATGTCGCCGGGCCCACCCGGGTAAGCCGTAGCCCCGACGGTGGGCGAACCTGGAACCATCTTGAACTCAGGGGAATCCGGGCGGTCGCCACCAGCGCCGCGGAACCTGAGGCTGTCTACCTGGTAATGGGCGACCGCCTCTTGTACCTCGAGAGCTGGCAGTCCCGGGCCGAGACTTCCCTCCTGCCGGGCATCGGTGACTTCCTCGAGGCACATCCCCGAGCATCGGGCCTGCTTTACGTGGCGACGGCTCACCCCACGTCCGGCGTCTGGCGGTCGACCGATCGAGGGGAGACCTGGGTACTGTACAGTGAAGGGCTGGGTTCGCCGGCCATCAGCTCCCTGGTTTTGGGTGCGGAGGGACAAGCTCTGTATGTCGGAACCGTGACCCTTGGGCTATGGCGTTACTCCCCGGCCGGCCCGGAAGGAGAGGCGCCGCCGTGAGCGCGAGACGGAAGCCGGTGGGGCGGGCACACGGGGAAGCGCGACGCGATATCAGCGCCGGCCGCCTGCTACCGGTGTACTTGCTTCACGGCTCCGAGACGCGCCTGCAAGAGGATCTGCTACTAGAACTGCGCCAGGCCTGCCTGCAACCCGGGTGGGAGACGTTCAACTACCTGGTGTTGGATGGCGATGCCGTCGATGCCCGGGAAGTCGCAGGGTATCTGGATACTGCTTCCCCCATGGGGGGGCGCCGCCTCGTAGTAGTACGCGACCTGTCAAGCTTACTGCCTCCGCGGGGCGCCGACGATACGACCGAGGAAGCGTCGCTGACCCTGACCGACACCGAGGGGGAAAGGCGCTGGCTGAATACGATCGGCCGAGCGGGAAATGCCGGGGAATCCACCGCCGTGCTCGTATTCACCTTGCGGCAGTCCGCTGATGCCCGCCGCCGTCTGTGCAAGGAACTATTACAGCGAGGAGCGGTGGTGGACTGCTCGGTTCACCCCAAGGCAGATACCCAACGCTGGCTCAAACGAAAGGCGGCCCAGCACGGAAAGGAGTTGCTGCCGGCCGTCGCCGACGAAATCATCCATCTGGTCGGCAATGACCTGAACCGACTGGCCGGCGAACTCGAAAAACTGATAGCCTGCGCGGGTGATGAGCCCTGCATCACCCGCGACCACGTGGCGGCCGTTGCCGTGGGAGGCACGGCCTGGGGCGTGTTCGACCTGACCGCGGCGGTGTCCGACCGCAATCCCCGGGCCGCCCTCAAGATCGCGCGCGACCTGCTCGCAGCTCGAGAACCCCCCGCGCGCCTGTTGGCCCTGTTCGGCCGCGAAGTCCGACTGCTGCTTGCCGCGAAGCTCCTCGACCGGCAGCACGCGGACCCGCAAACCATTGCTGCCGAACTGGGTCTTCGCGATTGGGTTGCTCGGCGCTACATCAGGCAGGCCGATGCCTTTACCCTCAAGCAACTTCACCGGGCGCTGGAGGCCCTGGTCGAGGCGGACCTTGCCGTGAAATCGGGACACCGGGACGGCGCCCTGGCGGTAGAACTCCTGGTGGCGGAAATGACCACCACCGAAGCCTAGCTTCCCGAACCGGCCCGCCGGGACCGACCTTTGGTCTTGCTGACGTCTGCCTCCTGGCGGTTTTTCGCCGGGTTTGCCTGGCGGGACATCAGGCGTGACTTGCGGCGAGCAGCAGCATTGGGGTGTATCACTCGCTTCCTGGCCGCGCGATCGAGCTGGCTGACGGCATCCTGCAGGGCGGACGCGGCGGTCGCCGCACCGGCCTGCGCAGCCACCACGAACTGCCGCACGGCGTTCTTGACGCGGGACTTGACCACCCGGTTGCGCTGTCTCCTCTTGTCGGCCTGACGCGTGCGTTTCTGCGAAGTCGCCCTCACCAAAAACCGCTCACCTCCGAAGCGAATGGGAACACCGCGGCCATTTTACCACGCCTGAAAGTACTTGGCAAAGCGCCCGCGCCGCCTGTGGACGCCGCCTTGCGCCCTGCGCCGCCTGCGCGCACGAGAACGAACTCAAGGATGCGCCGCATACGGCGGAACTCGTGGCCGGGGTAGTGGCCGGGATGCTGGGGGGCACTTCCCATGCTCCGTGACTAATCGCCGCTACACGACTGTTCGCCCGGGTGTGGGTGATTGACAGGTTAACGTTGCGGGTGTTATGTTGAGGGCGATCAGGTGTCTGGCACTCGGCGGTCGAGAGTGCCAATCCGATGGGGCGCGGCCGACCGGGGGTGGCCGACGATGCTGGACAGCCGCAAGGAGAAGATCCTGAAGGCGCTGGTCGAAGAATACATCGACACCGCCCAGCCCGTGGGGTCAGGGGCGATTGCCCTCCGCTCGGGAGTGGGAGTAAGCCCTGCCACGATACGGAACGAGATGGCGGATCTCGAAGCGATGGGCTTTGTCGAGCAGCCGCACACGTCCGCGGGACGAGTGCCTTCGGGCCGGGGTTACCGGCATTACGTCGACCAGTTGATGACCGTGGGCAGGCCGGCCGGTCCGGTAATGGCCGGCATTCGCGACCTCTATGACGATCGAAGCGTCCCCGTGCGGGCGTTGATTCGCCGCACTGCCGGAGTGTTGTCCGAGATGACCGAGTATACGGCCCTGGTCGAGGGGCCGCAACTGGAGCGGGCGACCTTCAAGCGGCTGGAACTGATCGAGGTCAATGGCGACCACCTGTTGCTGGTGCTCCTGACCGGCGACGGGCTGTTCGAGACCCGCCTGCTGGAATGTCCCCCGCACATTCCCGCCGACTACCGGGAAGCGATGGTGACCAGCCTCAACACCCGGCTGGCCGGCAGACCCCTGGGAAATGTCGCGTCCCGGGACCTGGAGTCGGTCCGAAGGGAGTTTCCGCGCGCCGTGACCCTCGTGGAGTCGATTCGTGGTACCATCGAGCCCGGCGATTCGACCGAGAGTGAAGGGCTGTTCCTGGGCGGTACCGCCAATATGCTCAAGCAGCCGGAGTTCCGCAGACTGGAGAAGGTCGAAGGGCTTCTGTCCCTGCTGGAGCAGGGCCGCATACTTCGGGACCTGTTGGCCGAGTCCGCCCTCGCCCCCGTCGACATTTCCGTCACCATCGGGGAGGAAAACCGCTACCCGCAGATGCGGGAGTGCAGCCTCGTGACTGCGGCCTACCAGGCAGGTGGCCAAACGGTTGGCTACATCGGCATCCTGGGACCGTGCCGCATGCGCTACTCCCACGTGGTAGGGCTGATCACCGCGGTCAAGGAGTCGCTCGGGCGGGAACTGCTCCGGCGGCGACTCGCGTAGATGGAGAAGCGCGACTACTACGAACTGCTCGGCGTGCCCCGGGACGCAAGTCAGGACGACATCAAGAAGGCCTTCCGAGAACTCGCCCGCAGACATCATCCCGACGTCAATCCCGGCAACCCTGCTGCCGAGGAGCAATTCAAAGCGATCAACGAAGCCTATGAAGTGCTGGGCGATCCCGAGAAGCGGCGGCGCTACGATCGATTCGGGCATGCTGCCGCGGGTGCCAGGGAAGGCGCCGGACCCGGGCCCGGGTTCGACCCTTTCTCTGGTTTCGGCGATCTGTTTGAGGCTTTCTTCGGCGAGGGTTCGACCCCGGGGCGGCGCGGGCGCGACCACGCATACGAGTTCCCGATCGATCTCGAACAGGCTCTGACCGGCGCCGAGGCCGAAATCGAGGTCGACCGCGAGGAGAATTGCCCGGTCTGCGGAGGCAGTGGTGCACGGATCGGGAGTCCGCCCCGCAAGTGTCCCCGGTGTGGCGGCCGGGGCCGCGTGGAGACGGTCCGGAATACCCTTCTCGGCCGGTTCGTGAGCCTGCAAGCATGCGAGCGCTGTCGGGGCGAAGGTACGATCGTGGAAGATCCATGTCCCGATTGCCGGGGAAACGGGCGGGTCACGCGGCGCCGGAAGCTCCGGGTCAGAATCCCGCCCGGGGTGGAGGACGGGGATCGCCTCCGCCTGGCCGGCGAAGGGCCTGCGGGTTCGCGCGGTGCGCCTCCCGGTGATGTATACGTGGTCATAAGGATCCGTCCCCACTCCGTATTCTCAAGACGCGGGCGAGACCTTCACTGCGAGGCCCAATTGGACATGACGGCCGCCGCCCTCGGCGCGGAAATCGCCGTGCCGACCCTCGACGGCGAGGTCAAGCTGACCGTACCCCCGGGGACTCAGCCCGGCGCCAACTTCCGCTTGCGCGGCAAGGGAATGCCGGCCAGGGGCGGCAGCGCCCGCGGCGATCTGCAGGTAAGGGTCAGCATTGTCGTCCCCCGTCGCCTCAACGCTCGCCAGCGCCAGTTGCTGGAGGAGTTCGCCCGGTCGCTCGGGGATGACCATCGGGGAGCGGGGCGGGGCATTTTCCGGCGGGTAGTGGACGCCTTCGGCCCGGACGGATAGCGGGAGGTTGGGGATGGCCGACAAGTTGCGGGTAGGGGTGATCTTCGGCGGCAGGTCGGGGGAACATGAGGTCTCGCTGGTCTCGGCGAGGTCGGTGTTGAGGGCGCTGGACCCGACCAGGTTTGTGGCAGTGCCGATCTGCATCACCCGCGAGGGCCGCTGGCTACTGGCCGGGGATGCCCTTTGCGCCCTCGAGGCCGGTAGCACCGACCTGCGGGGGGAAGCGGTCGCCTTGCTGGGAGAACCCGGCGGCCAGGGTCTGGTCTCCCTGGAGCAGGCGGGCGTATCCCGGCCGCTCGACGTGGTCTTCCCCGTGCTGCATGGCCCTTACGGAGAAGACGGGACCATCCAGGGCCTCCTGGAACTGGCCGACCTGCCCTACGTTGGGGCGGGAGTGCTCGGATCGGCGCTCGGCATGGACAAGGCGGTGCAAAAGACCCTCCTGGCCAGCCGGGGCATGCCGGTAGCCGAACACCTGGTCATCCGGTCCCTCGACTGGCGCCGTCATGGCGAACGCCTGGCCGATGCGGTTGCCGTCCACCCCGGTTATCCCTGTTTCGTCAAGCCCGCCAACCTCGGCTCCTCTATCGGGATCAGCAAGGTCAAACGACCCGGAGAGCTTGCCTCTGCCATGGAACTGGCTTTGCGCTACGATCACAAGGTACTGGTGGAGGAGGCGGTAATCGGTCGGGAAATCGAAGTGAGCGTGCTGGGCGGCGAGGAGCCTCGGGCTTCCGTGTGCGGCGAGGTCGTGCCTTCCCGGGAGTTCTATGACTATCAGGCCAAGTACGTCGATGGGACCTCGGCCTTGCTCGTCCCCGCCGACCTCCCCGAGCACCTGGGCCGCGAAGCGCAAGCGCTGGCCATTCATGCCTTCCAGGTGCTCGAAGCATGGGGTATGGCCCGGGTCGACTTCTTCGTATGCCCTGACCCGGAGCGGGTGGTCGTCAACGAATTGAATACCATCCCCGGCTTCACCCCCATCAGCATGTACCCGCGACTCTGGGAAGCCAGCGGGCTGAGCTACGCCGGCCTTCTGACCCGGCTGATCGAACTCGCCCTCGATCGCTATCGGGCCAAGTCACAGCTCGATACGGTGTACCGGCACGTTCCTCCGAACGACCAGATCTGAGCGCCGGACGGACGGAAGTCGGATTTCGTCGGCGGAACTCAAGGCAACAGAGGTTTTCGCCGGGGGATCTAGAAGTACGCAATCCATGAAACTCAAGGCGCTGCGTCGTGTGGCCGGTGCAATCGTGGCTCTCGCGCTGGTGTTCACGCTGGCGGCAGTCTGTGCTCGGCGGCCTGTTCCCGCTACTCCCCCCCCTCCCGTTGCCTCCACGACCATCGCCGTCCTCGGCCGTCTCCAGCCGGCCGTCCAGGTAGCGGGGAGAGTGGTGGCGCCCATCCGCCATGAACTCAAGAGCCCGGCACACGGCACCGTGGTCCGGGTCCTCGCCGTGCCGGGCACTACGGTGCGCGAAGGTCAGGTCTTGCTGGAAGTCTCCGGGGCAGACCTCGCGCTGACCCTGGGCCACCTGCAGCGTCAAGTCGAACTGGCCCGCGCCCGCGTGCAGCAGTTGCGAGCCGAGGTCGACATCATGCCCCTCGAGTTCACCATCCGGGAGCTTGAGCTGAAACAGGCATTGCTGCTGGAACAGGAGCAAGAACTCCTTTTGCGCGCGCCCCGGGCCGGCCCCCTGGCCAGGTGGGATCTGGTCCGCTCCGGCCAGGAACTGGCGCCCGGGCAGGTGGTGGGGACGATCTTCGATGATACGGCCGTCCATGTTGTACTGCTGGTGAGCGAGGCGGACGCACCCTTCGTGGAGCCCGGACTGGTAGCCCTACTGCATGTGGAGGCCCTCAACCGCGAACTGGTCGGCAGGGTTGTGGCCATCGACCGTGACGGGGTCCCCCGGGGAGAGCGAAGCGTCTACGCCGCCACCGTTCATGTCTTCAACCCTGGCCCGGTCCTGGGGGGAATGACCGTACGCGGCGCCATATACCACCCCGGGTACCAGCGCTCGCTGGAAGCCTGGGGGCAAGTAAGCCCCCGGGCAAGGGCGGAGATAGCCTCGTCGTCGGGCGGAATCGTCGAAGCGGTGTATGTGCGCGAAGGCGAGTGGGTGCGCTCACGCCAGTTGCTTGCCCGCCTGGTCAATCCCGAGTTGTCCCTGTCGCTGGCCCGGACGGCGCATCAACTCGAGAAAGCCCGGCACGATCGCGCCGCCCTCGCGGGCGGGGAATCGTTTGCCGTCAAGACTGCTCTGGCTGAGTTGGCAGATCACGAAGAGGCACTGGCGGCCACCCGTGCGGCCGTAGACGCACTGACCCTGCGCTCGCCTGGCGCCGGCCGCGTGGTCTTCGCCGCCCGCCAACATGAGCCTGTCGATCGCGGTCAGGTACTTGCAATCGTAGTCGATTATCGCCGGCTGACCGTCCAAGCCCGGATACCGGAGGCCGACATCGCCTCGGTGGCCCCCGGGTCGCCGGTGACCCTTTACCTCGCGTCCAGGCCGGATCAGCCCCACGCCGCCACGATTACCGGCGTCGATCCCGAGGGCCGGGTCGGCGGAGACGGCGTCTACTTCGAGGTGAACATGGATCCTGCGCCGCCGGGGGCCATGGCGGGCATGGGAGTCCGGGTGACGCTGGACGGGATACTGCCACCGGAGGTCCTGTTGCTGCCCAAGGAAGCGGTGATAGGACCACCCGGGGCCACGTATGTTCTGGTAGCCGATGAAACGGGAACGGGTGTCCGCCGGGCGGTGGTAACGGGTACTACTGATGGCGTGCAGGTGGAGATCCGGGAAGGTCTGGCGGAAGGCGAG
>DBBB01000120.1:23525-25374 GCA_002291985.1 Firmicutes bacterium UBA995
CCTCGTGGAGAATGCCCTGAACCCCTTGCGCGCACCATGCGGGTGACTGTTTGCGCGGGGAGGTGGGGGCCATTTCCGACCACTGCTTGTTCTGCCGCATCATTGCCGGCGGCATTCCCAGCCGGCGCTCCTATGAGGATGATCGGGTAGTGGCTTTCGCCGACATCAAGCCGGCGGCGCCCGTGCACCTCCTGGTCGTCCCCCGGCGGCACCTGGCAAGCCTTGCGGACGTCACGGACGGGGACCGGGACCTGATCGCCCACCTGGTGCTCGTCGCCTCCAGGCTCGGCCAGGCCACGTGCCCCGGCGGGTGGCGCCTGGTAGTCAATGTCGGTCAGGAGGGCGGTCAGACGGTAGACCATCTTCATGTCCACCTGATGGGCGGGCGGCAACTGGGAGCGCTGGGTTGACGTAATGCCGAGATGGGGAATATAATATGCAAGTCCCTAATGTGGAGCGGGAGGAGGGATGCCGATGTCCGAGGTACGCGTGGGTAAGAACGAGACGTTGGACGCAGCCCTTCGCCGCTTCAAGCGCCAGTGCCAGAAGACGGGAGTCCTGGCGGAAGCCCGCCGGCGGGAGCATTACGAGAAACCCAGCGTCCGCAAGAAACGAAAGCTGGAGGCAGCCAGGAAAAAGCGCCAACGGCGCAGCTAGTCATAGCGAGTGAGGATGGGATTGACCGGCCGCAAGGCCGGTCAGTCTTTTGGTGATCAGCCCGGAGACCATTTCCCCGGGGGGCCGTGTCCCCTTCGCCCATTACCGCACGAACCGGAAAGAATGGCGGATACTTGGCGAAAGGAACGGGACCGGGGTCGTCGAACTCTCCCGGGAGACAAGCGGGGAGATAGAATGGGTTGACCGCCGGTTGAGCAGTTTTCAAAGAAGCGTTGCTTTTGGGAGGAGATCGATGGCGTTTGGCAGCCGTTGAGGGGG
Organism: Firmicutes bacterium UBA995; assembly: GCA_002291985.1. GTDB lineage: Bacteria > Bacillota > Sulfobacillia > UBA995 > UBA995 > UBA995. The sequence goes on from DBBB01000120.1 coordinate 24,462, forward strand.
GACAGGCCGAGGCGCGGGTCGCCCTGGACGACAATCAGGCGGCCCTGCAGGTTCTCGGTCGACATGATGAGCACCTCCGGTTCATAGCGGATAGCTTTGACGTACGGGTGATAGCGCGAGGAGAAGAACTCACCATTCTCGGAGCCGAGCGCGAGGTGGAGCGGGTCGCCGGGCTGTTCCGCAGGCTCCTCGAGATCGCGCGGGCCGGCACGCCCATAACCGGGCAGGAATTGCGCTATGCTATTCGTCTGGTCAAAGAAGGCGGTGACCCGGACCTCAGCGAGTTGTTCGGGGATATTGTCGTCGTGACCCATCGGGGCAAGCCCGTCCGTCCCAAGACCATGGGACAGCGGCAGTACGTCGAGGCCATTCGTGACCGCAGCCTGGTTTTCGGCATTGGTCCGGCCGGCACGGGCAAGACCTACCTGGCCGTCGCGCTGGCGGTGGCTTTTTTCAGGTTACGAGAGGTGAGTCGCATCATCCTGACCCGTCCGGCGGTGGAGGCCGGCGAGCGACTGGGCTTTCTTCCGGGGGCGCTGGAAGAGAAGGTTCATCCTTATCTGCGACCGATCTACGATGCCCTCTATGACGTGCTGGGCCAGGATAGCTTTCAGAAGCTGGTGGAGAGGGGGAGCATCGAGGTGGCCCCTCTTGCCTACATGCGAGGTCGGACTCTGGACGATTCATTTGTCTTGCTGGACGAAGCCCAGAACACCACCCCGGAACAGATGAAGATGTTTCTCACCCGGTTGGGCCTCGGGTCCCGGGCCGTCGTGACCGGCGATATCACCCAGATCGATCTCCCCCGCGGCCGTTTCTCGGGACTGGAGGAAGTGCGCATGGTGCTGGCCGATGTGGAAGGGATCCAGTTCATCTACCTCACTGAGCGGGACGTTGTCCGCCACGAACTCGT
>DBBB01000109.1:0-326 GCA_002291985.1 Firmicutes bacterium UBA995
GTCAGTTCGGCTGCTCACGTTGATGGTCACGGTGGTGGTCGGCGTCTACCTGACCATCATCATCGCCAACATGGGGGGATATGTGGACGAGATCCGCAGGGCCTCGATCCGCGAGGCCATTGGTATCGGACTCGGGGCGGACGAAGCCTTCCTGCGGCTTCCCGAAGCTGAGCGCCGGGCGGTCTTCGACGAGACGGTAAGGATGGCCGAGGAGCAGTTTGGGCTGCATCGGCCCTTCTTGATCCGGAGCTTTATTTACCTGCGGAATGCTTTGACGCTGGACCTCGGCATGTCCGCCCAGCTCATGAGCGATACCGGCTCGCGGG
>DBBB01000109.1:736-8562 GCA_002291985.1 Firmicutes bacterium UBA995
CTGTTCTTCGGGTCGGTGTTCACCGCCCTGTATCTATCCCAGCGCTACGGCAGCCTGCTCGACCGGGCGATGGTGGCGCTGGCGCCCACCTCGGCCGCGCCCGGGTGGTTCTACGGCATCTTCCTGATCGTCATCTTCGCTGCCCTCTTGCGCGTGTTGCCCTTCGGGGGGATGGTCGCCGTGCCCCCGCCGGCCGACCGGTTGGCCTATGCTTTGAGTCTGCTACGGCACCTTGTGCTGCCGGTAAGCGCGATCGTGCTCAGCGCCATCTTCCAGGCCGTGTATTACTGGCGCACGTTCTTCCTGATCTATTCCCGGGAAGATTACGTGGAGTTGGCACGGGCCAAGGGCCTCCCCTCGGCCACGGTCGAGCGCCGTTACATCCTGCGCCCGACCCTGCCGGCCATCGTCACCAGCTTCGCCCTCACCCTGATCGCCTTGTGGATGGGCGCCATCGTGCTGGAGACCGTGTTCCATTGGCCGGGACTGGGCCGGCTGATGTTCCAGGCCATCGGGACGTTCGACACCCCCGTGATCGTGGGGGCGGTGGTCATTTACGCTTACTTGCTGGCCGTGACCGTGTTTGTGCTGGATATCGTGTACGCCATGCTCGATCCGCGGGTGCTGGTCGAAGGGAGGAGAGGGGGATGAGCGGCTTGCGGGCGCGCTTGCGGGAGCTTCGCCGCTACCCATCGGCCATGATCGGCATGGGCATGATCGGCGTGCTGATAGTGGTGGCCTTGTCGGCCGTCGTCTTTGTGCCCTATCGCGAGGCCGTCCGCCTGTGGATGGGGGGCGAAGACGTGTGGGCGGAAAGCCCTCGCCTGGCCCGTCCCGTCTGGTTCAACTGGTTATCGCGGGAGCAGGCGCCACCGACCCTGGTGGTGGACAGCGCCGCCGACCCGGAGACGAAACAGCGGGTGGAGTACGAGGAGGGCGAGGCCGACGTCACCATCACCCTGGGCTTCGATTTCCCCTACGACCGGTTTCCCAGCGAACTCGCCCTGTTCCTGTCGGGGAAATACCGGGAGGTCCAGCCCTTCGCCGGCCTGATCTGGCGCATGCCGGACGGCCGCGAGTTCCACCTGCCCGCGCGCGCGGTGGGGGAGCGCCACGTGTATCTCATATCCCAGGATGAGGAGGTTCGCTGGCAGGTTGGCGGACTGGCCCCCGAAGTCGGCCTGTTCGCCGAGGAGGGTTCGGATCCCCCCCGGGTGCTCAAGGGACGCTACGAGCTGGTGGTTGAGGGCATGACTTTCGAAGCGGCCTCCGACCTCGATGCCCGGCTGGTGGTGTACGGGCGAGTGCATGGCATCGCCGGCACCGATCACCTGCGCCGGGACATCACCATCGCCCTGCTCTGGGGAACCCCCGTCGCGCTGATGTTCGGCTTGCTGGCGGCGGTCGGGTCTACCACCGTCACCATGATCGTCGCCGCCGTCGGCACCTGGTACGGGCGGTCGGTTGATGCCATGGTGCAGCGGCTGACCGAGGTCTCCATGATCCTGCCCATGCTCCCCATCTTGATCATGATCGGTACCCTCTATACCCGCAGCATCTGGGCGATCTTGGGCATGGTGATCTTGCTCAGTATTTTTGGCGCCGCCCAGAAGGTTTACCGGGCGATGTTCCTGCAGATCAAGGAGGCGCCGTATATCGAGGCCGCCCGCGCCTATGGCGCCAGCAACCCCCGGCTGGTGTTCCTGTACCTGATCCCGAGGGTAATACCCGTGCTGGTGCCCCAGTTCGTCAGCTTGATACCCGCCTATGTGTTCCTCGAGGCCACCTTGTCCTTCCTCGGCCTGGGCGATCCGCTGGTGCCCACCTGGGGGAAGGTGATAGAGGATGCCTTCCGTAACGGAGCCCTGTACATGGGCCACTACTACTGGGTCATGGCCCCTTCGGTGCTCCTCATATTCACCGGGCTGGGCTTTGCCATGCTGGGGTTCGCCCTTGACCGGATCTTCAACCCGAGGCTGAGGGAGCAGTGATGGAACAACTACTACGCGTCGAGGACCTGTGTCTGTATTTCCAGACCACCATGGGTCCGGTACAGGCGGTTGACGGCGTCAGTTTCGAGTTGCCCCGGGGCGTGAGTCTCGCCGTCATCGGCGAGTCCGGGTGCGGCAAGACTTCGCTGGCCCGGGCCGTATTGCGGCTGCTTCCCCGGAACGTCCACACGCACAGCGGCCGGGTATACCTCCACGGCACCGACGTGATGCAGCTCGACAACGAGCGCTTCCGCCGCGAGGTGCGCTGGCTGCGCGCGGCCATGGTCCCGCAGGCATCGATGAACGCCCTGAACCCGGTGATTCGGGTAGGCGATCAGGTGGCCGAGCCGCTGCTGCTGCACCGCCGGGCGCACGACAAGCGCGAGGCGCTGGAGCGGGCGAGGGATGCATTCTGCCTGGTGGGAGTGCCGGTGGACTTCCTGCACCGGTATGCCTTCGAGCTGTCGGGAGGCATGCGCCAGCGGGTGGCCATCGCCATGGCCCTGGTGACGCGGCCGGATCTGGTCGTGCTGGACGAGCCGACCAGCGCCCTGGACGTCCTCACCCAGGCCAACCTGATGAACGTGCTGAAGGGGATCAAGCGCGACGCGGGGATCACCTTCATCCTCATCACCCATGACATCGCTACTTCCAGCGAACTGGCCGACCGGGTGGCGGTGATGTACGCGGGCCAACTGGTGGAGGTGGCGGATGCCCGTGATTTCTACCTGAATCCGAGCCATCCCTACTCGCGCAAGCTCATGGCCAGCGTGCCTACCCTGCGCCAGGAGAAGCGGCTGGAGTTCATCCCCGGCCGGCCGCCCAGCCTGCTCGATCCCCCGACCGGTTGTCGCTTCAAGGATCGTTGCCCGTCGCGCTTCGAGCGCTGCGAGGAAATGCCGCCGCTCCGGGAGATCGGCAAGGAACGGCGACTGGTGAGGTGCTGGCTCAATGGGTGAGGCGACCAACGGAGACATCTTGCTGTCCACGCACGACTTGCATACGTGGTTTGAACTGAGGCGTTGGGGCATATTCCGGGTTGGCTGGGTTCAGGCGGTCGATGGGGTGGATTTCCAACTCGGACGGGGCGAGGCGGTGGCGGTGGTCGGGGAGAGTGGCTGCGGCAAGACTACCCTCGCCCGGACCATCCTGGGGCTACACCCGCCGACGAGGGGGGAAATCCGCTTCGACGGCCGCGTCCTGAAAGGTGCGGCCACCCTCCGCTGGTATCGGCCGCACATCGGTTTCGTGCAGCAGGATCCCTACGGGGCGACGGCGCCCTTCCTGTCGGTGAAGCGCATCCTGGAGGAGCCGCTCGTGGTCCAGGGAGTCCGCGACCGCGCCGAGCGGATACATCGCATCCGTTCGGCGATGGAGCGGGTCAAGCTCACGCCGGTGGATGACTTCTTGAACAAGTTTCCCCATATGCTCAGCGGGGGACAACAGCAGCGAGTGGTCATCGCTCGGGCCAAGATCCTCGAGCCTCGCTTGATCGTGGCCGACGAGCCGGTGTCGATGCTGGACGCGTCGGTTCGGGTGGAGATCCTCGAACTGCTGCGGGAACTTCAGCAGACATCCAACCTGAGCCTCATCTACATCACCCACGACCTGTCCACCGTGCGCTTCTTCACCCAGCGCATCCTGGTCATGTACGGGGGCAAGGTGATCGAGGAGGCGCCGGTGAAGTCGCTGTTGGGGGAACCGCTGCACCCCTATACCCGGGCGCTGCTGGCGGGGATATCCGACCCCGATCCGGCCAACGCTTACGTGATGAGGGAAGTGCCGGCGGGCGAACCGCCGAGTCTCATGAACCCGCCGCGGGGTTGCCGCTTTCACCCCCGGTGTCCCTCGATGATCGCCAAGCTTTGCGATTGCCAGTCGCCACCGGTGCTCATGCCCCGGCCGGAGCACCGGACGGCCTGCTGGCTATACCGGGAGGGTTAGCTTGAATCCGCGTTCACTGCTGCTTGGGGGCGCCCTGCTCGTGCTGGTGGGGTGGGCGCTCCCCTTCTTGATGGTGGTCGGGGTGATCGGGCCGGGATTCGGCCTCAGCTTCTTGAGTTACGCCCTCTTGCTGGCGGGCATGATGATGGGGCTGGTTGGCTCCTTGATGTACGTGCACCGGCGCAGGCGCGCCGCGGAAGAGGGTTCGACAGGCGAGGGCGAGTAGGTCCTGGCCTACCGGAAGAGCACGAAGCTGATCACGCCTTCACCGAGGACCATCACTTGACCCCAGATCAGGAGGCGCCGGAACAACCGGGTGCGGTCCTCACCGGCAGGCGCGGCGGCAAGGCATAGTGCGCCGAGAAGGACAAGAGAGACGCGAAGCGAAGCAGTTGGACAAAGGGGAAGCGAGGAAGGGAGGAAGGGGGGAGGGCGCATGCTGCGGATCGCCCGGGTCACCACGCTCCAGGAGTGCGCCGCCCTCGAGCCCCTGCAACGGGAGGTATGGAGCGGGCACCTGGTCCTGGCCGCACCCCACCTGTTCGCGTCGATCACCTGCGGCGGCATCATCGTGGCCGCCTATGACGGAGAGCGGCCGGTCGGTTTCTGCTACGGGTTTCCCGCCCGCAAGCGGTGGTCGGTATGGCTTCATTCCCACATGCTGGCGGTGCTCCCTCCTTACCGGGGGCGAGACCTGGGATTCGGGCTCAAACTGGCCCAGCGCCAGGCGGCCCTCGAGGACGAGTATTCCGTGGTGAGTTGGACCTTCGACCCCCTGCAGTACGTGAATGCCCGGTTGAACCTGGCCCGACTGGGAGCGGTGGGGACCGCCTACCTGGTGGACTACTATGGTCCCATGGACGATCCCATGAACCGCGGTTTGCCGACCGACCGGATCCTGCTCGAATGGTCCGTCGCCTCTGCTGCCGTGGCCGAGCGGATCGCCCGACCTTCCGCCGGACCGGAGCCGGTGGGGGTTGCCGTCATCAATCGGATCACGCCGGAACGGGCCGGTAATCTCCAGTGTGCCGCTCCCGACCTGTCGCTCACCCATCCTCAACTGCTGCTACGCATCCCCACCGACTTCGCTGCCCTTCGCGGTCGCGATCCCGGGTTGGCGCGAGACTGGCGGCTCAAGACCCGCCAGGCGTTCTCCCATTACCTGGGTACGAGGTACCGGGCGGTCGATCTGTTTCCCGGACGGGATACCTGTACTTACCTGCTCGAAAAGGCATGACTCCCCGATGAGAGTGGACGCTATCCGCCTGCGCCGGCTGAGGATTCCCCTGAAAGCGCCCTTCGTGACCAGTTTCGGCTGCCAGACGGTCCGGGACGTGGTGCTGGTTGAGGCCCAGGCCGGGACCGCCGCCGGCTGGGGCGAGGCGCCGGCTCTCACGGCGCCCCTGTACAACGAGGAGACGGTGGAGACGGCCTGGCACCTGCTCGAGGACTTCCTGGTCCCGGCCGTCCTGGGCCAGACGCTGAGCCATCCCTCCCGGGTAGCGGAACTGCTGCGGCCCTTCCGCCGTAACTACATCGCCAAGGCGGGCCTGGAAGGGGCAATATGGGACTTGTGGGCTCGGGTCCAGGGCCAGCCCCTGGCCCAATTGCTGGGCGGGACGCGCGATCGGATCGCGGTGGGGGTCAGCCTGGGCATTGCCCCCACGGTGGAGCACCTGCTGGACGAGGTAGCAGGCTTTCTTGACCGGGGATACCGGCGGATCAAGGTCAAGATCAAGCCAGGCTGGGATCTGGTACCGCTCTCGGCCATCCGCCATCGCTTCGGTTCCGTCCCCCTCATGGCTGACGCCAACTCCGCTTATGCTGTCTCTGACCTCCCCCACCTGCGGGCCCTCGATGGACTCGGACTGATGATGATCGAGCAGCCGCTGGCCCATGACGACCTCGTAGATCACGCCCGCCTTCAGTCCGAGCTTGCCACGCCTTTATGCCTGGATGAGTCGGTTTGTTCGCGGGACGACGCGCGGAAAGCCTTGGAGCTGGGCAGTTGCCGCATAATCAACATCAAGGCGGCACGGGTGGGTGGCCTCACCGAGGCCGTCGCCATCCATGATCTGTGCCGGGAGCGGGGGGTGCCGGTGTGGTGCGGGGGGATGTTGGAGACGGGCATCGGAAGGTGTCACAATCTGGCGCTGGCGTCCCTGCCGGGGTTCACCTTGCCCGGGGACGTCTCGGGCAGCGACCGGTACTGGGAGCGCGACCTGATCCGGCCGGAAGTGGTGGTCGACGCCGATGGCTACATCACCCTGCCGGATTCACCGGGGCTGGGGCACGAGGTTGACCCGGACGAGATCGGCCGATGGATCGTGAGGGAACGGACGCTGACCGGTTGACCGCGCCGTCGATCACGTACCATCAGGTGAACTCAGACCATACAAGGGCCGGAACTTGCGGGTGAGGTAGTCGAGGTAGGGCCGGGCATGCAGCGGTTTCCCCGTAGCCCGCGCGACCAGTTCCCGGGGTGGGAATTTCGCCCCGGACTCGTGGATGCGCGTGCGCATCCATTGAAACAGCTTGTCGAATTGCCCGCGCGCCATGTCTTGCGGTATTTCGGGGTGGTCGGCCAAGGCTGCCGCATACAACTGACCGGCAATGACGTTGCCCAGGGTATAGCTCTGGAATGCGCCGCCGAAATGCTCCGACCAGTGGATGTCCTGAAGGATGCCGCGCACATCGTCAGGGGCGGTCAGCCCGAGGTACTCGCGAAGCTTCTCCTGCCACGCATCCCTGAGGTCAGACACGGCGAGCTTGCCCTCGAGAACCGCTTTCTCGAGGTCGAACCGGAACATCACGTGCAGGTTGTAAGTGACCTCGTCGGCCTCGGTGCGGATCAGCGAGGGAGCGACGCGGTTAACTGCACGGTACAGCTCTTCAGGGGTCGTCCGCGCGAACTGCTCGGGGAAGAACTCCTGCGCCCGAGGGAGGAAATACTGCCAGAACTCCTGAGAACGCCCTACCAGGTTCTCCCACAGCCGGGCCTGGGACTCGTGCATCCCTCCGGAAGATGCGTCTGCCAGCACCGTGCGGTCTAGCCGGCGAGGATACCCCTGCTCGTACATACCGTGCCCGGCCTCATGCAGTAGCGAGAAGAAACACTCACCGAACTCGTCGGCGCTTGCCCGGGTGGTGATGCGCACGTCGTCAAGCGAGCAGCCAATGGCAAAAGGATGTACGGTCGTGTCCACCCGCCCGCGCCCGTCGAGATCGAAGCCGATGGCTCGCACCGCGAGCATGCCGCAGGCCAACTGCCGATCGAGGGGGAAGTTGCCCCGGAGGACGGTGGCTTCGGAATCGGCGTCGCGACCAGACTCGGCGATAGCTCGTGCGAGCGGCGCCAGTTCCGCCCGCAACTCTGCGAACAACTCCTCGCAGAAGGCGGCCGTGACTCCCGGCTCGCTGAGATCGATGAAGGCGTCCATCGGGCTGTCCCGATAGCCGAGGGCGGCGGCCACCCGACCGGACACATCCACGACGCGCTCGAGGGCAGGCAGGAACACCTCGAAGCGGTTCTCCTCGCGGGCTTTCAGCCACGCTTGATGGGCTGACGCCGCCACCAGCTCCTGTTCGACAACCAGTTCCGTCGGGATGCGCGTGTCCTTCTCATAGTCGCGGCGGGCCACGCGGATCATGCTGGCCTCATCGGTATCAGGTGCCAGCGACTGCTCGAACGGTCGGAGTTCCTCAAGCCAGGCCCCCACCTCCGGACTGGTGGAGCGCAGGTGGGCGATACGGGCCAGGGTTGCCATCTGGTCGCCCCGGGCAGGGGCGCCCGCCGGCGGCATGTAAGTCAGGCTGTCCCAGTCCAGTACCGCAGCGGACCGCTCCAGATCGATGACCTCCGCCATCATCTCGAGCAACTTCCCGTAACTC
>DBBB01000109.1:8960-13700 GCA_002291985.1 Firmicutes bacterium UBA995
TCCTGGTTTGACGAGTTCGCCGCTACCGATCAGTTTCCTGCCTCGGCCTGCCTGGCCGCAGCCGCCAGGATCCGGTCCCACTCTCGGCGGACCGACGGCTCGACCGGCCGCGGTCGGTGCTGCTCGACGATGGTCTTGGCCAGGTCGGTGGCTGCCTCGAAGGCCCCTCGGCGCCCGGACCGGTCCCAGGCCTCGTAGGGAGAGCGGTCGACCACCCGGGGGCGCCATATGGCCCGCAGGTGGCGCAGGGTATGGGGATCCGCCAGGTAGTTGCCCCCGGGGCCGATCCGGCAGATCAGTTCGGTCGCCAGCATCTCGGGGTCCACCCGGATGCCCTCGCTCACCCGGGCGATTACCGAGTGAATCTCACAGTCCATGATGAGCTGCTGGAAGGAGAAGATCTTCGAGCCGTTAAGCAAGCCGGCGCCGGTCAGCATGGCCGTCCCCGTCAGCACCGGCATGATGGTGGACAGGGTGTTGTCGAGCGCCGCCTGCCAGTCGGGCAGTTTCGCGCCGGTGGCCATGACCCCCATGGACAGCGGCAGCCCATAGTGGAGGCACACCTCGTTGAATGCGCCGCCCAGGAGATAGTCTTCGGGGGAGCCACCGGTGTAGCCGCCCGTCACCAGGTCCATCACCGTGGGCGCCGCCGCGAAAAAGACGGGTGCCCCGGGGTAGGCCAACTGGATGAGGATGAGGGGGGCCAAGGCATCAACGGTCGTAACCACCAGGTTGCCAGCTAGCGTCGCCGGCGCCGTTGCACAGGACATGGGCATGGGCATGAACCCCGTGGGTATGCCGTGTTCAGCCGCCACCAGCGACGCCTCGAGACTGCCTCCATCCTGCCCCAACGGATCCAGGGCGCACTGCATGACCGAGAAGATGGGGCGACGACGAAGTTCCTCGGCGCCGCCCACTTCCGCCAGCGCCATCTCGACGCACCACCGGGCCACCTCGGCTGAGATGATGGTCTCCGGCTGGACGTGTTTGGATGTGCCCAGGAACGCGGCCTCGAGTTCGCGCAAGGGACGGATGGCGACCGGCACGTCCTGCGCGCTGACCGTCGGTCCCCAGTAAAAGGCGATGGCATCGAGATAGTCGGCCACCAGTGCCGAACGGTACACATCCTCCCAGGTGGATCGGCGGGGCGAACCCGCCTGCAGATCGTACACCTCGATGCCGCAACCGTCGGTCGAAAGGTAACAGTGTTCGCCGTCCAAACTGAGACTGTCCGCCGGATCTCGGGCACCCAGGGTGAAATGGCGGGGGGCGCGAGAGATGGCGACCATCGCCACATCAGGCGGTATGCGGGCCACCTGGCGCCGTCGGTCGACCTCGCAACCGGCGTCGGCCAGGATGGCAAGGGCCCTCTCCGACGGGAAACGCACGCCTGCCCTGGCCAACACCTCCAGGGCCGCCTCGTGGATGGATTTCACGCCATCTGCGCCGAGGATGGACAGGCCCAGCCGGGGGCGGATGGGCCGGATGGGGCCGCGGGGGGGCAGTGACCCCCTCATGACCCCGGACCTCCCGTCAATCTCCTGGCGAGTGCAACCGCGGAACTGGCGTCTTCGGCATAGCCGTCCGCCCCGATCTCCTCCGCCCAGGAGGGCGTGACCGGCGCTCCCCCTACCATGACCTGTACTCGTACCCCGGCCTGGCGCAAGACCTCGATGACCTCGCGTTGCCGCACCATGGTCGTGGTGAGCAGGGCGGACAGCCCGACAAGGGAGGGCTGCAGTTCACGGGTCCGCTCGAGGAAAGTCCTTGCCGGCACATCGACACCCAGGTCCACGACCTCGAAGCCGGCGGCCATCAGCAGCGACCCGACGATACGTTTGCCGATCTCGTGGATGTCCCCCTCCACCGTACCCAGGAGCACCCGCCCCGGGGTCGGCAGATCCCGCCGAGCCGCGGCCAGTTGCGGGCCGGTCACGGCCAGCGCGCGCTGCATCGCCTCGCCCGCCGCCACCAGTTCCGGCAGGAACTTCTCACCCCGCCCGAACTCCTCACCGACCCGCTCCAGGGCCGGCATGAAGCCCAGTTTCAAGCAGTCGAGGGGATCGAGTCCCGAGGCAAGTGCCTGCTCGGCCACCAGCGCGGCCCGATCGACCTCGCCGTCGTAGACTACCCGGTACATCTCCTCGAGCAATTTGTCCCGTTCCAAAGGTCCTCACTCCTCTCGCCTTGGGTCACCATGGACTTTCCCTACGCAAGAACGCAAGAAGCATGCCGCCTGAAAGGCGAGGCCTCACCATTGGCGTCACCATTGCCCCGATTGCCGATCGCATCCCGGACCGGAGACGAGCTGTTTGCGGCGCCGGATCTCTGCCAACTGGTCGCGCATGCGATCCCGCGCCTGACCGTGGATGGGGTAATAGCCGAGGGCGATGGCCGCCACCACCATGCCCAGGGCCGGCGCGCCGCTGACCAGCAGCCGCAGCCCGTCGAGCGCTGCCGCCGGCTGGACAGCGAGAGCCGGGTCGAAGCCCGTCAGGGAGAAGACCAGGGTGAAAGCGACCGCCTGCAGGGAGATGCTCAGGCGGATGACTACCCCATTGATCCCGTAGTATACGCCTTCCCGGCGCAATCCCGTGCGAATCTCATCCGCATCTATCACTTCTGGTAGCAGCAGGTCGAGCACGATCATCAGGCCGGCCAGCGTGAGGCCGACCAGGAAAGCGGCTACCCCTCCCTCGAGGGCATTGCCCGCCAGGGCGAAAGGGCTCAAGGCTGCCGCGAAAGCGACGACTGCGACCAGCGCCGTCTTCCGTGGATCCCATCGGCTGGCAAGCCGGCTCCAGCCCCGAAGGGCGAGGAAAGCGGCCACGAAGACCAGCGCCAGCAGGGCGGAGGTCGCCGCCTCGCCGACCCCGAGAACGTACTTGGCGTAGAAGGGGAAGGCCGAGGACAGGGTCACGAAGGCGAAGTTGATGGCGACATGAGTGAGGAGCACCAGGGCAAAGGGCCGATTGAGCAGCGCACCGCGCAGCGCGGGCATGAGGGCGAGCGGCTGGCCCGTCGCAAAGCCCGGCCGCTCCCGCGCTCCCCACGCCGACAGCAGAAGGAACGCGGCACCGGCCGCTGCGAACAGGACGCCCATGCCTTCCCAGCCGATACGCGTCCACAGGAGGGGCGGGGCGGCGACCGCCGCGATCGTCCCGATGATGCGAAAGGATTGACGCACGGCCGCAAGCTGCGCCCGTTCTGCCGGCAGTTCTGCCACCTCGGGGAACAGCGCCGCCCAGTTGAGGACAACCAGCGTGTAAAAGAAGTCGAACAGGAACACGGTCCCGAGCAACCAGACCAGGACCTCTCCTGCCTGCCAACCGGCCGGCGGTGCCCAGAGCATCGCATACGTGAGGACCAGCGGCAAGGATCCCAGGAACATGTAGGGGCGGCGGCGGCCCCAGCGGGTGCGCGTGCGGTCGGACCAGTAACCGACGAGCAAGTCGTTGCCTGCGTTCCACAATCCGAAGGCGCCCATGACCGCCCCCACGGCCCCGGCCGGCACCCGCAAAACGTCCACGTAGAAGAAGATGGTGTAGGTGGCGAAGGACTGGTAAAGCAGCGCCGAGGGAAGCGCTCCCCCGGCATACCAGAAATTATCTCGCCGGCCGCCCCTCAAGCGAGATGCAGCCAGATCCTGATGTTTCGCCGGTACACCGCAGTTCCGGCCAAGCGATCCCTCCCGTCTGACCTGCCACGGGGACTTCGGTACCAGGTTAGACCTTCCCTGCCGGCAACGGGCATGGCTGCCGGAGCGGTCACGAGGGGCCGTCCGGGTGAGGTTCTCGCCGTGTAGCGCAACCCCTTGCCATCCTCCGCTCGCCGCCGCCCGGTCTCACCTGGTCGGAAACTGCGGATGCGCGACCATATGTTCACTTGCTGAGAGGGCCGATGCGTCAGCGACAGGTCTGACAACTGCTGCGGCTGCAGGAGCCGCACGCGGAGCCGCCGAGGGTCGTGGAGGCGCCACTCCCTGTCCGGGAGAATGCGGCGAAAGTCGAGACACAACGGCGCAAGCGTTTCCCCCCGCACCCGGGACAATTGACCGATGAGCCGTCTTCCCCCATGCGGCAAAGGGTCTCGAACTTGCGGTCGCATTCCTGGCACCTGAATTCGTAGATGGGCACCCACATCGCCTCCGCAGGCACTGCCATGGCCATTTTAGATCGTCTTTCATCCGGCGTAAACCCCGGCGGGTAGATGGGGTGGCCGGGTGGAGGGTGTGAACGGCGGGCGGACGGGACAAGGAGGTCACCCGCAGGAGAACGCGACCCCCGGGTCCAATAGGGGCAGACGGAGGCGCGCCGTCGATGAGCAGACTTGGGGGCAAGGAACTCTCGTGGATGGTCGCGGGGGCCATGGTGATGGCCCTCGGGACGAATGGTTTCATCGTGGCCAACAGGCTAGGCCAGGGGGGTATCTCCGGACTCGCCATCATCGCCCACCACTTCACGGGAATTCCCCTGGCCGCCATTTACGGCGCCGTAAACGTACCCATCCTGGTCTTCGGTTACTTGCGGCTGGGACGCCGATTCACCGAGCGGACGATCGTCGGCGCCATCCTCTTCACCTTGTCCCTTTACGTGACCCGGGGGGTCGAGTTCCCAATGGATGACCTCCTGCTGGCGACGCTGTACGGCGGTGTAGTAGGGGGCCTGGGCTGGGGCATGATGCTCCGGGTTGGCGCGACGTCGGGGGGGATGGACATCCTCGCCTGGTATCTCAAGCGCC
>DBBB01000023.1 GCA_002291985.1 Firmicutes bacterium UBA995
CCTGGGCCTCGGCCCCGCAGGGCCCTTGCTGTTCCAGTTCTGTGCCCACCGCCACGAACGGGCGAGCCTTCTCATCACGACGAACCTCAAGTTCTCCCGCTGGGTTGAGGTCTTCACCCACGCAACGCTCACCACTGCCTTGCTCGACGGCCTGACCCACCGCGCTCACATCGTGCTCTTCAACGGCGAGTCCTGCCGCTTCAGGGAGAGCCGACAGCGTTTTCAGCAGGAGGTGGTAGGCACCCGAGAGAATTCCGGAATCCGGCGGGCAACTTTTCGGTGAGCACGCACATCTGCGTCATTCGGGCGGCAACGCAAGTTACGACGCACGGTGGCTTTACTCCCGGGGAGGGACATGCTCGTGGGGAAGGCATCTTTTTCGCAGAATCATATGCGACTGCTCCAGTTGATGAAGGACCGCGGTTTTGGGTGGGAGGACCGTACCGGAAAAGGACACAACAAGATTTTTTTCCGATGCCCAAACGGTTCTGCCTTTCAGTGGGTGGTTTCGTGCACTCCGTCGGACTGCCGCTCGTGGCGGAACGAAACATCAACATTGAGGCGAATGCTCCGTGAGGCTGGATACCCCGACGAACGCCTGCATCTGCGGATAGCAGTCACAGATCCGGACTTGAACGATCTTCGGTTGGTGTATGACTTTATTGACCAGGTCGCTGCCGAGTTGGACGGAGAGGTGTAGTATATGGATTCCAAGATAGCCAAGGAGTTCGCCCTGCTGCTCCGACACAACCTTTCTGCTGGGGGTAACATACTGAGTCACCCTGTCACGCTAGGTACGTCAGTTGCGCGTGTCGAACGCATATGGGGAAACACTGTGAGAATACAGACGGACTCTGGCGTAGGTTCTGGGTTCTGCATCAAAACGGACGTGGGAATCCTGATTGCCACGAACGCGCATGTGGTCGGTATTGTGGACTCTTGCAGCTACCGCTACCTGAAGGGGCCCTTTTATCATACGAAGCAAGCCCGGTTGGTCGCGATCGACTATCCGCACGACCTCGCCCTTCTGCAGCCCGTGGACGAAGAGAGCAAAGCGGACGGCCTTGAGATCGGCGGTCCGCCGCTACCGGGCCAAGCGGTTGACGTGTGCGGCTTCCCCCATGGGTGTGAAACGCCAAGGCTGCTCCAGGGATGCGTAAGCGGGTACGAATGCCGGCAGACCATCGAAGAGATGGAGGTTACGACCGTAGTCATTCAGGCACCCGTAAACATCGGCTGCAGCGGCGGTCCCGTGTGTGACGAGGCCGGCAACGTCGTTGGTGTCGTGTATGCTAAGGATAACCCCTTTCGCAACGTACCGGTGCCGAAGCGCCGTAGCAAGTCGGTCGAGGCCTTGCTTGAAGGGTTGGCAGCCAACCTCATCGCCACAGATGGGCTCGGATACGCCTTGGACCCGACCGATCTCGCCAAGATGGTTGAATGTCATGTGGATATCGCACGAAAGCAAACGTTCACCGAGATATCGCCGAAAATCCAGGAGCTTCCGAGGGCGGACTTTGTGCAACTTCAGCGGCAAGCGGCCTTGGCACCATGCAAACCGGCCGATTGCTCGCCACTCGGGGTTTATCACTACTCTCCAGAGACCGGGGACATTTCGCTAGGCTGGAAGGACGATGAGCAGGTTGCGCTGGACGCTCCTCAATCGTGCAAGCGGTTATTCGGGAGCATTGCACCTGGTGGAGGCCACTTCCTGCTAAAGGGCTACGATGTACTCCAGTATCGCAAGACGTATAGGGGATGGATAGTACCAAGGAGGTTAGTATTAACCTGAGCAAATATAACAAATCGTTGGAGTTGACGCCTTAAGTCGTGAACCGTGCGGTTAATTGGGCTGCTATGGCTGTCGCCGCTCACGCAGTTCCCCGCCCCCCCCCGGCCCAATTAGATTTGGTCAGTCGGTGGTGATCACCTCCTGCCGCGGCGAGGAAGATGCGGCGGGCAGGAGAACGCCCGGCCACATGCGGGGTCTCTAGTGTGTCCCATCGATGATCGCGCGATGGGAAGCATTGACCGGGCGGTTGAGCGCACCCTCGGCGAGCACCGGATCCGCGAAGAGATGCTACCACTCCTGAGGCGGCCGGGGGATCGGGTGAAGACCGACCGGCGGGATGCGCGGGTGCTGGCCCGACTTCGGGGCAGTGGTGAGTTGACATCGGTGTGGGTACCGGACGAGCACCTCGAGACCCTCAGGGACCAGGTGCGGGTCAGGGAGGATAGCAGGCAGGACCAGCAACGCAAGCAGCACCAACTGGGCCTGAGGTTTCGATATAGGCCTGCTCCTTGGCGGGGGTCCGTCCAGGCCGTGACGCTGGCTCTTCCGACTCCTGCCCCTAAGTAGCCGCGACTCTCCACTCCATCTGGACTCTCACAAGGGCGGGCGGGTCGAGTGGACGGTGTAGAGCCGGACGGAACTCATCCTGCGACGCGTGGAAGGCAGGAAGCCGGAGCCATGACCAAAGCCGCCGGGAGTTCGCGGGGGGCGGAGTCGCTGAACTGGGCGGCCTCCTCTCGAGACGACGCGGTGGTGGCGGCAGCGATGCTCGCAGGTGCCGACCTGCATGGGCTGTACTGTCTGGGCCACGCCAGGATCGCGGACCTGTTGTTCTCCGATAAGGCCCTCATGCGCCGCCTGGGCTTCAACGCCCACCGGATCCGGGTCGGCCTGAGCATCCACGCCGGCAGCGCGCTGCGGGCGATGGCCAGGCTGCGCAGTCTGGCGATCGGCCTCTTGCGCTTGTACCTGCCAGGCACCGCCCCTCGGGCAAACCGCGTGCTGGTGGTGAACCCGCACCGAATCCTCGCGCTGATCGGCGCCTGATGAGCAACGAGCTTGGCCGTGCGACGCTGCTGGCAGCCGACATGGCCGGGCCGTTTTGCCATGCCCTCCCGGGCTCGCTCCACGTAGGCAACTCGAACTGTCCAGATCCATCGCGCCTTCCACTGCTACCTGTCTGGCGGTAGACCGGTTAACCCTCGTGGGTTGTGGTGAAAACCAGGGTTGCCCCCAGGCACAATGATACTACCGTGGCGGAGGTGAGGCAGTGCAGGGGTGCGGCTAGCTCGTGTCGAAATTTGTTTTTTGTACAGTTCTTTCCACTGACAGGGCCGAAAGACAGCTTGGCCGGACTCCAACCGACAGATTCGTGCTGAGGGGCAGCTTCCAGTCGGCAGACAGGTAGGGAAAGTCAAGGCGAAGGAGTCCATCCGGTGAAGAAGCCGACCCGGACACGCCGCTATGTATCCGGGGTCGCCAGAACCAAGCCTCTTGATGGGCGGCTGACCTCAGTCGTTCCTCTGCTGACCGTCGAGGCCCGCCTCAGGCGAGCACTGAGGACGCACCTGCATCAGCTTGGTTTCAGGCGCCTCGAGGGAGGGCAACTCGCACCCCCGGACCACTCCAAGGATGCCTTCCGGCAGCTTCACCGGGCTCAACGTTGCGACCGCCTCCAGGCGGAGCGGACCTTCATCCTGAATCATTGGCCTCTGCTCAAAGACTGCTTCGCGGACGGAAGTGATCTGGATCCCACACGTGTTGAGCCGCGGTTGGAGCTTGTTCAGGCCGACACCTGGCAATCCGACCTCTTTCGCTTGGCGGCACTCACGTGGAGCGTCCCGGTGTCCCAGGGCTACGGTCGGCGCCTGAGGTTTCTCGTGTGGGACGACAGCAACGACAAACTCCTCGGTCTTATCGGTTTGACTGACCCTGTCTTCAACCTGGCTGCACGCGATCAGTACATAGGATGGAACGCCCATGACCGGAGAAGGCGCTTGGTTCACGTGCTTGACGCATACGTGCTAGGAGCCCTCCCCCCTTATGGCATGCTGCTGGGTGGAAAACTCCTGGCCGCCTTGGTCGGTACGCAGGAAGTGCGCGACACCTTTGCAGAGAAGTATTCCGGAGTTCGCGGCCTCATCTCGGGCGAGGTGAAGCCTGCATGCCTGGTAATGGTAACGACCTCTTCGGCCCTTGGGCGCTCCTCCGTATACAACCGGCTACGTCTTGATGAATATCGGCTCTTCCGGTCGGTGGGGTACACATCGGGCTGGGGCCACTTTCACATACCGAATGGTCTGTTTGAGGCGATGCGCGACTACCTCCAAGCACTCGGGCACCCGTATGCGAACAACCACAGCTACGGCAACGGACCGAACTGGAAGTTGCGAGCCGTCCGGGAATGCCTTCGGCTGCTAGGTCTCAACCCGAACTGGCTCCATCACGGTGTTCCCCGTGAGGTCTTCGTGTGCGAGGTAGCAAAAAATGCGTGTTCTTACCTGAGAGGGGAGGCCAAGAAGCCCTGTTACGATGATACTCCCACAGTGGCCCGGGTCGCCGCTGCCGCGCGGTCGCGCTGGCTGGAACCGCGGGCCGCACGCCAGCCTGGGTTCGCGACTTGGCGCCGAAGCCAGCTTGCCGATTTGCTCGGCGTTTCCTTGCCGCCTGCCATGGAGGAGACCGGATCGAAATACCCCTTGGCGATGAGGTGAGAGATGACTCTCGCAAATATCGATCTGGGCGAACTCCGTAGCAAAATTCTTGCGGCCTATCGAGCCGACGATCCTATGCTCGATCGTTTCCGGGGGTACGCTCGGCGGCTGCGTGCCGAGGTCAAGCCACTTCGCACGTATGCCGTGAACGCGGTATCTTTCGTCTCGGCCGACGGCGGTGACAACCGGCTCCGACTAGACCCAGCCGGTGTTGAACTCGTGAGGGTAGTGGACTCGCGTGGCAACCAGTGCGTGCTTGACGCGTTTCCCGGCACAATCACGCTCGAGGAACTGGAGCAGCGGGCAGTTGGCGGAAGCCAGAGCGTGGTAACACCCCTCGAGCGGCTTTGCCGGGACCTCGGGAAGAGTCTCGGAGAACTCTCTTATCTTATTCGGAGCGTCGGCCAGCCCGGCAAGAGCAAGGGGGCTCTTCGCTGCTATCGGGACATGGTTGAGTGGGCCGTCTTCTATGATATGGTGGCCAATCCAGCTCTTCAATGGGCAAGCGACACCATCCTGATCCGGGACGGCCTCCTGCGGACGAAATCCTTCACGAGAGAGGTGTTTCCGCGCATCGATCACAACCTCCGCGAGGCCGTGGCCGCCCACACGAAGCGCAACGTCTCTCTCTCACTGGTTGGGGTGGCGAAGCAAAGCGCCGTACTTGGGCGTCTCGCGGTTGCCTTGGAGCTGGAGGGCACTTTCTACAGGCCCTTCCCCTGCTACGTCAGAGTTCCCGAGGACATCGAAAAGGAGTGCTACAACTTCGACCGGACGTGGCTCGATACGTACGAGACGAGTGAGCCAGGTGATGACGGACAGCGTCTCTACCAGTCCCTAGGGCACCTATTCCTCGCCAAGTTCGGGGATCGGTCGCTTGATCCGGTCTGGCCAGTAGATGTCGCCGAATGGCAGGTCAAAGATGCCGAGAGGGTCTTGGGCCAGCTCACGGTGGACGCCCAGCAGGGCTTCCCGATTCCTGACTACCCCATGACGATCCAGCGGGCGCACGACTTCGCGAAGTTGTCCGGACTGGAGGTAGCCGTACTCGAGGACATGCTGCTAGAGGGTATGTCCGAGAGTCTGAGTAGCGACGAACGGGACCGTCTACTGCGGATTAAGTACCTTAGCAGGTCCTTGGCTAGGCTCCGGTACGGGGAGGGATGAAAATGCTCTTTGCCGATTCGCAGGTCTTCGGTACCTTCAAGGGCTTCAACGAAAAGGGCTTGGAGTTTGCAGCGGAAATAGTAGCACCTTACAACGCGAGCATGCTGGATCGTCCCCAACTTGGGCAGTTCCTGCTAGTTGAACTCGGTACTCAGGAGGAAGCCGCTCTTGGGAGGATCACGCGCTTTGTACCTGCAGGATTACTTGCTGGGCCTGAAGGCGAGGACTACGTAAACACGATGCAGCGGCGACAACAACAGGTTCCGGAAGACTTGAAGCAGCAGAGGCTCAAGTATCGTGTCCAGATCAAGCTCCTAGGGGCGGTGAGGGTGGATGCTGGAGGGGTAGTATACGTGCCCTCCCAGCGTCGGCTCCCCCACTTGGGCGCGCGCGTCGCCCTGCCCAGCGGGGCAGTACTCCAGGAACTGTGCCGCCTCAGCCTTGGGACAACAGATCTCGGCGACTATGTTCTGGGCGAGTTCGTATTCAGCGGTACCCGAACAGTCACAGGAGACAGAACCTTTCGGTACATCGAGCCCAACCTTGTAGTCACCTTTGACATCCTGAAGCTCGTTTCCCGCCGCTCAGTTGTCTTTGCACGGGCCGGGTACGGGAAGTCGAACCTGATGAAGTACCTCCTGTCCGAACTCTATCGGGACACCCCGATGACAGAAAGCGGTATCCCCGTCGGGACGCTCGTCTTCGATGCTGATGGAGAGTACTTCTGGCCGGATCGGGTTAAGGGGCGGCCTGGTCTCTGTGACGTCTCCCATTTGCGAGATAGGTTGGTCGTCTTCACCAATCGAAAGGCCCCTAGCTCATACTACGGGAGTTGGAAGGTCGGAGGGGTCAAGCTTGACATTCGCGATCTTAGGCCTCGGGACGTAATCGGGATCGCAGTAGCCCCCGAACGCCAAGAGCAGCAGAACGTCCTCAAGCTGAAGAGCTTGACCGATGCCAGTTGGCGGAAACTTGTTGACCTTATGCAGACTAAGGGCCTACAAGCAACAGACACGGAGATCGGAAACTGTCTCGGTTACCAAGGAACACAGATACAGAGTTCGGCGGCCGAAATCGCCGCTGCTCGAAGCAACATGAGCGGTGTCGTCAGGATGCTGCACGATCCGGATAGTCTCCTCCTCGAGGGTGCAATTCGGGCTTTGCGGGCTGGTCTGATCGTCGTCGTGGACATAAGCCTTCTGAGTTCGGCAGCCGGGCGCATGGTCTCTGGCCTGATGCTCCGCCGGATCTTCTCCCACAACCAGGAGAACTTCACTGGCGGGGAGTCTGTCATCCCCGTTATCGCTGCTTTGGAGGAGGCGCAAAGCGTCTTGGGTCGGCAGCTCGAGGAATCCAGTCCATTCGTTGAATGGGTCAAGGAAGGCCGCAAGTACGACCTGGGCGCGATCATGATTACGCAGCAGCCCGGCTCGATGGCACCAGAGATCCTCAGTCAGGCAGATAACTGGTTTTGCTTTCACCTCCTCTCGGAGGGTGACGCGGGCACTCTCGGGAAGTACAACTCCCATTTCTCCGACGACATACTGGCTCATCTTATCGCCGAGCCCATATCTGGTAATTGCTTTATGTGGAGCGCGCCACATCAGCCCTTTGTTCTTCCGGTGCGCGTGCGCAATTTCGAAGTTCTGTATAGAGATCACGTGCGGAGCGACCCGCAAGAGCCCGAATTGGCTGGTTTGCAGGCACAGCAATTGGGTCGGGACCTCGCCGGGGCTTTGGATCAACTAGCTGAGAGCCTTCTCGCCGTGCTGAAGGGACGGAACGTCAGGTACGTACGTGTGCCAAGGGCGCTGCCAGGAGGAGGGGAAGGAGTGGGGATATACTCGGGCCAACTCTTCCACCTTATCAAGGAGGTCAAGCCGGAAGCCGACACGCATTCCGAGGATCGGCTGAAGAAGGATCTGCTCGCGCGAATACTGGGCGAAGCGGCCTTACACGAAGCTTCACGCGATGGCAAGGACTATTTCTGTGCCAGCCTCGAGGACTGGGCGAGAGTCCTGGGCTTCCAGCCTCAGGTGAAGGACCCATGACTGTGCTCAGAGTGAGAGCTGGTGGCCCTGTGGCGACAATGCATCCGCTAGCGGAAGTTTAACAGTTAGCGTAGTACCTGAGGGCATGTGGCGGACATGGGTGGTGACGGGACGTGGAAAACCACGTCCCGTCTGCATTTGCGGCGCTGAGTGGGTAGCGGCAGAAGAGCAGCGAGAGGCCTAGCCGTAGCACCTGAAAATGATACCGTTGATTAGCATCAATTGAGAAGGAATCTAAAAGGGGAAGCGAGAAGATAAAGGGGTGACGTAGCACCTGAAAGTGGGGTGACTGCCACGCCTCGCCTCATGCGCAAGACCGTCCGCGGGCACGTGTACTGGTACGCCGTCGAGTCCAAGCGTGTGGACGGCAAACCCCGGATCGTTTGGCAGAAGTACCTCGGCAAGGCCGAGGACATCATCGCCCGCTGTACGCAAGCTCCAGAGCAGTCCGAAGTCGTCGCCTACGAGTTCGGGGCGATCACAGCCTTGCTGTCCATCGCCGAGCGGCTGGACTTGGAGGGGACGATCGACCGTTGTGTCCCCAAGCGGTGCCAGGGGGTCGGGGTGGGCCGCTACCTCCTGCTGGCGGCGATCAACCGGGTGGTGGCGCCCCGGAGCAAATTGAAAATCGGGCCCTGGTACGAGAAGACGGTACTGCGCCGCCTCTGGGGCTTGCCGGCGCGCCACTTCACCAGCCAGCGCTTCTGGCAGGCCATGGATCGGGTGACCGAGCCGGCTATTGCTGCCATCGAAGATGCCCTCGCCCAAGCGGTTGTGGCCAGGTTCGGAGTGGGGGTGGAGGGACTGATCTACGACGCGACCAATTTCGTCAGCTACATCAGCACCGAAAACCCGGCCACCCTCCCCCAGCGTGGCCACAGCAAGGCCAAACGCAACGACCTCAAGCAAGTCAACCTCGCGCTACTCGCCAGCGCCGACTTCCACGTGCCGTTACTGCACGAGGTCTATCCGGGCAACGTCCCCGACAGCAAGGAGTTCGGCGCCATCCTCACCCGCCTGGCCGCTCGCTGCCAAGCGCTGGCCGACGTGACTCCGGCGATCACGCTCGTCTACGACAAGGGCAACAACAGCACGGTTAATCTCGCCGCCGTGGACTCCGCGCCTTTTCACTTCGTAGGGTCGCTGGTGCCCAGCCAGCACCGCGATCTGCTGGCGGTGCCGCGTTCCGCCTACCGCCAGGTCAACCCCGCACGCTGGCCAGGTCTGTTGGCGTATCGGACCAGCAAGAAGGTTTTTGGCGAGCAGCGTGTCGTGGTCCTGACCTACAATCCATCGCTGTGGAAGGGGCAGATCCGTGGCTTGCGGACCCAACAGGCCAAGATGGCGGTTTCCCTGGAACAGCTTCAGGTCAAGCTCGAGCGTTGGGGTCTCAAGCCCCCGCCCCGCGGCCGTCGGCCGACGGTCGAAACGGTGCAGCGCCTCGTGACCCGCCTCCTGCGTGGCCGCCAGGCGGGACCGCTCCTGCGCTGGCAAGCCGCCGATGACCACGGCATCGTGCACCTTTGCTACGACTGGGACGAAGCGGCCCTCAACGACCTGGCCGAGCGGCTCTTCGGCAAGACCTTGCTGTTTTCGGATAGAGCCGATTGGGACAACGAGACAATCATCGCCGCCTATCGCAGCCAAGCCAAGATCGAGGACGCGTTCCGGCAGATGAAGGACCCGCACTTCGTCAGTTGGCGGCCTCTCTTCCACTGGACCGACCAGAAGATCCGCGTCCACGCCGCTTACTGCGTCCTCGCCCTGCTTCTGGCGTCCTTGCTCTACCGCGAGGCACGCAAAGCCGGCTTCACCCTCGGCTTCGATGCTCTGATCGAAACTTTGGCCGACGTCCGAGCCGTGCTGGACCTGCCTGGTGGACGTCGCAGCCGCCAGCGCTCCCTGGCGGTTCGCCTGACGCGCCGCTCACCCGAACAGCAACGTCTCTTCGACACGCTCAGCCTAGAACGTTACCATGAAGGAGCAACGGGACGACAGGCAGGTGCTACAACCTGACACGCCGAAAACCCACTCGCGACAGGGTCTTAGGCGTGCTGTAACCTGCTATCTGCGAAAGTCACGCTAGAGGTCCGGCGAGAAGCCCCGTTTTCTGAGCGACGCGCCAGCGGCTGACGGGGCGATCTTGGGCGCCGGTGGCGGACATGTCACTCCAGCCCCCCCGATGGGGGCGGGTCAATCTGCATCACGCGCTGCTCGGCCGAAGGGCCACCAGCCCGGACAGGGATGTTGTCAGTTGGCCCTGGCCATCTGCTTCCCCCAGGCCACGGACAGGTTGGCAGCCGCGGCCGTCCAGAGCCACCGGGACTGTGTCTTGGCCCGGCCAAAGTAGCGAGCCGTACCCGCACCCAGGTTCTTCAAGCGGCCAAGACCGTGCTCTACCGTCATTCGTTTACGAAGCATGGTGCGCCCCTCGTCGGACTGCACGTATCGCTCCCGGCGACGGCGGTCGTGGAAGTCGGGCAGAATGGGACTTGACTCCCTACCTTCTCGTCAGTCTCAGGAACTGGCGATACCGATCGCTATCCACTTCCCCGCGAGCAACCGCCGCCTTGACCGCGCAATCCGGCTCATGGAGGTGGACGCAATCGCGAAAACGGCAGCCATGAGCCAATCTCGTGATTTCGGGGAAGACGCCGGCCACACTGTCTTCACCGGGCTGCGACCAAAAGGAGAATACGCGTACTCCTGGCGTATCCACCACAAACCCGCCCCCGGGGAGAGCATGCAGCCTGCTCCCCGAGGTCGTGTGCTTGCCCTTGCCGATTGCCCGGACGGCCTGGGTTCTGGCCCCGGCCTCCGGGCACACCTCGTTCAGCAGCGATGATTTCCCCGCCCCGGATTGCCCGAAGAACAGGGTCCAGCGTCCCAACAGTAGTCGCCTCAACTCATCGAGCCCCTGGCCGTTCCTGGCACTCGTAGCGATGCAGCGCAGGCCGGCGTGCCGGAGAGGCTGTAGGGCGGCGGCGACCTCTTCAGGCGTCCCGAGGTCGGCCTTGTTCAGCACGACCAGCGGCTCCATGCCCCCCTGCCGGGCCCCGACGCAGAGCTGGATCGCCGTGCCCGCTTTGAAATCCGGCTCACGCAGGGAGACCACGGCAGCTGCCTGGTCCAGGTTAGCTGCCAGGACTTGCTCGCGCGGTACCCGGCCGGCTGCTTTCCGCGATACTACCGAGACGCGCGGGTAGATCTCCTCTATGACTCCCGTCCGGTCAGGGAGCAGAGTGACGGCAACCCGGTCGCCCACGGCTAGTATGCTTGAGGTCAACTCCCGGTGCCGCAACAGCCGCTTTCTCGGGCGGCACCGAATTGTCTCTGTGCCGAGGAGAGCATGGCAGACCCCTCCGCCGCCGACATCGACGATAACTGCGGTTCCGTCCACCGGCTTACCTCCTGCCGAAGATCGCCTGTTCCCCTTTCAGCCGCGAGTTACCGTGCCCGCACGATGTCCTTGATCTTCATCAGC
>DBBB01000088.1 GCA_002291985.1 Firmicutes bacterium UBA995
GGCAATCTCTTCGTCGATGCGGAGGGGCGTATCGTCGCCGTGGACTTCGGCATTATGGGCCGTCTCGGCATGAAGGAGCGCCGGTTCCTCGCGGAAATTCTGTACGGCTTTATCACGCGCGACTACCAGCGTGTAGCGGAAGTGCATTTCGAAGCGGGTTACGTGCCGCGCAAACACTCCGTGCCGCAGTTCGCCCAAGCCATGCGCGCGATCGGCGAGCCCATCATGGACCGGCCCGCCAGCGAGATCTCCATGGCGCAGCTCTTGGGACAGCTTCTCCAATACACCGAGGTCTTCGACATGCAGACCCGGCCCGAACTCATCATGCTTCAGAAGACAATGGTGGTGGTCGAGGGTGTTGGCCGGACGCTCGATCCCGAACTGAATATGTGGGTCGTCTCCGAGCCGATCGTGAAGGAATGGCTTGAGGCTCAGTTGGGTGCGGGCGCACGCATCGAGCAGGCGGCCGAAGGCGCAGCATCCGTTGGCCGATTTGTCGGGGACCTTCCAAAGCTCTTGCGTCAGGCCGAGCAGACCGCGGACGCGTTCGGCGCGATGGCCGAAGACGGGTTGCGTCTGGATGACGAAAGCGTGGCGCGGCTAGCACAGGCCCAAAAAGTTCAAGATCGCTGGACGCGCATCGGCGTTTGGGTTGGGGCGCTCGCGCTTCTCGCGATCGCGGCTACTCAGGTCTTCTGAGCCCGACCGAATGGCCTCGCTGTGGTAAACTATCGCCTACGAACCTAAGGACTGATCCCATGCTCAACGGCAAGAGAATCCTTCTGATCGTTGGTGGCGGCATCGCCGCCTACAAGGCTTTAGAACTCGTCCGCCGTCTGCGCGAACGAGGCGCTACCGTGCGTGTTGTTCTGACCGACGGCGGCGCCCAATTCGTCACGCCGCTTTCCTTCGCTGTTCTGTCGGGCGAGGAAGCGTTTACCGATCTCTTTGATCTCAAGGATGAGGCAGAGATCGGCCATATCCAATTGAGCCGCGAGGCAGACCTTGTCGTGGTCGCGCCAGCGACCGCCGACCTCCTCGCCAAGATGGCCAACGGGCTCGCAAACGATCTCGCCTCCACAGTGCTCATGGCGACTGACAAGACGGTGCTCGTCGCGCCCGCCATGAACGTGCGCATGTGGGAGCATCCGGCGACCATGAGGAACGTCGCGACTTTGCGTGCTGACGGCGTGCGGTTGGTTGGTCCTGAAGAAGGCGATATGGCGTGCGGTGAATTCGGACCGGGACGCATGTCCGAACCGGAGGACATTGCAGACGCCATCGAGCGCGTTCTGCCAAGTCCCCATGGCGCGTCTCTCGTGGGACGCCATGTGCTGATCACTCGGGACCGACTTACGAACCCATCGACCCGGTTCGCTACATCGCCAATCGTTCTTCGGGCAAGCAAGGCCATGCATTAGCAAGAGCGGCGAAGGATATGGGCGCCCGAGTCACGTTGATCACGGGACCGACCCATCTGCCCGACATCCCGGGCGTCAACACAATCAAAGTCGAGACGGCATCCGACATGCTCGATGCCGCGCTCGCGGCGCTGCCCGTTGATGTGGCTATTTGTGCGGCCGCGGTCGCCGATTGGCGCGTCGCTCACCAGGCTGCGGAGAAGCTCAAAAAGGAAGAGGGGCAGACCGCCTTCAATCTTGCCCTCGCGCGCAATCCCGACATCTTGGCGACCCTCGCGGCGCCAGGCGCGCGGCGACCGACTCTTGTTATCGGTTTTGCCGCTGAGACGGAAACCATCATCACCCATGCCCAAGAGAAGCTGAGCCGGAAGGGGGCGGACTGGATCGTTGCCAATGACGTGTCCCCTGACACGGGCATTATGGGCGGCGATCGCACGGAGGACTTGCGGCGTCTCCCGGTACTTCCGGGCCAGCTCGACCCCGATTCCTGTGTGCGTGCCCTCGACTTCGTGGTCGACAGCCTTACCGATGTCATGGATCAGCCCGGCCCGCCGGGCGACGGCCACATCGGCGCCCAGCTCGGCCGCCATGATCCCCGCCAGGTAGGCCACCTCCAGCGAGTGGTTGAGCACATTCTGACCATAGCTCGTGCGAAAGAGCAGGCGCCCCAGGAGCTTGATCAGCTCCGGGTGCAGTCCGTGAACGCCTGTGGTCAGCGCGGCCTGCTCGCCTGCCTGGCGCATGCGGTCGTCGACTTCTTTCTGGGCCCTTTCGACCATTTCCTCAATGCGGGCGGGATGGATGCGACCGTCCGCCACCAGTCTCTCCAGCGCCATGCGGGCCACTTCCCGCCGAACCGGGTCGAACCCCGAGATCACCACGGCTTCAGGCGTATCGTCGATGATCAGGTCCATCCCCGTCAGGCTTTCCAGCGTACGGATGTTGCGACCCTCGCGGCCGATGATGCGGCCTTTCATCTCGTCGCTGGGCAAGGCCACCACCGATACCGACACCTCCGCCACCTCGTCGGCGGCACATCGCTGAATGGCCAGGGCAATGACTTCCCGGGCCCGCCTGTCGGCCTCGTTGCGAGTTTCTTCTTCACGATCGCGGATTATCCGGGCGAAATCTTGCTGCAGGTCCTCCTCCACCATCTTCAGCAGCAGATCCCGTGCCTCCTGGGTGGACAGGCCCGCTACCCGCTCTAACTCGGCAACGCGCTCGGCAACCAGGTGCTCGAGCCGCTCTTCCACGACCTTGATCTCCTGCTCCTTGCGATGCAAGTTCTCGTCCCGCCGCTCGAGATTCTCAGCCTTTCGGTCCATGCTCTCTTCTTTCTGCACCAACCGGCGTTCTTGTCGCTGCAGTTCCGCCCGATGCTCTCGCGATGTGCGCTCAAAATCGTCCCGCAGGCGCTGGACCGCTTCCTTGGCCTCCAGCACGGCCTCACGCCGTTTGGCTTCGGCCTCCGCCTTCGCCCGGTCAACGATGTCGCGGGCCGCCCGTTCCGCCGAACCCAGGCGCGCCTCGGCAACGAACCGGCGAATCAAGTATCCACCCAGCAAGCCGAGCCCTGCGGTCAGAATAATGCTGGCAATATTCGGCACGGCAACTCGCCTCCACCTTCCATAAAAACACAAAAGGCCAAGTGGACTGGGCCACCGGCACCTGCGACCTCAAAAGCAGACGGCCACGCTCCCTGCCATCTGCCGGCTCACGCCTGACCGACTTGCACGATGTATATCAACCCAGGTCGTGGTCAACCCGGTACTAGCCTGTCCTGTGTGTATACTACATCGCGGGGGGCCACGCGTCAAGGATGCCGGAAGGGCGATACGACCCGGGTCAGGACTTCAGCCGGGGGTCCAGGGCATCGCGCAGGCCGTCACCCAGGAAGTTGAACGCGAGCACGCAAAGAAAGATCGCCATCCCCGGGAATACCGGCAGCCACCACGCCCTCCGGAAGAACGGCAGCCCATCGTTGACGAGGCTGCCCCAGCTCATGTAGGGTGGCATTACTCCGAGACCCAGAAAGCTCAGCGCGCTCTCTCCCAGGATCATCCCGGGGATGCCGAGGGTGGTCGCCACGATCACGGGCGCCAGCGCGTTGGGTAGGATGTGGCGGAAGATGATCCGGCGATCGCCCGACCCGAGCGCACGGGCCGCCTCGACGTAGTCCTGGGTGCGGAGCTTCAGGACCTCGGCGCGCACGATGCGGGCGACTCCCATCCAGCCCAGGCCCCCCATGATGAGGATCAGCACGCCTATGTTGGGGCCGACCAGGGCGACCAGGGTGATGTACAGGTACAGCGTGGGGAAAGCGAGCAGCAAGTCCACGAAGCGCATGATGGCGCTGTCCAGTAGCTTGCCGTAATAGCCCGCCAGGGCACCGAAGACCACGCCGATGAACACGGACAGGGCCACGGCCAGTATCCCGATAGTCAGGGAGATGCGCGCCCCTTCGAGTATGCGCGACAGCATGTCTCGTCCAAGCGAGTCCGTGCCGAAGACATGCTCGCGGCCGGGGGCTTCGAGCCGGCGGGGCAGGTTCGAGCGGACGGGATCGTACGGTGTCAGCAAGGGCGCGAGTACGGCGATGACGACGAACATCAGCACCAGTAGCCCGCCCGCCACCGCACGCTGGTTGCGGCGGAATCGCCGCCAGTTACTCATAGCGAATCCTCGGGTCAAGCAGCGCGTAAGAAATGTCCGCCAGGAGATTGCCCAGCAGGGTCATCGATGCCGCCAGCAGCAGCGTCCCCATCACCAGGGGGTAGTCGCGGGCGAATACCGCGTCTACGGCCAGGCGGCCCATGCCCGGCCAGGCGGAGATCACCTCGGCGATCATGGCCCCTCCCAGGATATACGGAACCCACATCCCCAGGATGGTCACCACCGGCAACAGGGAGTTACGCAAGGCATGTTTGTAGATGACTACCCGCTCGCTCAGACCCTTCGCCCTTGCGGTCCGGATGTAGTCTTGCCGCAGTACTTCCAGCATGCTGCCTCGGACATATCGCAACAACCCGGCCGTGTACCCGAGTCCCAGCACGATCCCTCCGGGAATCACCAGATGGCGGAGACGGTCAAGGATCACGGTCAGCGTTGACGGATCCCGCAGTCCAAAAGTGCTCATCCCGGAAATGGGCAGCCATCCGAGACCCACACTGAAGATGAGGATGGCAACGATGCCCAGGAAAAACGAGGGCGTGGACACGAAGAGAAAGGCGCCGATGGTGGCCAGGTTGTCCGCCGGCGAATACTGGCGGACCGCCGATAGCACCCCTACGGGTATGGCCACGGCAACGCTCACCAAAATGGAGGGGATGGTGAGCTGCAGGGTAGCGGGGATGCGCTCGACGATCATGTCAAGCGCCGGTCGGCGGAACCGCAGCGAGTGTCCGAGATCGCCCTCGAACACCCGGCCCATCCATCGGAAGTAGCGAATATGAAACGGCTGGTCGAAGCCATAGTGGCGCATGATGGCGATGCGGTCTTCCTCGAGCCGTACGCGGGCGCCGATGAATGCGGCGGATAGCCCTCCCGGAGCGAGGTGCATCATGCTGAAGGTCAGGAAACTGATGATGAAGAGCATCGGCACGGCGATCAGCAAGCGGCGGGCGACATATCCTCGCAGCAAGAGCCGTCCCTCCATCGCTATCAACCGACCGGACCCGCGGCACCTGCGGCGCCCGCGGGTCCGGGCCCGGCTGAGGCTCAGGTCATGTCTCGCTTCATCAGCTTACGGGGCAGGGTGCTTCTGCTGCGCCTCGGGCACCCACCAGTGCTCGACGTTCCAGAGCGTCCCGATGGGCGAGGGTGTTACTCCCTGGAATCGCTTGTCCACGCCAACGATGGCCTCGATGAAGAACATGAAGGTCACGGGCTGGGTGTCATGCAACCGCTGATGGAGCTGATGGTAGACCTGCTTCCGCGCCGCGAAGTCCATCGTGCGGCGGCCCTCTTCGATCAGCCGGTCAACCTCCGCATCCTGGAAGTTGGTGTCGTTGAAGCCCCACTCCGCCTGAGTGGAATGGTAGAAGATGTGAACGTCGGGGTCCACGCCGACGCTGAAGCCGAGGTAGAAAGCCTCGAATGCCCGACGCGGTGGATCGAGCCGTGACACCAGATCGCCCCATTCCAAGAACAGGGGGTTGAGCTTGACGCCGACGGCCTTGTAGTACTCCATGGCTAGTTCGATGATCATCTTCGAGACGGGATCGCCCGCCCGGCCCAGGAACTCGAACTCAAAGGGCTTGCCATCGCGGTCGACCCAGCCGTCGCCATTGGTGTCCTTCCATCCCGCGTCGGCCAGCAGTTGCTTGGCCCGCTCGGGGTCATAAGCGAGGGGCTCGATAGCCGGGTTGATGGCCCATGACACGAGGGGGAAGGGGCCGGTCGCGGGGACGGCGAGCCCCTCATAGGCCGCTTCAGCTATGGCTTCGCGGTCGAGGGCCAGGCTGAGGGCAATGCGTACCCGATCGTCGTCGAACTTGGGCAGGCGCTCGTTCCAGCCGATGTACTGGAACCGGAGCGAGGGGAAGCGATGGACGTTGAGGTGGGGCACTGCTGCCATCCGCTTGTAGTGCGGCGCGGTTATGCCGGAGAAGTCAATGCCGCCGCCGGCCAGTTCTTCCATCAACACCGTGTCATCGGGGATGATCCGGAAGACGATGCTGTTGAGGTGAGGCACCTGCTTGAAGTAGTCCTCGTTACGGTCGAGGATCACATGCACGTCCGGCTTCCACTCCCGGAACCGGAAGCGGCCGGTACCCACCGGTCTGGTGTTGAAAGGCGCGGTGTTGATGTCCACCCCTTGCAGCAGGTGCTTGGGGATGATGCCCATGGCGAAAGCCTGCAGGGCCGGGGCAAACGGCTCCTTGAAGTACACGCGGAAGGTGTGGGGGTCAACGACTTCCCAGCGGTCGACTTGCTCGTAGTCGCCCCGCCTGACGGTGATGGTGTGGGGGTCCCGGATCCGCTCGAGGGTAAAAGCGACGTCCTCGGCGGTAAAGGGCTTGCCGTCGTGCCAGGTCACGCCGTCCCGAAGATGGAAGGTCCATACCAGGCCGTCGGGCGATACTTCCCAGCTCTCGGCCAGTTCCGGTACGAACTCCAGCCGGTCGTTGACCGTGACCAAGCCACTGAATACCAGGTCGGTGATCGTAGTGGATGGTACATCCGTGGCGAGAATCGGGTTGAGCAGCATCGGGGCCACCGTGCCGATAACAAGCGTGTCGCCTTGAACGGGCGTGACCGCCGCCGGCTGTTCCTCCCCGGGCGCCCGCCTGGGGCACCCCCCTCCCAGGATCAGCGCCGCCACCACCATGGCGATCAGTAACAGCCTCCCAGTCTTATCGCTCATTCCCGGCCTTCCCCCTTCGCGAGATGCTTGCTAGAAATATTTCTACAAGCAGCCGCGAAGTTCCTTCTGCCAGCCTCGCCCACGGCCTGTCACAGCTGGGAATAGCGCCGGTGGGGGTAGACTCGGCGCCGCCTGCCCGGTCCCAGGGAAGCGTGGCCGGGAACAACGATCAGGTCACTCTTCTTCGCCTGACTGGCCGATGTCCGCGAAGTCGGCCGGTCGGAAGATAAGGGCGGGGGCTTCGCGGAGCACACCTTCATCCACCAGGCGCCCGACGAAGAGAGTGTGATCGCCCACCTCGCCGGCCGATACGACGTGGCAATCCAGGAAGGCCATCGCATCTTGCAGGACAGGAGCCCCGCCAGCGCCCGTACGCCAGGCGAGACCGGCGAACTTGTCAACATCGCGACCGCTCACCGACCCGAAGCGCCGGGCCAGATCGACCTGGTCGGCACGCAGGATGTGGATGCAGAAGCACTTTCCTTCGGCCACCACATCCCGCGTCTGACTGCCATGATGGATGGCAACGGCGTAAAGCGGCGGACGGTGGGAGACTCTCACCACCCAGCAAGCGGTCATTCCCGCGTGGACTCCTCCGGCCGCCCCCGTTACGACGAACACCGCCTGCGGCATGAGGTGCCGGGCGGGATTGAGTCGATGCATCATGATGCAACCTGACCGCTCATCATCAGCCCGATGATGGCGGTATCGAAGTTCGAGGCATCGAGTTCGCCTACCACCCGTCCCCGGTACATGACCAGCATGCGATGGCAGAGCTGGATCAGTTCCTCGATCTCGCTGGAGAATAGCAGGATGGCGGCGCCCTCTGACGCGCACTGCACCAGCCGCTTTCGGATATAGGCGGTCGCCGAGATGTCGAGGCCCCGGGTAGGCTGACAAGCGATCACCACCCGGGGACGGCTGGCCAGTGCCCGCGCCACCACTACCCGCTGCTGGTTGCCCCCGGACAGGTGGCTCATCGGCACGTCCGGCGACGGCGTCCGCACGTCGTAATCCGCGATCGTCTCCGCCGCGGCCCGTCCCATGGCTCGCCGGTTCAACACTCCCCGGGCGGAGAAAGGAGGAGATTCCGACCGGTCGAGGATGAGATTCTCCGCCAACGTCAGATCGGCCACCATGCCGTTGAGGTGGCGGTTCTCGGGGATGTACCGCAAACCGGACTGGAGCCTTCGAGCGATCGACCAGGCAGAGAGGTCCTGCCCTGCCAGCACGACCGTGCCGGCCCGCGCGATACGCAACCCCACCAGCGCCTCGGCCAGCTCGGTCTGACCGTTGCCCGCCACCCCGGCCACGCCCACGATCTCCCGGGGTCCAATCGCCAGAGACACGCCATCGACCTCGAGCTGCCGGTGGTCTTCGCCCACCACCAGGTCTTTCACCTCCAGCCGCCACGAGGTCTCCCGCTCGGGCAGCCGCAGGTCGACATCCCCGGACCAGTCCCTTTCCACCATGGCGCCGGCGACCGCTTGCGGGGTAGTGTGTTCGCACGGCACGGTGGTGATGAGCTTTCCCCGGCGCAACACGGTGATGTTGTCGGCCGCCGCGAAGGCCTCGGCAAGCTTGTGGGTGATCAGGACCACCGTGTGGCCCTGCGCCCGCAGCCGCCCTAGTAGGGCGAGAAGGGCGTCCGTCTGCTGGGGAGTGAGCACGGCCGTCGGCTCGTCCATGATAAGAAAGCTGGCACCCTGATACAACATCTTCAAGATCTCTACTTGCTGTTGCTGTCCCACCGATATAGCTCCAACCTGCCCGTCGAGGGGCAGGGCGAAGCCATATTGCTCGCTCAACCCTTGCACGGTCTTCCGGTGGCGGGCCCATTCCGGCCTGAGTCGGGTCCACCGCAGCTGGGGCATGAGCACATTCTCCAGTACGGTGTGGTTGGGGACAAGGGAGAAATGCTGATGGATCATGCCTATGCCGGCGGACATCGCGCGCTTCGGCGACCAGTCCCGGCCGACCTCCCGCCCGGCGATGCGCAGCTGACCGCGGTCAGGACGGAGCATTCCGTAGAGGACGGTCATCAGCGTGGTCTTCCCCGCCCCGTTCTCCCCCACGAGCGCCCGGATTTCCCCTGGCTCGACGGTAAGGCTCACGCTGTCCAGCGCTTTCACCGGCCCGAAGGATTTACAGATCCCCTCCATCTGCACCGCCACGGCCGTGTCTGAGATCGGATTGAGATTGATCGGCATGCTCCTGGATGTGCTCCTTCCCTCGAGGGATCGTCGGCCCGGACGAGGCGACCGGACGCACCTGTCGCGGCCGCCCCGTCCAGAGATGGTTCTGCCCCTACCTTATCACCGCTTCAGGAGATCGTCGATGGAGTGAACGACCCGGGGGATGGGCAACTCGCCCGCCCGCAACCTGGTCACGAGTTGATCGATGGCGTCGACGGTGGCCTGGGGCACGGCACCCCGGAAATCGGCGAGCTTGAAGTACTCGACTCCCACGTGGACGGTCTTCTTCTCCAGCATGCCTCCCTCGAATTGCCGGGCAAGATCCCGGTACATCCGGGGCTTGTCGAGGATCATGCTGGTCAGGATGGCGTCAGGCGCATCCTCATGCAGATCCCAGGCGTGGCCGATTATCCTGGCTCCACCGGCCTTCGCCGCTTCGTAGCTGCCCAGGATTCCCGGACCGGTGAGCGCGAATACCACGTCCGCGCCCTCTCTGACCTGAAGGGCGGTTATCTCGCGGTGGGCCGTCACGTCTACCCAGTCGCCCACGAAGTTGGTGACCACGCGAATGTCGGGCCGCACGAACCTGGCCGCTTCGACTGCCCCGCTGAAGAGGTAGGCAATGACGGGGACAGGGACTCCCCCGAGCAGGCCAATCGTGCCCGTCCGGGAGGACTTGGCCGCGGCCACGCCCAGCATCTGCCCGTAGGCGTACAAGTCAGGGGACCACGCCGCTACCCGCGGCGAGTCGGGCAAGCGCTCGGCCATGGACATCATGACGAACCAGGTCTTCGGGTACTTGGGAGACACTTCGTGCCAGGCATCGGTCATGCCCGCATCGGGGAAGATCACGATATCGTAGCCCGCCTCGGCGAATCCGGCAGCCGTGGCTGCCACCTGTCCGTAGGGGACTCCTTCGGCCACGGTAACCGTCCAGCCGAACTCCTCCCGCAGTGCGAGGATCCCCGCCCAGTCGGCGCGGTCCCAGCCGCCCGCCCGGGCGGGATTGACGATCGAGAAGATCACCGCTGCCTGCACGGGATCCTTCTCGGCCCCCGGCGCCGGTTGCGCCGCCGGACGCGGGCAGCCGGCTACCAGCGTCATGACGAGCAGGACGGACAAACCTGCCAGCACCCGCCGCATACCGGGATGCTTCTTGCTCATGCTGCTTCCCCCTTCATCAATTGGACTATTCTCCCGTCAACAGATCGACACTCCAACGAATCACCGCTCATCCTCATCCCGACCCGCGCTCCATCACCCCCTCAGAAAGGGCTTGCCGGCATCGCGAGGTCCCATCGCCATGCCCACGATGGCCACCGCCGCCAGGGTGAGCACGTAGGGCAGCATCAGGTAGTAGTACGGGTTTAGTCCCGCGCCCATGGCTTGCGCTCGGAAAGCCAGCGCCTCGCCGGCGCCGAACAACAGGCAGGCGAAGAACATGAGGTCCGGGCGCCACCGTCCGAAGTAAACGGCCGCCAGGCCAATGAAACCCCGGCCCATGGTCATGTTGTCGACAAACGTGGGCACCCAGCCGAGCGTCAGCGCCGCCCCCCCCAGCGCGCCGAGCACGCTGCCTCCGAGCAGGGCAAGCGATCTGACCCGCAGGACGCTGAGACCGGCCGCGTGGGCCGCCCGGGCGCTCTCGCCGACGGACCGCCACAATAGCCCCGGGCCCGTGGAGAACAACAGCACCTGCACTCCTATAACGAGGATCAGGGCCAGCAACGTAAGGGGGGGGATGATCGCCAATCTCGCGGTCAAGGGTTCCAGCCATCCTCCCGCCTGCCCCCAGTTCAGCGATGGGGCCATGAGCCGTACGCCGCCCTCCACCAGCAGCCGGTAAATGAAGCTGGTGACGCCGATGCTCACCAGGTTGAACGCTATACCCGTGGCAATCTGATCGGCAGGGAGGTAGACGGTCATCCCCGCCAGCACCAGTCCGGCGAGTAGCCCGGTCAGTATCGCCGCCGCCACGCCGAGCCAGGGATTACCGGTGAAAACCGCGCCCAGCACTGCGGCGAGCGCCCCCGCCAGCATCGAACCCTCCACGCCGATGTTCAAGATCCCCGCCCGCTCGCAGGCAAGCACCCCCAGCGCGCAGAAGAGCAACGGGGTTGCCGCGCGCAGCACCGCCAGCAAGAAGTCTAACCACCAGTCAAGTTCCACCCGGCCCACCCCCTCCTACTTGGCGTCGACAGCGTCACCCATCCGGCGCAACCCGGCGCCCAGCGCCAGGTAGATGAGCACGGGTAGCCCCTGAAACACGAAGACCAGCGCCGCCGGTACTCCTGTCAAAGCCTGCATGGAGCGAGAGCCCGTTTCCAGCACCGCGAACAGGAAACCCACCAGCAACACGCCCAGGGGGCTGCCTCCCAGCAAGGCCACGGGGATACCCACGAGCCCCCAGGTCTTGGACCATCCCTCGGCCACCCGCAGCGTGTGCCCGAGATACTGGAAACCTCCCGCCAGCCCTGCCAGGGCTGCACCCATCAGCACCGCCTTGATGAGTACGCGATCCACCGCAATGCCTGCGGCTGCGGCTGCCGCCCGGTTGCCGCCCACCGCCCGCAGGTGAAGGCCGAAAACGGTGCGACTGAGCAGCCACCAGGCCCCCAGGGCGAGCCCGACCGCCGCGAACAGGCTGACGGGGATGCCCGATCCCGGCGGGAAAAGGGGCAGCCGGTAGCCTGCCGGGACAATGGGCGTCGTCCCGTACCACGCCCCCGGGTCCTGGAGGGGACCGGTGATCATCGCGTACATGAACCGCATGGCGGCGAAGTTCATCATGATGGTGGTGGTGACTTCGCTCGCCCCCCGACTCAGGCGCAGCAGCAAGGGAATCCCTGCGGTCAAGGCGCCCGCCAGCACGCAGGCGGTCAGAGCCGCCGCAAGCGCCAGGGGGGGAGGTGCGGGGAGGTGCATGATGACGACCGCGGCCGCCACGCCTCCCATCTCGAGCTGGCCCTGTCCCCCGACATTGAAAAATCCCGCCCGGTAGGGGATCAGCACTGCCAGCCCCGAGAGGGTGATTGCCACCCACTCCGACAGCGTGGTTCTGAGCGCCCAGCGGCCCTGGAAGGCCCCCCGGAACATGGCCGTCAACGCCTCGTATGGATCGGCCCCGGCGAGGTACACGCAGATCCACAAGGCCAGCAACGAAAAGAGCAGCGACATTCCCGCCAGGGTAATCGATGTTCTCGTCTTCATGAGTCGCCGGAGCCGCGTGCCGGCCCGGGAAAGGCTCATGGGCAACTTGTGAAACCTCCGATCCTCGCGCCTGCTCAGGAGATGGGTACGCCTGCCCTGCCGGCGTCCCCGCTCCACCCCATGTTCGCGGATATTGCGGCGGCTGCCGCCACGACCGGCTCGGCATGGTTTCGCGCCTCGGCCTCGGACAGGCTGGGAATGATCATCGTCCGGCTGACGGCGGCGATCACGCTCCCGGCGTGGTCGCGAATGGGTGCCGCCACGCAGTGAACGAGTGGTTCGTGCTCCGCCATGTCCACGGCAAAGCCGCGCGCTCGCACCCGCTCCAGCTCGGCCAGCAACTCCTGGACGGTGGTGATGGTTTCCGAGGTGTGGCGCTTGAGCCCGCGCTGCGCAGCCAGGTGCCGGACGGCCGAGACCGGCTGGAACGCCAGCAAGGCTTTCCCGAGGCCGGTGCAGTGAGCCGGGGCGCGCCGCCCCACCTGCGAGTAAAGGCGAATAGAGTTGTTGCCCTCGAACTTGTCGATGTAGACGACCTCGCCCCCATCGAGGATCCCGAGATGAATGGTGCATCCCGTGTCCCGATGCAGCCGCTCGAGGTAAGGACGGGCCTCGCGGCGCAACTCGACGCCGTTGAGGGCGACGGCGCCGAGTTCCAGCAGCTTCAAGCCCAGGGCATACCTGCCGCTGGCGGGGCAGCGCCGCAGAAAGCCTGCCTTCTCCAGGGTCAATGCAAGGCGGTGAACGGTGCTCTTGTGAATGCCAACTGACCTGGCCATTTCGGCCAGCGTCAAGCCGCCCGGGTGCCGGCAGAAAACGCCCAACACTTCCAGGGCACGCTCTACCACCCGTACCCGATAGTACTCGTATTCGGCTGTTCGGCGCGGTGACGGTCTGTTCATGGACGTATCTCGCCAGCCAGGACACCCGTTGTTGTTTTCGAGACGAGGATTCGGTACACGGTCCCGGCCCCCCTTTGCCCGGCATCGCATTCAGCGCAATGTGCGTTTCGAATGGTGAGACGCCGACCATTGCCCCCGGCCGTCATCCCCTGGCCATCCTCGCCGGGTGTCCTCGCGCCGGCGTTCACTGCTGCAACCGGCGGTCAGCCTGGATGGCCTCGGCCAGCCGGTTGACCCCTTCGCGCAGCGCGGCCTCGGGAGACGCGAGCGAGACCCGGACATACTGCCGGCCTGCGGGGCCGAACGTCTCCCCGGGGGCGACGGCGACACCTCGGGTGCTGAGGAGATTGTCGGCGAACGCCTTGGAACCAGGGCAACCTGCTTCCACCCATAGATAGAAGGCGCCGGACGGGCGCTGGTAGCGTATACCGTGGCGGTCGAGAATTTCCATGGCGGCATCCCGGTTGCGCCGGTAGGCCAGGCACATGGAGTGGACGCAGTCCTGTGGTCCCCGCAAGGCAGCCTCCGCCGCCTTCTGCGAGACCCCGGGAGCACAGGCGACGCTGGCCTCCTGCATCTTTGCCATCTGGGCGGACACCTCAAGGGGCGCCACGGCGTAACCTATCCGCCATCCGGTCATGGCGTAGGTCTTGGATACGGCGAACACCACGATGAGACCGTCGTAGCCGTCCTGGGCCAAAAAGGTCGCATGTGCGCCGTCGAAGACGATGCTGTCGTACACTTCATCGGCGATGATGAACAGGTCTCGGCGCGATGCCCAGGCCACCAGTTCCCTGACCGCTTGCGGCGGCAACACCGTGCCCAGGGGATTGGAGGGGGAGTTGATGATGATCGCCCTGGTCTTCGGCCCAACGAGTCGGTCGAGGTCGCCCACGAGGGGGAGGAAACCGTTGGCAGGATACAGGGGGTAGCGCCGGGAGAGGGCGCCGACTCCCGCCACCGTCATCTCATAGGTGGGCCAGCCCGGGTCGGGTATCAGCACCTCGTCGCCGAGTTCCGTCGCCACCCGCAGGGCGGTGGCGATGGCCCCCACCCCCCCGACCGATATGCAAATGCGCTCGGTGGGCAGGTCAACAGCATACTCCCGGCGCAGCCGCAGGGCGACCGCCTCGCGGAGCGAGGACATCCCCGCGTTCGCCGTGTAGCGAGTGTAGCCGGCCCGGGCGGCCTCGACCGCCGCCTCGACGATGTGGGGAGGCGTGGGGAACATGGGCTCGCCGACCTCGAGCCTGATGGCATCGGGAATCTCCATGGCCCGTTCCATGATGGCACGAATTCCCGAACGGGGGATGTCGGCGGTCAATCGAGAAATGCTCGGCATGGGATCAGGCCCCCCGGGAACGGCCGCCTGTCGAGCACGGCCGGTTGAGATAGGGTAGCAGTTCGGTCAAGAAGGGATAACCCTCATAGTCGCCGGCGACGGTAGTCGCCATCGCGCCCACGTAGTTCCCGGCGGCGAGACACTGCTCGAGCGGCCATCCGCTCAACAAGCCGAAAATGAACCCCGCGGCGAAGCCGTCCCCCGCCCCCACCGGGTCCACGAACCGGTTGGTTGGGACGGCCGGGACATGCACCGGTTCGTCGGACGTCCCGTTCGAAGCCGCCGCTCCCCGTGGTCCCAGCTTGAGGACGACCACCTTGGGGCCCAGTTCGTGGGCCTGCCCGCGCAGGGACGCAAGGTCGGTCGAGCCAAAGAGCAGTTCGGCCTCGCGCTCGTTCACGAAAAGGATGTCCGCCCTCCTCATGTAGTCAACCATGAAGCCCTCCGCGTCCGCGCGGTCGTGCAGCAAGGGCCGGTAGTTCGGGTCAAATGATATGGTGGCGCCTGCCTCCTCGGCCATGGCGAGCAACGATTCGCAGGCGGCCTGACAGGTGCTGCTGAGAGCGGGCGTTATGCCGGTCACGTGGACGAGGTTCACTCCGGTCAACCACTCCCGCTTGAGATCCTCGGGCGAGAGGGCGCTGGCGGCGCTTCCGCGGCGGTAGTAGTGCACTTTCGGGTCGCCGTGGCCCCGGTACTCCTTGAAGTACACCCCGGTCGGGTGCAGGGTACTGCGGCTGACCA
This sequence comes from Firmicutes bacterium UBA995, assembly GCA_002291985.1. Classification (GTDB taxonomy): domain Bacteria; phylum Bacillota; class Sulfobacillia; order UBA995; family UBA995; genus UBA995. The sequence continues at coordinate 15,180 of DBBB01000088.1, forward strand.
GGGAAGTGTCCAGTCCTTCCGCGCGCATGCACCCGAGAATGTACTCCCCGAACTCGTCATCTCCCAGCCTGGTGATGAACCCGCTTCGGATGCCCAGCCTCGTCAAGGCGATGCTGAAGTTCAGTTCCGCCCCTGCCGTATACTTGGCAAAGTGGGACACGTGGCGGAGCGGCCCCGCCGTGCTCGCGCTTAGAAGCACCATCGGTTCACCCAGAGTCAGCACATCGAACGCCCTCAAGTCGGATCCTCCCCCGTTCAACCGCCCACCAGCGCCTGGATCACCGCGACCACATCCCCGTCGGCCAGCAGGTGATCGGCATAGTGCTCGACTCCGACCCGACGGCCGTTCACCGTCACCAGCGCCATGTCTCCCCGGACCCGAACCCCATGATCGCGAGCGAGGACCTCCAGCGCATTTCGGAGCGACGCTCCGTCGGGGAGATCGATCGCCCACCGGGAGAGAGGTCCCGTCCCCGTTGCCCCTCTCCTCGCCCGGACGCCCACCTGGATCACGACGGCCGCTTCCTTTCGCCGCCGATTATACCCGCCGCCTCCAGCTCGGAGGCCACGGCCTCAAGCCCCAGCGCCTCGAGACAGGAGCGGGTGGGCCAACTGCTGGCCCGGTCCCAGCCGTGAAGCCGGTAGTACTCGTCCAGCATCCCCTCGAGTTCCTCCCGGGCATTGATGGCCTCCGGGCGGTCGGGAGACGCCTCGTTCATCATGCGCCACGGAAGGGTGTCGGCTTTCCTGTCCGCCCCCCGGCGGACGTTGATGCACTTCTCGAGGGTCACGGTGCGCCGCCCGGCCAGCATGAGTTCCTCGGCGCTCGCCTCGAGCCCCGTGAACGCCGAAAACATGTCGGCCATCCGTCCGGGGGTGATCCCGTACAGGGCGGTGGAAGTGAATACGCAGAAGCCCAGGGCTTCGGTGAGGGCATAGCAGTCCTCATGCCAGCGGACGATCTCGGCCCGCTTATCCGGCACATGGGGCACGGCCAATTGCTCGTCGCCGGTAATCTCGCCGATGAGCGAGCGCGACTCCGGACTCATCCCGAATTCGGCGAAGGTCTCGGTGTGCAGGTGGTCCGGGCCACGGGGGTTCACGGCAAAAGCCAGCGCGTAGGCCTTTGCCGCCCGCGTGTCCACCCGCGATTGTTCCAGGCCCTTGGCCTGCACCGCCCACCGGTAGCTGTCGCCGCCGACCTGCTCCGCTGCCCGGCGGACGCCGTCCGCCAGCACGCTGCCGAAGCCTTCCCGCAAGGCGATCTTCCCGATCATGGCGCTCATCGCCTCGGCATTACCCCAGTGCAGATCGACGCCGTCGAGATCCTCCAGGGTGAGCAGCCCCTTCTCCCGGCACTCCATCGCCCATTGCAGTACGCCGCCGGTGGAGATCGTGTCGAGGCCGTACATGTTGCAGAGGTCATTGGCCTTCAGCACCGCGCCGGTGTCCAGTAGCCCGCAGCCGCTACCCAGCGCGCTCATGGTCTCGTACTCGGGACCGCAGGTTTCCGTGCCCGCGAAGGCGCCGCGTTCGACGGCCGTGCGGCGGTGACACCCGATGATACAGCCGAAGCAGGCGACGCGTCCCTTCAGATAGCCTTCCTGGACGAGCGCCTCCCCCGTCAGGGGGTAGGCATCGCTAACCATGCCCCGCTGGAAGTTGTACGAAGGGAGGATGCGCTGCTCGTTGAGCGCGTTGAGGGTGCCGGAGGTACCGTACTTCGCCAGCCCGGCATAGCCGGATTCGGCCATGAGCGCTTCGCGCGCCTTCAGCGCCAGTTCGTGGTAGCGCGACGGGCTTGCGGCGGCGATGGCCCCTGTCCCGCGGACGGCAATCGCCTTGAGCCGCTTCGATCCCATCACCGCGCCCGCTCCCCCCCGGGCGGCGGCATGGTGTACCGAGAACATGACCGCGGCGAACGCGACCAGGTTCTCGCCGCCGGGACCGATCAGCGCTACCTGGATGTCCTCGTCGCCGATAGCCTGCTTGATGGCGGCATCCGCCGTACGCACGTCCATGGCCCAGAAACGCGCGGCGTCGCGTACCTCTACCTTGTCGTCGTCGATCCAGATGTACACCGGCTCGTCGGCCCGGCCGTGCACGACCAGCTGGCTGTAGCCGGCGTACTTGAGCTGGGCGCCGAAGTGGCCGCCTCCGCTGGTCTTGACGTACAGACCGGTTGCGGGGCTGATGGCGGTAACGGTGGTACGTCCCGAACAGGGAGCGGCCGTCCCCGTGAGCAACCCGGGTCCGAAGATCAAAAGATTGTC
>DBBB01000118.1:0-1234 GCA_002291985.1 Firmicutes bacterium UBA995
CCGGGAATTCGGAAGTGCTCCAACGAGGCAGTGGCGCTCTTGAGGGAGACGCGTTTATAGTTGTCCTGCCGGAGGGTATCGATGTCTTCGATTTTGATCACATTTCCGTCCCTCATAACGGCGACCCGGGTGCACAGGTGCTGCACTTCAGACAGGATGTGGGAGGAGAAGAACACGGTGGCGCCCTTTCTGTTCTCTTCTGCTATGATGTCAAAGAACCTCCGCTGCATCAGCGGGTCCAAGCCGCTGGTCGGTTCATCAAGCATCAGCAGTTCGGGCGAGTGCAGTAGCCCCTGGACGATGCCGACTTTCTTCTTGTTGCCGTAAGAAAGGTCCTCGATCTTCCGGTGTAAAGCCAGATCCATGGCTTCCGCCAGTTCATGTATACGCTTGGTGCAGTCCTTCTGGTAGAAACTGGCCGAGTACTTGAGCAGGTCAAGCACCTTCATCTGGTCGTAATAGAAGACCTCCGAAGGCAGGTAACCGATGCGCCTGCGGATTACGCTGCCGTACTGGATGCAGTCTTGGCCGAAGATCTTCCCACTGCCGCTGGTGGGAAACACGAGCCCCAGGAGCGTCCTGATGGTGGTGGTCTTGCCGGCCCCGTTAGGCCCGATGAAGCCGAAGATCTCGCCTTGCTCAACGGTGAAGCTCAAGTCCTCAATGCCGCGGACCTTGCCGTAGTACTTGGTCAACCTGTCCAGCTCGATGACTTGCACGGCATCGCCCCCTCTGCTCAATCTACCTCAGCTGTCCTTCGCCGTCCGAGATCCTCCTTTGTTCAACCTGAAGCCACCGGCATTTCCGCCTTCCATCTCGCTCGCTCTGCCTTCGGAAAGTCCAGTTGATAAGACAGAGTCCTCGAATCTCGTGGTTCACTGGGAATGGTCGTCGACAACACCTCCCCGAGGTAACTGTTCAGCCCGTCCCGGGGAAATCCAATAGTGCGCTTTTTCTGCCCGCCCCCGGAATTCCTCCTTCCCGCAGTGTACGTGCGCAGATTTTCTCATTTGCGGAATAGGGTGAGCGCCGGGTCCAGTCTTTGGCGACGGGCCGGAAGGAGGTATCCCTTGGCGCGATGCGTGGGGAGACTTGCGGCACTCGCCTCCGGCCGGTTCAGCGGCCGCGGGGTTGGACGAACGGCTGACCACGGAAGCCCGCCTCGAGCGCGGCCGAGACCGAGTGGCCCCGCTTGCGCACGGTCGAGATGTGGCCCTCGATGCGGCAGAAGGCC
>DBBB01000118.1:1609-2983 GCA_002291985.1 Firmicutes bacterium UBA995
GGCCGGTGCACTGACCCGGGCGCAGGTCGTGCTCCACCACGTTATTGTCGAAAGGCACCCGGAAGTCGTACAGGAAAGCGAGCACCGGGCGGTAGTATTGCTCCAGCCGATCGAGCACGTTCTCCGACGGCGTCTACCCGGGTCTCACAAGACGGCAAAGTCTGTGTGCGGCCGCGCTTTTTGCCCTTTCGCTAACGGGCTTCCCTCGAACACAAGACCGTTCAGGATCTCAATGCCACCCCACCCTCAAACGGGACAGCATCACGTGTATCCGGAGGAACTGAGGGTCGGGCCGCCGAATCATGAGATAATATTGGCGAGCGCCGGGAGGGAGGCGCGGAACGGGGGGGCACCATGAGCGGAACGACGAACGCGGTCATCAATCTCGGCGCGGTACCGCTGTTCTCCACGCTGCAGCAGGAGTACCGTCGGGCCAGGGAAGCGCTTGAGGCCAGAACCCGGGCCGAGCTGCAGCGTCGCTGCGAAGCGCTGGGGCTGCGACAGAGCCAGGCGGACGAGATCGCGGGCTTGGCCGCGCAGACCATGGTGGAGCCGGAAGCCGACGCCTCCCTGCTGATGCTCGGGCACGGTGCGGCAGTTTTGCGGGAGCGGCTGGCCAGCATCCGCAACTGCCCGCCTGAACTGCTGGCCCGGTACGAGTCCTTCCAGGCCCGGGTGGCCGCCGGTTTGGGTCCGGTATCAGACCTGGTTCAGGAGTACGGCCGACTGTCGGCGGACGCCTCCAGCGCCGGGGAGAATGCCACCACAACCGGTGAGGTCCGGGCTTCGCTGGGCGAAGAGCTGGCAGCTATGAAGGACGAGATCGCCCTCGGCTTTCCCGACACCCGCAAGTGGCGCCGGAGTCGTGAGTCGCTGACAGCAAAGGTCGCCGATCTTGAGCGGCTAACGGCAACCGAACCGCTGGCGGCCAGACAAGGCATCATGCTGCTCCGCCAGCGCATCCACCGCGAACTGCGGGAATGTGCCCGGGTCGAAGAAGCCGATCGCAGGAGCGCCCGGCGGGTTCCCTCGATGGTGGCCGACCTGGTCGCGAAACTCACCGCGGTGTCTTCCCATGCTGAGTTCCCGGACCGCGTCAAGCAGGCGGCACAACTCACCAGATGCATCGCTCGCGGCTCATCCGCCACTTCAGAGGAATACCTCGGCGCCTTGTTGCGCATTGAAGGTGAGGTAGACGAGCTGTTCCAGGCTTGCGAAGCGGACATCGCCCGCCGAGAGGCGGGAGGGACCGTGGGCCGTCACGTTCAGGACGCCCTGCTGTCGCTCGGTTATCGCGTGACCGTCGTGCCCACTGATGACGCCTCACGCCGGGACGCCTTCGTCGCGGCCGTGACACCCGGCATGGGGGTTGAG
>DBBB01000117.1 GCA_002291985.1 Firmicutes bacterium UBA995
CGACACCCCAGGCCTCCGCAATGTGGTTATGGGCAGAGTCCATCACCGGACAGCCGGTACCGTACTGGACGAATACGTAGGGCCGGGACCGGACATGCCGCAGCCGGCGACGCTCGAAGGGGCGAGGGCCTGCCGCCGACTGAAGGGCCGCGATCTCTTCCGCCGACAACGGTCGCGTCTTGCCGGCCGGCCCCGTTCCCTCGTAGAATCTCCGGATCAGGGGATCGCACGCCCGGGCGTATGCGGCGCGCAAGGCCGCCGGGGCGTCCGGCGTCCCCGCCTCGCCGGTGGTCGCCCCCGTCTCCAGCTCGATCAATCGCCGGCGTAGCCTGGCGCGCTCCACTCCCGGAGATGTGCGGGCCTTTCCCCAGGCGACCGCCGCCGTGGCGATGGCTTGCAGTTGCCCGGCGACCTCCCCGTCCGGGGCCAGGTACCCATAGCCGGCGGTCAGGTCGGGCTTGCCCGGGAACCCGGGGGAGACGGTCGGCCGGGGCTCCCGATCCTCGACGAACGCAAGCGCTTCCTCGACGCTCGTTCCCGGCCCGAAGCCACGGTCATAGCCGAGTTCCGCGGCGAGTTCCGGCCGGATGGCCATGCCGCCGACGCCCAGTCGAACCCGCGAGCGCATCCCCGCCGCTTCCATCAGGTCCACCAGGCGCGCCAGGACCTCGGGAACGTTGTAGCCCAGCGTGCGTCCCACCAGCACCGTATCCGGCCGGTACTCGATCGCGCGGGAGACGATCTCCTCGGCCGCGAGATCGGGTGGCAACCGCAAGGTGTCGTGACCGGCGGCATCCAGGGCACGCTGCACCAGTTTCAGTCCCACGTCGTGGACGGGATCCATGGGAGCGAGCAACACTTTGCGGCGAGGCACAGCCTTCACCCTGCATCCGCCCCCAGCCACGCGTAACGGTGGCCGGGACGGTGAATGTAAGCCCGGATCCGCACCCGGGCCGCTTTCGCCCGCCACTCCATGGCCACGATGTCCGCGTCGGTGAGGCCCATCTCCGCGGCAAGCTGAAAGGCCAATCGGCGCGCCGACGGTTCGTCTTCGGCAAGGAGCACGGTTTCGAGATCGATTGCGTCGAGCACCCGGCCGGCAGCGTTCAAGGCGAGACCTCCCGGGTGCCGGGAAACGGGGGCGCGACCTGCTCCTGCTCCTTGTCGTGCACGGTCGCCCAGTATCTCCGAACGTCGGCGATGATGTTGTCAATGTGCTCGACCATGCTGGCCTCGGCCGCCGTCACGTCGCGACGGGCTATGGCATCCGCCAGTGCGCGATGGTCGGCGGCAATGGTGCTGCGGGCCCACTTGCGGATGTAATCCAGCACGGGAGAGAGCAGGCCGTCCTGGTGGATGAGGTTCACGGCGGCCAGCAGGACCTGGTTTCCCGCCATGCCCGCGATAATGCGGTGAAAGCGGACGTCCCACTCCGGTCCGCCTCCCTCCGCCGCATGCTCGTGCTGGTCTACTACCCTGTACAACTCGGCAACATCGCGGTCGCTGGCATTGAGCGCAGCGAGGCGAGCCGTCTCCCGCTCGATGGCCCGCCTGGCCATCAGCACATCCACGAGCTGGGTCATCCCCGGCTCGCCGAGCACGCGCAGCAGTTCCTGTCCGAAGATGCTTCGGCGGCGCAGGGAGTCCAGCTCGTAAAGGCGGCGCCGCCCGGCGTCGGTCAGCACCCTCCCCTGGTAACCGCGCCGTTCCGTGTAGCCGCGCGCATCCAGTTCGCGGAGGACCCTGCCTGCCGTGGCCTCGCTGACGTCGATGGCCGTCTTGCGCAGCCACTCCGCAGCGCTACCCGAACCCACGGGTTCGCCCTGATCCCTGAGGTACTTGAGCAACTGGTACTCCTGCTCGTCCCGGGCGGAGAGCATGCCCCATTCCCCCTCCCTGGGTCTGCCATGGCATCACGCGAGGTAGCCGCTGTGCTTGCCGACTATTTCCAGCACCCGGACCAGCCCGCGCAGTACCAGGCGCATGCGGTCGGGGTTGAGTTCGCCATCCGCCTCGGCCGTGCCCTGCCCGGGGGAGATGAATATGTTGCCGTCATAGCAGATGGTGGGGATGATGCCCATCGCCGTGAGGCTGGTCTGAATGACATGCGACCCCGCGTACATGTCCTCGATGGTGAAGATGGGGAAACCCAGCCCCTCATCCTGCCAGGTGCGCTCGTAGTTGATCTCCACCGTGCCCGAGTTGTAGGACCGGGAGATGACCAGCTTATCCCGCAGGCGGGGATGCAGGGCCTTGAATTCCTCCTCAACCAACTCGTACAACCGGTCCACGGGCCGGGTCAGCATACCCGGGTCATCGCGCAACACCTTCAGGGCTTGCACCTGGGTGAGCAGCGCTTCCTTGCCCGGGTCTTGCGTGACATAGAGGGCCTTGCCGTAAGAAGCGAGCGTGCCCCAGCGATCGCCGTGCATGCCCAGCGCCCGGCGGATGCCGACCATCACTTCCTCGCGGCCGATGATCAGGCCGGAAGTGGCGGCGCCGCTCGCCTTGTCCATGCTGTACACCATCACGTCGGCGCCGATGTCCCGGATGTCCGTGCCCACGAAGGGCAGGCCCCAGGCGTTATCGACCACGTAGGGGAGGTTCATGCCCTCGGCCAGCCGACCGATCTCCTTGAGCAGCAAGGGAGTCCCGTTGTCGTCTTTCACGCCGTAGCCGTACCCCGGCGTGTCATAGCCGAGCGACGTGAAGCCGGTCAGGAAGGGGGCGTGCTCGGAGGCGACGTCGCCAATGATTTCGATGGACGCATCCGGATCGACATCGAGCAGCATCGGCACCGGCCAGTACTTGATGCCGTGATTCTGATATCGGGCGCCGGCCAGGGGCACGATCAGCACGTCGAGGTCGGCCATTCGCTTGCCCTGGAAGCCCATCTCCCCGGAGGTGGCCCCCCGGTCTGCCAGGTAGTCCTTGTAGCGCGGGGGGAAAGGCCGGCCGTAGCTCGCCTGGTGATGCATGTGCTTCTCGTAGGGCGCCACGTACCGGGCCCGGTAAGGCGCGCCCCGCCCGGTGAAGGGCGGCGTGAAGAGGACATCATAGCTCACCCACAGCCCGCCCTCGCAGGTGTTGACCGGACACACGTCGTACTCGTCACCGTAGTAGTCCTTGACGATCTCCCGGATCTCCTCTACCAGCCTCGACAGGGGGATAACTTCGGTAGCGCCCCGCTCGGCGGCTTTTAGCACGTCTTCGCGCATCGGCGCCGGGCAGCCGGAGATGGCGCCGGTCAGCCCGATCTTCCCTCGCAACTCGGGTGCAATCCCGATCTCATCGGCCGCCCGCCGCGCCTCCGCGTGAATCCCGGCCAGGTTAGCCTGCAAGTGCTTGTACATCTGGAACTTGAACTTGAAGTCAGCCATCGTCCCGCTCCCCTTTCTTCCCTTCACTCCGGCCGCGGCCGGTTGGTCCGATGATCACCCGATCACCCAACCGAAGGCCACGTTCTTCGCCCGAACGGCGGTCATCCCCGTTCACCACGACATTGAGATGGTTCGGGGCATGGGTCACGTCGAACCCGGCCAGGCGGAAATGGGCGTTCCCGCCAATGGAGACCCGGTCGCCCACCAGGGCCACGCCCCCTTCCTCCACTTCGAAGAAAGCGAGATAGCCGATATTACCCACGACGGAACCCGGGTGGGCCCCCGCTTCATCGGTCACGATCAACTCGTGGATCTCCCCCCGGGCCAAAGCGCGGGACGGCGGCCGGATGAGTTCCAAGCCCCGTCCCTCGAGTCGCCCCCTGAGCACGGCGACCACGCTACCACCGAGCGGCCGCCGCGCGGCATAGGGGCTTTCCCTGAACTCATCCCGATCGTAGGGGTCCGCCACGCCTGCCATGGCTCCTCATCACTGATGAGTATGATTCGACATACAAAATACCCACGAATGGGCATGCTCGCGTTTCCTTACCTCACGCCTCCATAATAACCCCTTCCCACCGGGCAGTCAATGAGTACTCGCCCGAACTGTGGACGGCGGCGCTGATCTCACCTTGTCAGATTTCCATCCTCTGGTAGAGGACGGATGCCCCGCGCAGGAGCACCGCGAGGATGGCGGCGCCAACCAGCAGCGACGCGCCGGCTACCGCGGCCATGGCCTGTGCCAGGTCCATACCGGCGCCGAGCAATCTCATTGCCGCCAGCCCCTGCCCCGCCATCAGCCCGCCCCCCAGAGCTATGGCCCCCAGGACATTCAGGTTCTGTTTGATGGCCGCAACCGGATTCTGCCAGGTCAGGTAGGGGCGCACCATGTCCAGCGCCAGACTCAGGCTTATCAGCGGCAGGCTGGCGGCCATGCCGACCGCGGCGATCAGCACGAGGTCCGTCACTCCCCATCCGGCCGCTCCCATTCCCACGAAGGCCAGCACGGGTAGGGTTAGCAGCAGAATCAGATAGGCCTGAACCAGCTTCGCCTGCACATGGACCCTGGGGTCAACCGGGACCGTCCGCGAGACCCAGAGCAGCTTGCCTTCCCTGGAGAACGCGGAGGAAGACGCGGTAGCCATCAAGGCCATGGTCGCCACATATCCGGCTCCTGACAGGTTGGACACGATGGGATTCCCGAGCGCCATGGCTTGCAGGCTCTCCTGGGCGGCTTGGCCCCCGGCGAGGATGGGGATGACCATCAGCACGGGCAGGAGGAATACCATGGCAACGCTGTTGAGCAACACCATCGGTTCGCGGATCAGCAGCCGGATATCGCGAAGGGCGATGGCCATTACCGGTGATCGGCCTCGCCTGATCCGGCTCGCCAGATCGCTGGCCGTCAGCCCGCGTCCGGCGGACACTTCCTCGCTGCCGACAAGCCCGCCGTAGAACAGGCGCTGCCCGATGGCGACGACGATGGCGGCCATCCCGACGGCTGCGGAGACTAAAGCCAGCAGCCACCCCAGACGCACTGCCCCGGCCGGGGCGGTGAGGGCCCGGGTGGCCCAGATGGCCGGCGGGAAGCTCCTGCCCACCTGGACCATGAGACCGTCTTCGGCGAGCAGGAGCCGTGTCAGGAATTCCGCCTCGCGACCCGGCGGCGATAGCCGGGCGGGCAACGCAAACAAGACGGTGAGTGCCAGTGTCAGCACGATCATCCCGATCAGGCGCATGGCATCCTTGTACCGGGCGAGGTTGGCCGCACGCATCAGGCCCATCACTGCCAGGGCGGCGAGGCTGACGGGGATCACCGGGGTCACCAGGAAGACGGCAAGGGCTTGCAGCCAGTAGAGGCTGCCCGCGCCCGCCCTGACGCCGTAGACCAGGAACCCGGGTAGCACGAAGGGAGCCATGGTCAGATACCCGGCCACGAGCACGACCAGGAACTTCGCCGACAGGACCTGCCAGGGCGAAAGGGGGAGGGCGATCAGAAGAGGCAGGTCGGTGGAGAAGTAGAATACGGACATCACATACGCGAATCCGAGAAACAGGACCATCGCCGCAGCAGCCATCATGGACATCGTGAGGACCACCGGGGTCTGCCCCAGCGGCAGGGTCAAATCATAGGCGGTATTCAGGAAGCGTTGATACAGGTAGACCACCGGGGCTACTCCGGCACCCCCGGCCAGTGCCACCCCGACGAACGCCAGGAACCTCTTATCCCGGCGCCGGATGTAATACCATGCCAAAGACAGTCCGAAATGCGCCTTCAGGGTGGTGGTCCAGACGGCCCAGGTCGTCTTCATTCTGTCAGCTCCAGGAAGATCTTTTCCAGGGACTCCTTGTCGTTGCGGGCCTGATCGCGAAGTTCATCCATGGTGCCAAGGGCGATGAGCTTGCCCTTGTGAATGATGCCGAGCCGGTCGCACAGTCTCTCCGCCACGTCCAGGATGTGCGTGGAGAAGAAGACCGTCCGGCCGTGCGAGCACCGGTCGCGGAGGATCTCTTTGAAGTGGTGGGCCGACCTGGGGTCCAGCCCCACCATCGGCTCGTCCACGATGAAGATCATCGGGTCGTGCAGCAGCGCTCCCACCAGGACGATCTTGTGCCTCATCCCGTGAGAGTAGCTCTTGATGGGGTCGGACACGACTCGCGTGAGGGCGAACAACTCCAGCAGGTGGAGGATTCTCTGCTCGCGTTCCGTGGCCCTCACCCGGTACACGTCGCCCATGAAGTTGAGGTACTCGATGCCTGTCAAGTTCTGGTAGATATCCGGATTGTCCGGGACGTAACTGATGCGCCGCTTCACTTCCAGCGGAGAGCTGGCCAGATCGTACCCGGCCATGCTTATGCTCCCCCGATCCGGCCGGAGCAGCCCCACCATCATCTTGATGGTGGTGGTCTTGCCGGCCCCGTTGGGCCCGAGAAAGCCGAAAATCTCCCCCGCCCTCACCGATAGATCCAGGGCGTCGACGGCCTTGACTTGCCCCCGATTATAGGTCTTGGTCAGCCCGCTCAACTCGATCAACTTCCTATCCCCCCATAGCGCAAGTCGCCGGCGTGTGCCCCGCTCTGCCTGCTAACGGTCCCGTGCCGGGCTTGCCTCGCCTGCGGGATGCTCCATCTTCTTTCTTCTCTGTCTGACGCAATCGGTCAGCAGGTACTCGATTTGCCCGTTGATGGAACGGAAATCATCCCGCGCCCATGCCACCAATTCGCGCCACAGGGCGGGTGATAGCCGCAGCGCCAACTGCTTCCTCCCGTCATCCCGGTGCGTCACGTCAGGACGCTCGCTCACAAATCAATACAGCGTTCCGCTGTTGACCACGGGCTGGACGTCGCGGCTCCCGCACAGCACTACCAGGAGATTGCTGACCATCGTCGCCTTGCGCTCCTCGTCGAGTTTGACGATGTCGTTCTCGTTGAGCTTGTCCAGCGCCATCTCCACCATGCCTACCGCGCCCTCCACGATCAACAGCCTTGCGTCGATGATGGCCGCAGCCTGTTGCCGCTGGAGCATGGCGGCCGCAATCTCCGGGGCATAGGACAGGTGGGTGATGCGAGCCTCGAGGATCTCGATTCCGGCGACTTCTACCTTGTCCTGGAGTTCCTCGCGGAGCTTGTCTGCTACCTCCTGGCTACTGCCGCGCAGGGACATCTCACTATCGTCGCCGGGGGTGTCATAAGGGTAATTGCGGACGTTATTACGCAGGGCGGCATCACACTGGATGGACAGGAACTCCTTGTAGTCTTCGACACTGAAGAGCGCCTTGGCGGTATTGACTACCTTCCAGATGACCACGACGCCGATGATCACGGGATTGCCGAGCTTGTCGTTGACTTTCTGCTGGTCGTTGTTCAGGGTTTCCGCCTTGAGCGATATGGCCATGCGGCGGGGGGCCCCGACGGCGAAACGACCCGTGACCGTTGGCTGGACGGGGACAGGAGCGGCGACAAAGGGGTTGACCGGACTGACGAAGGGATGGACGAAGAAGAAACCTTCGGACCTCAGCGTGCCGTAGTACTTGCCGAACAGGGTCAGCACCAGCGCTTCGTTGGGCCGTACTACCTTCAGACCGACGAAGATGATTGGCCCGATGAGGCCCAGGTATAGCAGCAGTCCAACCACGACCGTCACCGTGGCCACGGTGAATCCTTCGGCAGGGATGAGCCTGATGAGCGCGTATCCCAGGCCGACGGCTGCTCCAATCATCAGCGCGAGGTTGAGGACCAGGACGGTCATTCCGGGTAAAGCAGGGGCGTCGATCTCAGCCTGGGGCGGCGTCCTTGGGCGACCGGCTCTCTCCGGCATGCTCGGGCATCCTCCTTGTGATCCAGGCGTATATCACTACGATATCATTATGAATGATATACCGGCATGACGTTGGATGTCAAGCTCCTGGTGAGCAGGTGTGAACGGA
>DBBB01000170.1 GCA_002291985.1 Firmicutes bacterium UBA995
ACGGGGCTGCGGGGATATCCCGCCTGGTACCCCGGGTAAACCCCGAGCCGGGACGCGCCGGTCGCCACCGCCGGGCCGGCCGCCAGCCGCAAGAGGTCGCGGGCGTCGGCGTACTGCCATATCCGGCGATAGAAGCCCATGCCGAGGTAGCTTGCGGCATGGACCAAGACAACGGGCAAGGCTAGCGTCCAGCTCAGGGCGGCGGCCCACGGCGGTACCGCCCCCTCGAACCGGACCCACAGCGCCAGCATCCAGCCGATCAGCACCCAGGCGAGATCGCAGGGAAAGAGGAGGTGCGACAAGCGGATCGCAAAGCGGGACCGCCCCCGGGGTGCTATCCCCGGCCGGCGGGGCAGGATGGTCCCCGGGCCGTTCACGGCTTGTCGGCGCCTCCAGGGGCCTGCAGCGCGGCCAGCCAGCGGTTGATGTCCCCGGCCAGGCGGGGGTCAATGGCCAGCCCCGCATTGAGGGAGTCCTCCGCCCCCGGCAAGCCCTTCAGCGCCTGAACTATCCCTTTCCAGACCAGCGCCTCGCCTCGATATTCCGACCCATCGGGGACTCGCGCCGACCAGGCCAGGGCGGTCTCAAACTCGCCGAGGATGGCGTGCGCCTGGGCGGCAGACAGGTAGAGGGAGGAGTCCCAAAGCCGCAGCACCCCGGGCACGAAACCCGGAATCCGCATCCGGACGGCCTCGGCCGCGACCACCTGCTCCAGGGCCGCTTGTGCCCGGCTCACAGCGCGGGGGCGGTCGCCCCGCTCAAGATCCTGGAGGGCGATCAACACTTGCGCCCGGGCCAGTCCTCCCCGGCTGCTGGCCATCGCCGGCGAAAGGTCGACCGCTCGCTCCAGCGAGGCCATTCCCTCTGCCAGATGGCCCCGCCGCAAGTAAAAGGAGCCCAGGACCTGGTGGTAGAACGGATTGTACCGGTCTTGCCGGACCCCCGCTTCGAACAGCCGTCGCGCCTCGGCAATGAAGTCGGGGTCGGGGCGCGTTTCCCCCAGGATCTCGTAACAGTTGGCCAGGTCCATCGCGAAAGTGGCCTGAAGGGGATCGGCGGCACGAGCCCGCTCGAAAGCATGGCGGGCTTCCTCGACGCGGTCGGCCCGCAGATAGCGAATGCCCCGCTGACCCCACTCGTGGCCCACCAGCAGCGAGGCGGCGGTCAGCAGGATGAGCAGGGCGGCGCCCGTGCCCAGGGCGATGGCCGCCGGCTGGCGAGCACTGCGGGCCGGTCCTGCCGACTCCTCCAACTCCATGCTCCGCACGAGGCCAACCAGGCAGAACAGGAACAGACCCATGGCCGGCACGGCCAGGGTGAAGTCGACCAGGCTATGCAGGCCGATGGTGACCGAGGCGCCGACCAGCGCCGCCACTTCCACCCGGCCCGCAGGGCTGACCCGGCAGAGGCGGACGGCGCTGCGTGCGAAAGTGATGCCGAGGAAGGCGAGCGCGGTCATGCCCACCAGGCCGGTGGCTATCGCGTGGTCCAGCACGAAGTTATGGGAGTAGGCGGTGAAGTAAGTGAACGACTGGTAGCCGTGATACAGGGCGCGCCAGCCGCCACCTCCTGCCCCCAGCAGCGGTCGATCGAGCACGATGGGGAGGCCGTCCAGGTTATACGCCAGGCGCTGCAGAAAACTGGCGTCACCGGCGAGGCCGGTAAATCGGGCCAGTACCGGGGCCAAAAGGGGTGCCAACCTCGGCCAGAAGCCCAGGATGGTACCCCCCGCCGCGAGGACGAGGGTCCAGGCGAGGGCTGCTCCCGCCCGGGGACGTGGCCGCCCGCGAACGATCCGGGCAGCGGTGGTGACGGCCATCGCCGTAACGGCGCCGGCGCCAAGCCAGAGCCAGGCGGTCACCGGCTCGCCCCGGTGCACCGCCCCGACCGTAAGGGCGGCTGAGCCGACACCGGTCGCCAGCACCAGCAACAATCGGCCGGCAGCACGCATCCTGGCGCCGGGCGGCAAGGCCCATAGCAGCACTAGTGCCGCCGGTGGCAGCACCAGCCAGCCGCCCCGGGACAGGGTAAGAGTGAGCGCGGCGACGAGCAGGGCGCCGGCGGCGGCAAGCAGCGCCGCGTAAGCCAGGCGGCGGGTCTCCCACCTGCCCACCACCAGCATCAACAAGGCCGTCAGGTAGGCGGCGGTGGTGTTGGGATATTGCAGGGTGGAGGCGAGACGGCCGGCGATCACCCCTCCGAGGACGTCGACCACCCCGGTGAAGGCGGCCAGGCCGACCAGGGCCACGCCCACGCCCGCTGCCAGGAGGGTGAAGACACCCAACTCTCGCCGGGAGCCGTTGGTGGCCAGGCGCGAGACCAGCCAGTAGAGCGCGAAATAGGAGGAGAACTTCAAAACTTCCTCGACGGCCTCCCGGGGGTTGGCCGCCACTACCAGGCTGACCGCGTAGACGAGGGCGAGGGAGAGCACCGCCCAGTCCAGCGCTGACCAGGCGGCGGAGCCGCTCCGACCGGGGAGGGTAAGCCAGCAGAAGCCGAACAGGGTGGCGAGGACGATGACGGCAGCAAGGTGCTCGGCCGGGAAGTACATCCCCCGCAAGTAGGGAGACACGGCGAGCAGGGTGAGGACTGCTGCCCAGGGCAGGGTGTTGAGCACGCCGGCGAGCGAAGGCAGTCGGAAAGAGAACGGCTGTGCCGCCTCCGCCTGCAAGACGTCCCTGGGAGTTGATTGCAGTCGCCGTTCCGCACCGGGGCGAGCTGTCTTCGCCTTGCCGCCCCGTCGCCGACCCATACGGCCATTCCTCCTGGGCAGCTTCGGGCAGGTAACCTCGGGTAGTCAGTCGCGGCGAGTGACCGCGACGAGGACACGGGTTCGGCGGAACGGGCGGGTTTTCCTGCTGTTGGCCGAGCTGCAACACGAGGCAAGCAGAATTGAGGGAGGGGCGCTCGCGCGCCCCTCCCGGGTAGAACTCGGATCGCTTGTCAGACTAACCAGACTCCCTCAGGGGAGCCAAGTGGCCTGGTCGCGCTTCCGGAACACGATCAGGACCCGACCGTCGGCATGCAGGGTGTAGTAAACCCGGGTGCCGACGGTGAAGTTGGCCGTGGGCCGGAAAGCGCCGATGGCCGTGAAGGGACTCGTCGCCGACTGGTCGTAGGCGACGAAGTCGGGATGGGTGATCAGGTACGTCTCCTGCAGGCCCGCGTCGACGTATACCTGGATGACCATCACATTGCCCACGGCATCGACCGAGAAGACCCGGCCGCGCCCCGTGCCAGATGGTAGAGTCGTGGGTACTGTCGCAGCGAGAGGCCCGAATTCAATGACCTCGCCGGTCGCCGCGCTCACGGTGATGCGACCTATGTTGCCGATATTCGCGGGTGGGAAGCCGTCGTAAGTCACGTAGGTGACCGCAGTACCGCGCATGTCATAGGTCACGCTGGTCCTCGGAGGAGTGACCCCGGGGAGCGTGGCCACGCTGGTCACGCGCACGATGTTGGTGGCGAGCACGGCTGCGAGTTCGGCCCGAGCATGGCCATCCCGGTTGAGGGAGTAGGTGATGGTCGAGCCCGGCGTTACCGCGGCGAGCGGCCCCGTCAACGCAGCATCAAACCAGCGCAACTCGCGGGTCGTGCCGTCCGCCAGCCGCAGGGTGACGAAGGCATGGCCGGTTGTGGGCGTTGTCCACACGAAGCGCGAACTGACGAACGCGCCCGTCACAGTGGTGCGATGAGCCTCGATGGAGATGGTCGTGGTCGCTTCGGCAGGGGCTGCGCCCAGCGTGGCGATGTACACGACGTCGTCCCTCCTGAGGTCGGCCAGGGTGGCCGCCGCGCCGTTGAGGGTGATGCGGGTGGCCGCGGGCACGTTGTAGTACACTGCGGCTGCCACACCCAAGGCGAAGAGATCGATCCGCGGGGTGGCCGCAGCCGGCGCGCCGGCAACACCCGGCACGACGGTGCCGCTGACCACGCGACCCACGCCGCCGATGTTCTGCCGGAAGGCTTCAACCAGGACGACACTGCCGGCTTCGAGGGTGAGGGTCACCGCGTCGAGCCTGATGATGTCGGTGCGAAGAGCGACGGTCCTCTCCGTCTCATTCAGTCGATATATGGTGGGGGGTATGGCGGGGGGGCCGGTGGCGCCCGCTACCAGCGGGAAGCTGCGGCCATCACCCAACACGATCCGGTTCGGGGTAACCGTGGTATCCCAGCGCTCGAAGGTGCCGGTCACGACGGTCGCCGCCAGATTGGGCTCGATGAAGACGATGTGGCCCGCGGGGTTAGCGATCGCGCGGACCTCCGCGCCCCGGAGTTGCGGGAAGCCGGCAAAACCCCAGAGGTGAACCGATGGAGCCAGCCGGCGGGCGGTGGCGATTATTGTCAGCTCAGCTGGCGGCCCGGCGACGAAGTCACCACCACGCCCGACGAACAGGCGTTGCTGGGCCGGGGCGGGAACAGCGGGAGGGCCAAGTATCTCCGACCCGTCCCACAGGATTGCGTGAGCACCCCGGGGGTTATAACGCTCGCCCACGCCCGTGCCGCGACGGATGGTCATCGTGTTGAACACGAAGTGGGCGATCTCGCCCCGGCTCGACGGCAGGTTGGCGAAAGCCTCTACCCTGCCGCTGATCCCGAGGTCGAAACCGCTCATCATGTAGTTGAGCGGCCACACGCCGATGACGCCCGGCTCATGTCCGGTAGCCCGAATGAGCATGGCGAGGGCCTCGGCATGGGTCACGGGCCGGGTGGCGCCGAAGGTGCCGTCGGCATAGCCCCGGATGATCCCCATGTTGCTGACCACGTTGACCGCACCCCACGCCCAGGTGGGTACGGCATCGGCGAACGCCGGCTGGAAGGCGCCGAGCGCTGCCGCCACCCTGTCCCGCCCGAGCATGCGGGTGATGATCGTCGCCATCTCCGCCCGGGTGACAGGGGCGTCGGGCCGCACCAGGGTGGTGCCGGCGTCGCCCAGCATGATGTCGAGCGCCCGCATGGCGGTGAGTTCCTTCTCGAACTCATGCCCCACGGCATCGGTGAAGGGCCGGGCGGCGATGGTCACCGCCGCGGCCATGCCGGCGAAGCCGGTGACCATGGCGACGATCAAGGTTACTACGAGCAACTTGCGCAAATTACGCATCCACACATCCTCCTCCTGGATCGGACTTGCCGAAAGCGAGGAAAACTAACCGGGTGAAGTGGTTCCTCACCTCCCTGGCCTTACTCAGCCCCGGAACTGACCGGGGAAAACTGGCTCCGGCTTTTAGCTCTCTATGGTACCGCCAGTTTTCACTGGGAAACTTTCGCCAGGGCAAGCCCCGGTTCCTGCCGGTCCCTGCGCCCTGGCGCCTGGTATTTACTGGTCTCCCCGTCTTGCCGCCATGGTACCAAAAACAGCCGGCGGCGTCAACGCCCCGGGTAGACTTGAATTGAGTTCTACCCTCACTGCAGAATTCCTCCCGCCATCTGCAACTTTTTCTGTCAGGCAGGATAAACGCCCGC
>DBBB01000076.1 GCA_002291985.1 Firmicutes bacterium UBA995
GGGGTGCTGGGTGGGGTCCCGGGTCAGGTCGTGCACGTCGACCTCGGCCATGGCTGGTACCACCCCCGCCACGGGCTGCCACATCTCCTGACTGCCCCATTTGCCCAGTAGCTCAAAGGCCCTGGCAAACAGGTAGTCGCCGATCAGCACCGACAGGCGGTGGCCCCACACGGCGTTCACCGTGGGTTGCCCTCGTCGCTCGCTCGCGTCATCGACGATGTCATCATGCAACAGCGTGGCCATGTGCAGTAGCTCTACCGAGGCCGCAAGATGGACCAGGCGGTCTCCGTGAGGTCGTTCGGCGAATTCGCCGCCGAGCAGTACCAGGGTGGGCCGCAACCGCTTGCCGCCGGCGCGGAACAGGTGCAGGGCCGGTTGCACCAGGGAAGGGCCCCCGTCGGCCAGGATGGCGCCAAGGAGTGCTTCGACCGCCTGGAGGTCCGCCGCCGGTGGCAAGATCGCCTACACCGGGTCTTTCCGGTGAACATCGCGGTGTTGCAGGATGACGCCGTGACCCTGCCTCTCCAGCCACGCAGCCACGCGATTGGCGAACACGACCGAGCGATGGCGCCCCCCGGTACACCCCAGGGCTATGGACACTTGAGTGCGGCCCTCCTGGAGGAAATGCGGCAGGAGGAAGTCCAGGAAGCTTCTGAGCCGGCGCAGGAATTTGCGGGCGACAGGTTGAGTCAGGACGTACTCGGCGACCTCCGGGTGATTGCCGTCGTGGTCTCGCAAGGTCGCGATGCTGTTGGGGTTGGGCAGGAAACGGAGGTCGAACACCATGTCGGCATCCAGAGGCAGACCGTGCTTGAAGCCGAACGAGACCACGTTGATAATCAGCCGTCGCTGTCGTTCTGCGCCTTCCATGGCGAATACTTCCTGGCGCAAGTTTTGCAGGGTCCAGCCGGAGGTATTGAGGACATGGGTGGCAACATCCCGCAGGGGTTGCAGCCGCTGGCGCTCCTCGGCGATGCCCTCGAGGACCCCCCCATGCGGCGCCAGCGGGTGCAGGCGCCGGGTCTCTTTGAACCTTTGAACAAGGGTCTCGTCATCCGCCTCCAGGAAGAGGACGCGGTGGGGGAAACCCATCGTCTCGAGTTCCTGGATGGACTCGACCAGGCCTTCGAAGAATTCGCCGCCTCGGATGTCCATCCCCAGTGCCACGCGATCGATCGCCCCGGTAGGTTGCTGCGCTACCAGTTCCGCAAATTTGGACAGCAGCCGGGGAGGAAGGTTATCGACGCAGAAATAGCCGATGTCCTCCAGGGCGCGGAGGGCGAGGGTCTTGCCTGCTCCGGATAACCCGGTCACGATGGTGAACCGCAAATCGCGCAAGAAGCCCGGCCTCCTTCCCGGAGACGGTTTCTCCAGGAGAAGGCCGGGTCCCTTTGCCCCCTCGCGGATCAGGGCCAGGGGAATCGATGGACCACACCACCCACGAGAAAGGCGGACATGAAGACGGCCAACCAGATCGCCGCCGCTTCCCACCACCCACGCTCACGGCCGATGACCAGGACGGAGGCGAGACACGGGACGAACAGAGTGATGGTCACGACGGCTACCAGGGCCTGGTGGGGAGACAGGGACAGCCCAAAAAGGCCAGCCACTCCGAAGTCGCGCCGGATGAAACCCATGATGAAGGCACGAGAGGCCTCAGCCGGAAGCCCCAGCCATCCCTGGGTCACCGGCGCCGTCCAGCGCTCGAGGACGGCCAGTGCCCCGGTCAATTGCATGACCCCCACCAGCAGGGCACCGTAAACGAACAGGGGCCCCGCGTCCTTCAAGAACCCGGCGGAACGGGAAAGTGTCTTGCGCAGCACATTCCCCGGGGCGGGCCAGCGCAGATGCGGAAGGTCGATGAGAAGGAAGCTGGACTCACCCGGCAGGAGGCGGTTCAGGAGGGCCCCGGCCCCCAGGAACATGACGCCAATGACCAGAACGTACCAGAGAACATAACGCGGCCCGAGTCCGGCCATCATCACGGTCACCACACCGAGCTGCGCGGAACAAGGCACGGCCAGCGCCAGCAGGAACAGAGCAATCCGGCGCTCGCGCACCGTGCCGAGAACGCGCGTGGCCAGGGACCCCATGGCCACACACCCCAACCCCAGGATCACGGGTATGACTGCGCGGCCGTTGAGGCCAAGGGCGACAAACACCCGATCTAGCAGGACCGCCAGCCGGGGCAGGTAGCCCGAGTCCTCGAGGAAGGCCATGGTCAGGTAGAAGGCGCCGACCAGGGGCAGGAGGAGGCCAAACAGATAGGTGACCGTCATGGTCAGTACGCCGAACTCGCCCAGGAGGAGTTCGCCCACCGGGTTGCCCGGCGAGAACAAGGGGCCAAGCAGACCGCGGACGGCCGGTTCATAGTAGCCAAGCATGATGGTGTCTTCGGTGAACCCCACCACCCCCTGGGCCACCACAACGCCCAGCCACTGGTAGATGGCGAGTAACAGGACACCGAGTACGGGGAAGCCGAGTGCGGGCTCGAGGAGGAGCCGACCCAGCCGTTCGCCGATGCCCTCCCGGCGTGGTCGCCGGACCATCACCCGGGCGGCCAAGGCATTGGCCCGTTCGCGGCGCCCGGCATAGGCGCTCTCCCGCCCGGCGCCCTCCTCAGCTTCGAACGCCGCTGCCCGGCGCCCTGTCCTGTCCGTCGTCCCGGTCATGACGGGCGGGTCATCCTCATCGCGTGGGGACTGGACACGGGAAAGCTGCAACTTCAGCGTGTCCAGCCCCTTGCCGCTCAGGGCCACCGTGGGTACCACCGGCACGCCCAGCATCTCGGCAAGAGCCGGCGCATCAATGCCAATCCCTCGTGCTTCCGCCTCATCCATGAGGTTCAGCGCTACCACGAAGGGCACGCCTGCGTCTGCCAGTTGCAGCGTGAGGAAGAGATCGCGCTCCAGATGACCGGCATCCACCACATTGACCACCAGATCCGCCCGCGCGACCATGTCCCGAGCCACTCGTTCCTCATCGGTCAATGCTGATAGGCCGTACACGCCGGGGGTATCGACTACCAGGTCAGCACCCATCTGGCCCGATGTCAGGTCCACGGTGGTACCCGGGTAATTGGACACGTCCGCGTACAGGCGGGTGAGGTAGTTGAAGATCAGGGACTTGCCGGTATTCGGATTACCGGCCAGGACGATCAGTCTGCCTCCAGGTGCGGGTCGCCGCCCTTTTCCCTTGTAGCGCGAGTGACAGCCGGACCTGCGCAGGGCGCTCATGGGTCCCTTACCTCGTGGCCTCGGCGCGTGACCCGCACTTGAATCCGGCGGGCGATTCCCCTGCCGACGGCGATCTCCTGGTCGCCCCAGCTCAAGACGACCGGGCCCAACGGGAGCTTGGCCTGGCACGTGACTTCCGCTCCCGCACCCAGACCCATGCGAATGGCCATGTCCCGGACCAGTTCATCCTCCACCGATTGCACTACCAGGCGTTCACCCGTCCGGCACTGATCGAGCCGCAAGCGCCATCCCCCCCAATGTACGAACCGGCGACTGTAATGATAACGAGTCTCACTCTTCCTTATGATTCTAGCGTGGGGGTTGGCCGGCGTCAAGAGGACGCGGAGGCGGTAGTCTCCGGGTCAGCTTCCCTCATTCCCTCCGTTTGTCTCCCCGCCATGCGGGAACAGCACCACCAAGGCCCTTGCCACGAGGATGAACAAGCCTATGACCCCGATCATCACCGGTAGCCCAACGGCGGCAATCTGGAGTGCCTTGCCGAGCGTGTCCGCCATGGTTCAACCTCTTCCCGGGAGTTTATCAGGTGCTAGAATCCGACGATCGCCTTGATGACGGCGATCACCAC
Source organism: Firmicutes bacterium UBA995 (assembly GCA_002291985.1). Taxonomy (GTDB): domain Bacteria; phylum Bacillota; class Sulfobacillia; order UBA995; family UBA995; genus UBA995. The sequence goes on from DBBB01000076.1 coordinate 3,823, forward strand.
CACGCCTGCCACGATCGAGCACAGTTGCCCGGAGATGTTCACGGCAACGGCATGCATGAGCAGGTAGTTCTGCCGGTCTTCGGCGAAGGCCATCTTGGCCACCACCCTGCCCGCCATGGGGAAGGCAGAGATGCCGGCGGCTCCTATCATGGGGTTGATCTTCTCGCGACGGAGCGCGTTCAGGAGCTTGGCAATGACGATGCCCCCGGCGGTGGCAAGCACCATGGCCGCCAGCCCGAGAGCCATCACTCCCAGCGTCGACCAGCGTAAGAAAGTCTCTCCCGTCATGGAACCGCCGATAGTCAGCCCGAGGAGCAGCGTGACCACATTGATCAACTCGTTCTGGGCGGAGTGGCTCAAGCGCTCGGCGACGCCGCACTCCCGCAGGAAATTGCCGAGCATCAGGAAGCCTACCAGGGGCACCGCCACGGGTGCTATCAGGCCGGCCACCATCATCACGCACAGGGGAAAGAGCAGGCGGGCCGTGCGAGAGACCTCCGGGCTCCCGCTGTACACCATGCGGATCCGGCGCTCGTCGGGCGTGGTGAGAAGGCGGATCACCGGTGGCATGATGAGAGGCGTCAGCGCCATGTAAGAGTAGGCCGCCAGGGCCAGTGGCGCCAGGATCTCCGGGGCATACAGCGAAGCCACATAGATGGTGGTGGGTCCATCGGCGGTGCCCAGGATGCCGATGGCGACCGCCTGGGTAAGGGGGAATCGTAGAAGGCTTGCGGCGATGATGGTGAGGAAGATGCCGATCTGCCCTGCCGCGCCGAGCAACATCACCTCGGGGTTGCGCAAGAGCGGGCTGAAGTCGCACATCGCCCCGACGCCGACGAAGATCAGGATCGGAAACAGCTCTGTCCAGACTCCAACGCGGAGCAACAAGGTCAACGGGACGGCCTCGCCAATCGCTCCGGAGAGGGGTATGTTGGCCATGATGGCCCCGAACCCGATGGGGATGAGCAACAAAGGCTCATAGCCCTTCCTGACCGCCAGGTAGATCAGGGTAAAACCTATCGCCCACATCGCCCCGTGGCGCCAGTTCAGTTCAATGATCCCTGCCAGCAATCCTTCCAGCGTCGCGCTCACCTTGCCCGATAACCGCCCTTCTTCCTCGGAACGTCTGCATTATACACCACGCTTCGCGGGAAGTCGACGGAAGAAGGGAAGAGGAGCCCGTCCTACCAGGCTCCTTCCCTGGTGGCGCCCCCTCCGCTAGCAGGCTCAGACTCGGGGGAAGAGGGAGAGAAGCTCTGCTTGGGAGTATAAAACCCGCTCGAGGCACAGCCCTCGGGCGGGGGCGGTGGGACCGGTAAGATGCCTCCTGCCGTCGACCAGCCGTTCGCGCAAGGCGTCCGGCGTGAGCCGGGACGCGCCCACCTCTAGCAGGGTACCTGTCACTACCCGGGCCATATGGTAAAGGAACCCGTCCGCAATCAGGGTGACTCCCAGGAAGCGGGTGCTACCCGGCAGAGGCGGGGTTTCGCCCGCGGGGAACGGAGGGTGCACGACCGCCCACAGATCGTCTTCCATGAACTGATGCAGCCCCGTGTGAAACAGGTGACGCCGCGTGTCCCTCACCCGGGAGCCCGAGTCGTGGAAAGCCCGGAAGTCATGGCGTCCCTGAAGGATGCCCGCGGCGTGGCGCATGGCGTCCGTGTCGAGGGCAGAACCGGGCCAGCGCAAGGCGTATCGATCCCAGAAAGGGGAAGGCACGGCGGATTCGTATATCAGGTAACGATATACCTTGCCCACAGCAAGGTAGCGCGCATGAAAGTCGAGATCTACCTCGGCGGCATCCTTGACCACCACGTCCGACGGCAGCCGGGACCCGAGGGCAAGCGGCCAGCGCTCCACGGGTATCGCCGACCGGGTGCGAAAGTTGATCACTTGACCACGGGCATGAACGCCGGCATCGGTTCGACCGGCGCCGCTGATCTTGGCGGTCTCTCCCCCTATGGCGAATACGGCCTTCTCGAGTTCTGCCTGTACCGTACGTAGCCCGGGGCGCTGGGTCTGGAAGCCGTGGAAGCCCGTGCCGTCGTACGCCACCGTCAGTCGCAGGTTTCGGGCTTGCCCCGGAGGGCGCTCAAGGCCGGCCACGGAGGAACAGCACCCCCAGGAACATGACGGCGACGGTGGTGAGGGCAATGCCGTCGCGGGCGGCGAATGCCAGTTGTTTCATGCGGGTGCGACCCTCCCCTCCCCGATAGCAGCGCGCTTCCATCGCCAGCGCGAGTTCGTCGGCCCGGCGGAAGGCGCTGACGAACAGCGGTACCAGCAGAGGGATCAGGCTTCGGGCGCGGCGCAGGAGGTTTCCACTGCGAAAGTCGGCTCCGCGAGCCATCTGCGCTTTCATGATCTTGTCCGCTTCCTCCAGGAGGGTGGGGATGAACCGCAGGGCGATGGTCATCATCATGGCGAGTTCGTGGGCGGGGACGCCCAGTCGCCGGAATGGCCGGAGCAAGTGTTCGAGGCCGTCGGTGAGGGCGATAGGCGACGTGGTCAGGGTGAGGAGGGAGGTCATCACGACCAACAGGGTGAGCCTGCAGATCATGAATGTGCCCATATTGAGACCTTCGCGGGTGGCCACGAGCGGCCCCAGGCGAAACAGCGGCTCTCCCCGGGTCATGAAGAGTTGCAGGAGGAAAGTCAGGGCGAGGATGAAAGCCAGAGAACGGATGCTCCGGAGCAGCATCCGCGGAGGAATACCCGCCAGGACGACGATTGCCGCCGTGAAGACGCCGAGAAACACGTAGCCTGCAAGCTGGCGCACGAGGAAGAGGAGCAGCATGAACAACATGGTTGACATGATCTTCGTGCGCGGATCCAGCCGGTGGACCGCCGTGTCCCGGGCCAGGTATTGCCCGATGGTTATGTCTCTAAGCATGGGCTCGAGCCTGCCCCGATGGGGACGACCAGAGTCGCAGGATCGCGCCGGCAGCTTCTTCTACGGTCACGACGTCTGCAGGGACCTTCATCCCCCGGCGGCGCAATTCCGCCGCCAACCTGGTAATGCTGGGTACGCCGAGCCCGTTCTGCCGGAGCAGGTCACTCTGGCCGAACACCTCGCGGGTCGGCCCCTCAAGCACCACTCGCCCGGCGTTCAATACGACCAGCCGGTCGGTCAGGCGGGCGACTTCCTCCATGTTGTGCGATACGAGGACGACGGTGATGCCCCGTTCGGCACGCAGCCGCTGAATGTGACCCAGGATATCGCGGCGACCTCGAGGGTCGAGGCCGGCCGCCGGCTCGTCGAGCACCAGGACTTGCGGTTCCATGGCCAGAACGCCCGCCAGCGCTACTCGCCGCATTTGTCCCCCCGACAGGGCGAACGGCGACCTGGGGCCGATCTCGGCCGGATCGAGACCCACGGTGATCAAGGCTCTGACCACCCGCTCTTGCACGATGTCGGGAGGAATGGCCAGGTTGCGCGGCCCGAAAGCGACGTCCTCCAGGACGGTCTCCTCAAAGAGCTGATGCTCGGGGTACTGGAAGACCAGACCCACTTTCTGGCGAATCGCTCTCAGGTCGGCATGACGGTCGGCGAGATCCACCCCATCCACCAGCACCCGGCCGCGGTCGGGGCGCAAGAGACCGTTAAGGTGTTGTACCAGGGTTGATTTTCCTGAGCCGGTCGGACCGATGATCCCGACGAACTCCCCATCGCCGATGGCGAGATCGATACCGGCCAAGGCCGGGGTTGACTCCGCTCCACCCGAGTACGCGTACTCAAGTTTCTCTATGAGGATGGGCATAGAGCATCAACCACTTCCTCCACCGACAACGAGGCGGCGCTGATGGGTAGTCCGGCCGCGGCCAGGATGCCCGCCAACGCGGTAATCGGGGGAACCTCCAGACCCATACGCTCGAGACGCCGTGCCTGGGTGAACACCGTTCGCGGCGATCCCTGCAGCACGACCCGACCGCGGTCCATGACCACGACCCGGTCGGCGGCGCCGGCTTCTTCCATGAAATGGGTTATGTGGACGACGGTCAATCCCTCGTCCTTGTTCAGTCGACGAATGGTGTTCAGGACCTCGTCGCGACCGGAAGGGTCGAGCATGGAGGTGGCTTCATCGAGGACCAGGCAGCGGGGCCGCATGGCAAGGATGCCGGCGATCGCCACCCGTTGCTTCTGTCCCCCGGAGAGGAGATGGGGGGCACGCGCGCGGAACTCGCTCATCCTCACCATGGCCAGCGCTTCCTTCACCCTTGCCCGGATCGTCGAGGGTTCAACGCCCAGGTTCTCGGGGCCGAAAGCCACATCTTCTTCTACCACCGTAGCCACGATCTGATTGTCGGGGTTCTGAAACACCATGCCCACCATCCGCCGGACTTCCCAGGCAGCTCCAGGGTCTCGGGTGTCGAGTCCCGCGACCCGCACCGCGCCTTCGGTAGGCAGAAGGAGGGCGTTCAAGTGCTTGGCCAGGGTCGACTTGCCACTTCCGTTGGCGCCGACGACGGCGACGAATTCGCCGGCCGCCACTTCCAGGTCTACCCCATCCAGGGCAACCTGGTCCGGGCGGCCAGGGTCATAGCGATGCGTGACCTGCTCAAGTCGGATGAGGGGACCGTCCACCGGTCAGGTCAGTTCCAGGGACACCAGGGGCGCTCCATCTCCCCTTCGGGTGCCCGTACGATAGATGCGGGTGTAACCCCCGGACCGCTGGGCATAGCGCGGGGCTATCGTATCGAATAGTTTCTTGGCCACATCCTCATCGGTGATCACCCGCATCGCGCGGCGCCGGGCATGCAGGTCGCCTCGCCGAGCCAGGGTGATCAGGCGCTCGGCCATCCGGCTGACCTCCCGGGCACGGGTCTCGGTGGTCTCGACCCGCTCATGGGCTAACAGGGAGGTTACCATCGAGCGAAGCACCGCCTCGCGGTGTGCGGTAACCATGCCCAGTTTCCTCTGTTTCACGTGCGTCCCTCCGCCCTTTCCGGCTACTCTTCCGGCGCCCTCAGCGTCAGGTCGACGGCGCTGAGCTTCTGCTTGACCTCGTCCAGCGATTTCTTGCCCAGATTGCGTACCTTCATCATTTCCATCTCGGTCCGGTGCACGAGTTCGTCTATGGTGTTGATGCCTGCTCTCTTCAGGCAATTGTATGCGCGAACCGATAGTTCCAGCTCCTCGATCGGCCGATCGGCAGTTCGGTTCCGAGCATCTTCTCCGCGTGTTCCTGCGGGCTCAATTCCGCTCGCGTATTCCGTGAGCTGCTGAATGAGGCCGAAGTGTTCCCCAAGGAGTCGCGCGCCGGTACTCACTGCCTCATCCGGCCGTACGGTACCATTGGTCCACACCGACAGGGTCAATCGATCGTGCCGGGAGTCTTCACCGGCCCGGTTGCCTTCTACGATGTAGTTCACCTTGCGGATGGGGGTGAAGATCGAGTCCACGGCAATGACGCCGATGGGCTGGTCCGGCTGCTTGTTGCGTTCGGCGGCGACATACCCGCGTCCCCGCTCGACGGTCATCTCCATGACCAGTCGGGCGGAATCGGCCAGGGTCGCCAGTTTCAGATCCGGGTTCGCGATCTCGACCTCGGGAACACATGCGATATCGCCTGCGGTTACCTCTCGCTCTCCCTGAACGTCAAGGCGGATTACCCGGGGCTCGTCGCCTTCCAGGCGAATAGCCAGCTTCTTGATCGCGAGAATGATGTCGGTCGTGTCTTCCACCACGCCGGGGATGGTAGAGAACTCGTGCAATACTCCGTCAATCCTCACCCGGGTGACCGCAGCCCCGGGCAACGAAGCGAGAAGTACCCGCCGGAGCGCGTTGCCGAGCGTGGTCCCATATCCCCGTTCCAGGGGCTCCATGACAAAGCGACCGTGGTCGCGGGTCAGCTCTTCACATTCAACCCGGGGCAACTCGATACTCACCATGCGCTAACGTCCCTCCCGGCGCGAAGGTTCAGGGTTGCCAGGCATACCGCGCCCGTCAAAGTCGACTACCGGGAATACCTTTCTATTATCATCCGTTCCTCGACGGGAACGTCGATATCCTGCCGTTCGGGGAGTCGCACTACCCGGCCCCGCGCTTGTTTGACGTCGACCTCCAGCCAGCCGGGCACCACGCGCAGCGCGGCTGATTCCAGCAATTGCTTGAGCCGGGGCGAGCCAAGGCTTCCCGGGTGCACGCCGATGGTGTCATCTTGTCCTACCAGGTACGAAGGGATGTCAACCCTGCGCCCGTTCACCAGGAAGTGGCCGTGCCGCACAAGCTGGCGCGCTTCTCTCCGGGAGACCGCGAGGCCCATCCGATAAACCACATTATCAAGCCGGCGCTCCAGGAGTTGCAGGAGGTATTCGCCGGTGATCCCCTTGACCGCCGCCGCCCGGTAATAGTAGCGGCGGAATTGACGCTCCAGCACACCGTATATCCGCCGGGTCTTCTGTTTCTCTCGAAGTTGCATGGCATATTCCGTTGGTTTGCGCCGCGAGGGGGCTTTCGAACCTCGCATGCCCGGAGGACCCGAGCCTTTCTCGACCGGGCACTTGGGGCTGAAGCACCGTTCACCCTTGAGATTGAGCTTCAGGCCTTCTCGCCGGCACAAACGGCACACAGGGCCCGTATATCTCGCCACGGTAACACCTCCTGATGAAACACCTACACCCGGCGTCGTTTGGGGGGGCGGCACCCGTTGTGGGGGATGGGGGTCACATCCTTGATGACGTTGACCTCCAGCCCGGAGACTTGCAGGGAGCGGATGGCGGCCTCTCGCCCGGAACCGGGACCCTTGACCAGCACTTCCACTTCCCGCATGCCGTGCTCCATTGCCTCCCGGGCGGCGCGTTCTGCCGCGAGTTGCGCGGCAAACGGCGTGCTCTTCTTGGAACCCTTGAAACCCAGCACGCCGGCCGATGCCCAGGCGATCGTGTTCCCCGCAGGGTCGGTTATGGTGACGATGGTGTTATTGAAAGTCGACTGGATATGGGCTACTCCCCGGTCGACCAGCCTGCGTTCCTTCCGGCGAACCTTGGCCCCTCTTCTGGGGGGCATCCTGCTTCAACTCCTCTCCCGGGAGGGGATTACTTCTTCCTGCGTACTCCCACCGTCTTGCGAGGGCCCTTGCGGGTGCGAGCGTTGGTCCGCGTTCGCTGTCCCCGCACCGGCAAACCCCTGCGGTGCCTGATGCCGCGATAGCAACCGATGTCGATCAGTCGCTTGATGTTCATCTGGACCTCGCGCTGGAGGTCGCCCTCTACCCTGTAACTGCGATCGATTGCCTCACGGAGGCGACTTGCCTCCTCCTCGGTGAGGCTCCTCACCCGGGTATCCGGATTGACGCGAGCCATGCCCAGAACTTGCCTGGCTCTGCTGGGGCCAAGTCCATAGATGTAAGTCAGCGCTACCTCGACGCGTTTCTCCCGGGGCAGGTCGACACCGGCTATTCGTGCCAATCCCCGCGACCTCCTATCCTTGCCGCTGCTTGTGCTTTGGATTCTCGCAGATAACTCGCACCACTCTGTCTCGACGTACTATCTTGCATTTGTCGCACAGCCGTTTAATGGAAGGCCGTACTTTCACTGGCCTCAAGCCCCCTCTGCATCGCAAGACGAGCCCAATCACTTGTACCGATATACGATTCGTCCCCGGGTGAGGTCATATGGTGACAACTCCACCAGCACCCGGTCGCCGGGAAGGATGCGGATGAAGTTCATCCGGATCTTCCCCGAGATGTGGGCCAGAACCCGATGGCCGTTCTGGAGCTCTACCCTGAACATGGCGTTGGGGAGCGGTTCGACCACCTTGCCTTCTACTTCTATCACATCTTCCTTGGCCATGCCCGGCGGCCCCTCCCCGATATTACTTGACTCTCAACCCGGCTCACCTTTCCCGCTTGCCCTCATAGCCGTCACCGCCTGGCGAATCTCCGCGTCATCCACCCGCTCGCCCCGCTCCAGCCGGTTGCGCAACTCCTCCGGGACGGCCGCCTGATGGAGGATCAGATGGCTGATGTTCTTGCGTTTGGGGGCAGCCACGGTGCGAGTCCCGCCATCCGCCACCAGCACCATGCGTCCGTTCAGCACCCTGGTGACCAGGTAAAACACCCCTCGATCCCTGCCGGCCCGGGAACTGACCAGCTGCCCGGGATGAACCTTCAGAACTTCCCTGGACACCCCCTCGCCGACCCCCTCAGAACGGGCTTGAACGGCCATAAGAACGCTAAAAGTAATTATATCATAGTTGACCCTACACGATCGAGGGACAGGGTGAGGATCTCGGGGCCGTCTGGCGTTATGGCCACCGTGTGCTCGCAATGAGCTGATAAGCTGCCGTCCATCGTGACCACCGTCCACCCATCCTCCAGGAGCCGCACCCCCGGATCCCCGGCGTTGACCCTGGGTTCGAGCGCAAGGACCATGCCAGGACGCAGTAGAGGGCCGCAAGCAGGCAGTCCAAAGTTGGGAATCTCTGGTTCCTCGTGTATTTCCCGGCCGATGCCGTGTCCCCCGTATTCCCTTACCACGCCGAAGCCTGCACCCTCCACGCATGTCTGGATCGCATGCGAGATGTCACTCACCCGGCAGCCTGGCCTCACCCGGCCAATCCCTCTCGCCAGGGCTTCTTCGGTGACGGCGACCAGCCGCCTCGCCACGGGGTCTGGCGTGCCTGCGAGTACAGTGGTGGCCGCGTCAGCATGATAGCCGTTCACGGCGACGCCCACATCAAGGCTGACGACATCCCCGTCGGCCAACCGGAGCGGTCCGGGAATGCCGTGCACTACCTGCGAGTTGACCGACACGCAGATGGACGCCGGATAGCCCCGGTACCCCTTGAAGGCGGGCTTCCCGCCTGAGCGGCGGATATACCGTTCCGCCGCCCGGTCGAGGTCGATGGTCCTGACGCCCGGCGCCACCCGGCTTCGCAACTCGGCCAGGCAGCCGGCGACCACTTTCCCCGCCTGTCTCATGAGTTCGAGTTCTGTGGAGGTCTTCAAGGATATCACCGCCGACCGGTCCCCCGTAGCCATCCGGCAATTGCCTGGTAAACAACCTCAGGGGTGGGGGTCCCATCAATTTTCCTGAGGACACCCCGCGCGGCGTAGTATTCGGCCAAGGGACGGCTTGAGGCCTGATACACCTCGAGTCGCTTGCGGACGGTATCTTCCCCGTCATCATCGCGCGCGCGAAGCTCGCCGCCGCACTCATCGCATCGGCCCGGATCGCGAGGTGCAGCGGATATGAGGTGGTAGTTCCTCCCGCACTTGCCGCACACCCTGCGCCCGACCGACCGCTTTATCAGCTCTTCCTCCGGGACGTTGAGCTGGAATACGTGGTCGACCGAGGCGCCCATGCCCCCGAGCAACTTCTCCAGCGCCGCGGCCTGTTCGACCGTCCGGGGAAACCCGTCCAGCACGAAACCTCGTGCCGCATCCCGCTGAACCAGCCGTTCGGCCATCAAGCCCACCATGACCGCATCCGGGACAAGGTCGCCCTGGGTCATGATCGCCTTGGCCCGGCGACCCAGTTCGCCTTCCGCCTCCACGGCCCGTCTCAGAATATCGCCCGTGGCAATGTGGGCAATCTTCAACTCCCGGGCCATCCGTCTGGCCTGGGTGCCCTTCCCTGACCCGGGTGCGCCCAGGAGAATAATGCGCATCGGCTCCGTCACCGCATGAATCCCTGGTAATGACGCATGATCAGGTGGACTTCAATTTGCTTCATGGTCTCCAGAGCCACTCCCACCAGGATCAGAAGTGCCGTGCCTCCGAAGTAGATACCGACCCCGGTTAGCTCGGCCACCCCCACCGGCATGACCGCCGCCACGAAGGCCAGGAAAACTGCCCCGATCAGCGTAATACGGTACAGAATCCGCTGCAGGTGATCGGCGGTGGGTCTGCCCGGACGGAGACCCGGAACGAACCCGCCCCATTTCTTCAGATCGTTGGCCACATTCACGGGATTGAAGGTAATCGCCGTGTAGAAGTAGGTGAAGAAAACGATCATGATCACATTCAGGCCGATATACAGGATGCTGCGAAAGTCCAGGGCGGCAGCGACGGCCTGGGCCCAGGGATGGGCGATGAACTGCGCGATCGTGGCGGGAAAGGCCAGCACGGAGGTAGCAAAGATCACGGGGATGACCCCGGCCGAGTTGATCCGGATGGGGATATGCGTGGTCTGCCCGCCATACAGCCTGCGCCCCTTGACCCGCTTGGCATACTGCACGGGAACCCGACGCTGCCCTTCTTGGACCAGCACCACGGCGGCGATGGCCGCGAGCGCCACGATGCCGAGGAACAGCAGATTGAAGATATTGAGCACTCCCGCCGTCAGGTAGGTCCATAGATTGACCAGGCCCTGGGGCGTCCGCGACACAATGCCTGCGAAGATGATGAGGGAGATACCGTTACCGATCCCTCGTTCGGTGATCTGCTCTCCGAGCCACATCAGGAACACGGTCCCCGCAGTGAGGGCGAGGGCTACCAGGGAAATGCTCAGAAAGCCGGGGTTGAGGATGGCATGCCGCAGTCCGAAGGACATCCCGTACGCTTGGAGCAGACCCAGGGCAACTGTGCCGTACCGCGTGTACTGGGTTATCTTCCTGCGGCCCTCGTCACCTTCCTTGGCCAGTTGCTCCAGACTGGGAATGACCACCGTGAGCAGTTGCATGATGATCGACGCATTGATGTAAGGAGTTATGCTCATGGCGAATACGGAGAACGCCTTCAAAGCGCCGCCGGAAAACAAGTCGAGCAGACCGAGCAACGTCCCTTCGGCTATCAGCTCAGCGATGACCTCGCTGTCCACCCCGGGAACCGAGATGTGGACGCCAATTCGGAAGACCACGAACATCCAGAGCGTGAAGAAGATCCGCCGACGAAGGTCGCCGATTCGGAAAGCGTTCCGTAATGTCTCCAGGAGCCTCAACCGCCGATCACCTCGGCTTTCCCTCCGGCTTCCTCGATCTTACGGAGGGCTCCGGCGGAGAACTGATGAGCCCGCACCACGAGCGGCCGGTCGAGCGCGCCTTCCCCCAGGATCTTCACCCGGCTATCCCGTCCTGACACCAGCCGCTCGGCTGCCAGGACCTCCGGGGTTACCTCGCTGCCCGGGGCAAACACGACCAGCCTTCCCACGTTGACCACATCAAAGACCTGCCGGAAGGGGTTGTGGAAACCTCGCTTCGGCGAACGGAGCTGCAGCGGCATCTGGCCGCCCTCGAACCCGGGCCCCTTGCCGCCGCCCGCCCTGGCCTTCTGGCCCTTGTGACCGCGCCCGGAGGTCTTGCCGTGCCCGGAGCCCGTGCCCCGCCCGACCCGTTTGCGGTCCTTCCTTGAGCCGGGCGCCGGCTTGATCTCGTGTAACGACACCACCTGCACGCACCTCCTGGGCTGGTTCAGCTTTCCTCGGCCTTCTTCTTACGCTTGACCGCCGGCTTGGGAGCGGGTGACCCTTCCGCCGGCGCGGTCGTGCGCTTGCGGGTTCGTGCGGGCTTGACTTCGGGTTGCCGGGTCGAGGCGGGAACAGCCCCTTCCTGCGCGGGCGCCGAACCGGCCGGTTTCGCCGGGGATGGCGTCCGCTTCCGCTGCGGCGCGCCGGACGGCCCACCGGCAAGCTGCTCTGCGGCAGGGATGGGAGTCGCAGACCGCATCGCTTCCGGATTGACGCTGGCCGCAACGACCTCCTCGATGCTCACCAGATGCGCCACCAGGCGAAGCATGCCGCGGAGCGAGGGGCCGTCGGCGTGCACTGCGGATTGCCCGAGCTTCCTGAGCCCAAGCGCTCGCAGAGTCCTCTGGTGTCTCAGGGACGTACCGATGCCGCTTCGGGTGTAAGTGACCTTGATGCGGGACTTCATGACCTGATCCCTCCCCGAAACCACACTGTCACGACTCCGTATCGGGTGTCTGGGTCTTCCTCCCGCGCAGGCGCGCGATTTCTTCTGCGCTTCGAAGCATTCGCAAGGCTTCCAGGGTCGCGTATACCACGTTATTGGGATTGGAGGAACCGAGCGACTTGGTCAGAGCATCCCTGACTCCTGCCAGTTCCATCACCGCTCGTACGGGCGCCCCGGCGATAAGGCCGGTGCCCGGGGAAGCTGGCTTGAGCAGCACCTGGCCGGCGCCGAACCGGCCGGTCACCGCATGGGGGATGGTGGCGCCCAGGCGAGGGACCCGGACCAGGCTCTTCTTGCCGTCCTGAATCCCCTTGGCGATGGCGTCGGGGATCTCCGTCGCCTTCCCCAACCCTGCTCCGACTTGGCCGTCGCCGTCTCCCACCACGACGAGCGCACTGAAACTGAATCGGCGTCCGCCCTTCACGACCTTGGCGACCCGGTTAATGGACACCACTTTCTCCTTGAATTCGCCTGGTGTCTCGGGATTGATCCTCGGCAAGTGCTTCTTACCTCCTTGAGCTACCGGCCCGGGCCGTCTAGAATTCGAGGCCGGCCGACCGGGCGGCATCGGCCATTGCCTGCACTCTTCCGTGGTATCGGTAGCCGCCGCGGTCGAACACCACCCTGGATATGCCACGCTCCCTCGCCCGGCGGGCAATCAGGTCGCCGACTCGGCGGGCGATTGCCACTTTGCCCCGCACGTCATCGTCCTGGCCGTTGATTGCCGCCCGAACCTCGGGATCGAGGGAAGAAGCCGCGGCCATTGTCACTCCCCGGCTGTCGTCGATCACCTGGGCGTAGATGTGTTGCAGGCTCCGGAATACGTTCAGACGCGGACGGCTTGTGCTGCCTGCCATTCGCGCACGAAGCCTGCGATGGCGTTTCTGCCGGGCCTTGTTCCGACCCTCACGCTTCAGCATACTCGTCCTTCCTCCAACCGCAGCCTCACTTGCCTGTCTTGCCGGCTTTCCGTCTAACGCGCTCGCCGGCGTAGCGGATGCCCTTGCCTTGATAGGGCTCTGGCGGGCGTACGGCGCGAACCCGGGCCGCCATCTCACCCACCGTCTCCTTACAGTTGCCCCGGATGACAATGCTGGCAGGCGCCGGCACCTGAATGTCCACCCCCGCCGGGGGCATGATCTCCACCTGATGACTGAAACCCACATTCAGTACCAATTTCCGACCAACCACGCTGGCGCGATAACCCACACCCACGAGTTCCAGGTTCTTCTGATAGCCTTCTGTGACCCCGGTAACCATATTGGCGATAAGGCTTCGAGTCAGCCCGTGCAGGGACCGGTGAAGGCGACCATTGGTTGGACGCGTGACTTGCACTTCGCCCTTGCCGACCTCCACACTCATCGGCGCCGGTATGTCCCGCACCAGTTCACCTCTTGGCCCGGTTACCTGCACCGTGTTGCCGTCTATCTGGACGGTGACCCCGGGAGGAAGGGGCACCGGTTTGCGTCCTACTCGCGACATGATTTGACTACCTCCTGACCAGGGAGAATACAAGCATCACCAGATCTGGCAGATGACTTCGCCCCCCAGACCTAGTTCCCTGGCTTCCCGGTCGGTCATCAGTCCCCGGGACGTGGACACGATCGCCACCCCCAGCCCACCGAGCACGCGGGGCAACTCGTCCTTGGCAGCATACACCCGTAGACCAGGCTTGCTTACCCGCTTCAGACCACGGATGACTTGCTCTTTCCGCGGTCCATAGCGCAGGTGAATCCGAATCTTGTTTTCGGGACTTCCCGCGACCCACTCGAAGTCCCGGATGTACCCTTCTCGCTTCATGATCTCGGCCATGGCTCGCTTCAACCGCGAACCGGGGACTTCCACCCGCTCACGCCTGACCAGACTGGCGTTACGTATCCGGGTCAACATATCCGCCACAGGATCGGACATGGCCATCTCTCAAGCACACCTCCTTATCGGGGCCCGGCCGTCGTCCGGTGAGTTCACCAGCTTGACTTGCGCACACCGGGAATCTGCCCCTGATGGGCAAGCTGCCTGAAGCACATACGACACATGGCGAACTTCCCCATATAGCCGCGAGGCCGACCGCAGACGCGGCACCGGTTATGGGCCCTGGTCCCATGTTTGGGCTGCCGCTTCCACTTTTCAATCATTGCCTTGGTGGCCAATTCAGCCAACCCTCCTCATGCCGTATCCCGGAACGGCATGCCTAGAGCCTTTAGCAGACTCAGGGCCTCCTCATCCGTCCGGGCGGTGGTGACGATCGTCACATCCATCCCGCGGACCTTGTCTACCTTGTCGTACTCGATCTCGGGAAAGATCAACTGCTCGCGAACGCCAAGGGTATAGTTGCCTCGCCCGTCGAGACCACGGGGCGATACCCCCCGGAAGTCGCGCACCCGCGGCAGGGCAATGCTCACCAGACGATCGAGGAAGTCGTACATCCGGTCGCCTCGAAGCGTTACCTTGCAGCCGATGGACATTCCTTTCCTCAGCTTGAAAGCGGCCACCGATCCCTTGGCCTTCAGGACTACCGGTCGCTGGCCGGTAATGATGGCCAGGTCGCCGGTCGCACCCTCCAGGGCTTTGGGGTTCTGGGTTGCCTCGCCGACTCCCATGTTCACCACGATCTTCTCAAGCCGGGGGATTTCCATGGCATTGCGATATCGGAACTGCTCTCTCAGAGCAGGAACCGCCTTTTCCCGGTATATCTCCTTGAGCCTCGCGGGCACGTTGCCATCACCTACCGATCTACGACTTCTCCGCACTTCTTGCAGGTCCGGACGTGTCGGCCGTCCTTGAGCAGCGTCTTCTTCAAGCGAGCCGGCCGGTTGCACCGGACACACACCAGCATCGCTTTGGCGCTCGGGATGGGAGCCTCCTGATCGACTATGCCGCCTTGCATGGCTTTCCCCTGCGGTCGCGTGTGCTTCTTGACCACGTTTACGCCTTCAACCACGATCTTGCCCTTGTCCGCCTCGGACCGGATGATCTTGCCGCGCTTGCCCCGGTCCTTGCCGGAGATGATCACTACCACGTCCCCTTTGCGGACATGCATTGGCCCCCCGGGGCCTGCCCCTCGCTTGCGCACCGCTGCAACCCTCCTTGCCCGAAAGGATCGGCCCTAAAGGACTTCCGGAGCCAGAGAGATGATCTTCATGAAAGCATGTTCCCTCAGTTCCCTGGCGACGGGTCCGAAGATTCGGGTCCCCCTGGGTTCCCGGTCGTCCTTGATGATAACCGCCGCGTTGTCGTCGAAGCGGATATGCGACCCATCTTCACGCCGGATCCCTCGCCGCGATCTCACCACCACTGCCTTGATCACATCGCCCTTCTTGACGACCCCGCCCGGGGCCGACTCCTTCACCGAAGCCACGATAACATCGCCAATGTTAGCATACCTGCGCCGAGAGCCTCCGAGGACCCTGATGCACATGATCTCCTTGGCCCCGGTGTTGTCGGCTATGTTCAGTCTGGTCTGCGCCTGGATCATGGGGCACTCCTTCCCGCCGGCCCGATTTACCGGGCGCGCTCTATGATCTCGGCAACCCGCCAGCGCTTCTCCCGGGAGAGCGGCCGGGTCTCCACGATGAGCACGCGATCGCCTTTCTTGCACTGGTTCTGCTCATCATGGGCTTTGAACCGGCGAGTACGACGCACGCGCCGCCCGTAGAGGGGGTGCTGTTTGATGATCTCGATGGCGACGACCACCGTCTTGTCCATACGGTCGGACACCACCGTCCCGATGCGATCCTTCCGGACCCCCCGGATATCACTCATGGACCTTGCCTCCTGCCCCTACTTCTTTGAAGCGCGGCGTCCCAGTTGTTGCTCGCGCTGTATGGTCATGACCCTTGCGATATCCTTGCGTACCTGCCGGACGCGCATGGGGTTGTCCAACTGCCGGGCTGCAAGTTGAAAGCGCAAGTTGAACAGTTCTTCTTTCAGTGTCCGGAGTTTCGCTTCGAGTTCCTCCGCCCCGAGTTCCCTGAGTTCTGTGGGTTTCACTTGGTCTCACCGCCGTGCTCTTCGCGCTTGATGAACTTCGTCCGCAGGGGTAGTTTGTGTCCGGCCAGACGCATCGCCTCCTGCGCCGCGATGTCATCCACTCCGCTAAGTTCGAAGAGGATGCGTCCCGGTCGGACAACCGATACCCAGTACTCGGGGGCGCCCTTCCCACTGCCCATCCGCGTTTCGGCCGGTTTCTTCGTGACCGACTTGTCGGGAAAGATCCGGATCCAGACCTTGCCGCCGCGCTTGATGTGCCGGGTGAGGGCAATACGGGCCGCTTCGATCTGGCGGTCGGTCACCCATGCGGGTTCCATGGCCTGCAGACCGTAGTCACCGTAAAGCAGGTCCGACCCGCGGTAGGAAATTCCCGTCCGCCGCCCCCGGTGTACTTTCCGGTATTTGACCCGCTTGGGCATCAACATGGTGCTTGGCCCCCTCTACGCCCTGGCCGGTCGGCGACCCGCCCGCGGGGAGTCGCCCGGCCGCTCGCCCGGCCGTTCCTGCCCGGGGGTCACTTCCCCCCGGAACACCCAAACCTTGACGCCGATCTGACCGTAAGTGGTGCGTGCCTCGGCCAACCCGTAGTCGATGTCCGCCCGTAGCGTGTGCAGGGGAACCGTGCCTTCCCAACTGCGTTCGCGGCGGGCAATCTCGGCCCCGCCCAGTCGCCCGGACACGACTACCCGAACTCCCCGCGCTCCCGCCCTCATGGCGCGGGTGATGGCCTGCTTCACCGCCCGGCGGAAGGAAATGCGCTTCTCAAGCGCGCCGGCAATGTTCTCGGCCACCAGCTTGGCGTCGACCTCGGGATTGCGAACCTCCACGATGTTAACCGACACTTGCTTTCCCGTCAAGCGCTCGATATCTTGTTTGAGCGCCTCGGCCCCTGTTCCGCCCCTGCCGATCACGATGCCCGGCTTGGCCGTGTGGATGGTAATCTTCAGCCTGTTTGCAACTCTTTCCATCTCGACCCGTGAGATCCCGGCGTGGGACAGGCGGCGGTGCAACAACTGCCGCACTCTTACGTCCTCGTGCAGGAGTTCAGCGTACTTCGGTCCGGATGCGTACCACCTGGCGTCCCAGTCCTTGACGATACCCAGGCGTAAGCCCTTGGGGTGCACCTTCTGGCCCAAAGTCGTTTACCTTACTCCTTTCTTTCGCGCACTACCACGGTTATGTGGCTGGTACGCTTCTTGATGGAGAATGCCTGCCCTCGCTGCCGAGGATGCCATCGCTTGTTCGTCGGTCCCTGGTCCACGCACCCTTCGGCCACGAAAAGACGGGTGCGGTCAAGACCTCGATTGTGCTCCGCGTTGGCCACCGCGGACACGAGTACTTTCTCGATGAGTTCAGCAGCCCGCTTGGGCGTGAACCTGAGTATGGCCAGGGCGCGGTCGACCGGCTTGCCGCGGATCAGATCGATCACGATACGCGCCTTTCTAGGCGCGATCCGCAGGTAACGGGCCACAGCTCTCCCTTCCACGGTCAATCCCCCTCTTCCGAGTTACTTGAGCGCCGTCGACCGTTCGGTGTGATGTCCGTGGCCGCGAAACGTACGGGTTCCCGCGAACTCGCCCAACTTGTGCCCGATCATGTCCTCGGTTACATAGACGGGAACGTGTTTGCGCCCGTCATGGACGGCTATGGTGTGGCCGAGGAATTCGGGTATGATGGTGCAGGCGCGAGCCCAGGTCTTCACCACCCGTTTCTCGTTCCTCGCATTGAACAGGCGAATCTTCGCCACAAGTTTCTCATCGACGTATGGACCCTTCCGTACCGACCGCCCCACCTTGCCTCGACCTCCTTCCCGGCTTTACTTGCGCCGCTTGACTATGTACCTGTCGGAGTGTTTGCGTTTTTTGCGCGTCTTGAAGCCGAGTGTCGGCTTGCCCCAGGGTGTTACGGGGTGCTTGCGTCCGATGGGGGACTTGCCCTCACCGCCGCCGTGGGGATGGTCAACCGGATTCATGACCACTCCCCGGGTGGTGGGACGCCGGCCTAGCCATCGGCTCCGGCCCGCCTTGCCGAGCTTGATGTTCTCGTGTTCCACGTTGCCGACCTGGCCCACCGTCGCCCGGCAGCGCTCATCCACCAGCCGGAGTTCTCCGGAAGGCAAGCGCAACAGCGCCTGGCCACCCTCTTTGGCCATCAACTGCGCCGAGGCCCCCGCCGAGCGGACCATCTGCGCCCCCTTGGCGGGTTTGAGTTCGACATTGTGGACTTCCGTGCCCAGGGGCATGTTCGCCAGGGGCAGGGCGTTGCCCGGTCGTATGTCGGCCGTGGGGCCGGACATGATCTGGTCGCCGACACCCAGGCCTACCGGGGCAAGGATGTATCGCTTGTCTCCGTCGGCATAGTGGATGAGGGCGATGCGCGCCGAGCGGTTGGGATCGTATTCGATCGTGGTCACGCGTCCGGGCACGCCGTCCTTGGCGCGCAAGAAGTCGATGACCCGATAAGCCCGCCTGTGGCCGCCCCCACGGTGGCGAACGGCAATCCGACCCTGGTTGGAACGACCAGCTTTGCTGGTCATGGCTCGCACCAGAGCCTTCTCCGGCGTGCTTCGCGTGATCTCCTCGAAGCTGGGCCCGGTCATTCCTCTTCGCCCGGGCGAAGTAGGCTTGTAGGTCTTGATACTCACCGTCACCGCTCCCTTACCCGCAGACGCGGCTTACCTCAGGTCCTCGAAAAACTTGATGGTCTGTCCCTCAGCCAGGGCCACCACCGCCTTCTTGGTGGCCGGACGGCGCCCCTGGTGGGCACCCATTCGACGCAACTTGCCTTGCCGGTTTTGGGTGTTGACCTGCATGACTCTGACCTTGAAGATGGCCTCCACTGCCTGCCTGATCTCCACCTTGGTGGCGTGCCGGGCAACAAGGAAGGTGTACTTGCCTTCGGCCATCGCCGCAGTGCTCTTTTCGGACATCACCGGCTTCAAAATTATCGCCCGGGGATCTTTCACGGCGCCAAAGCCTCCTCCAGTCGCCTGGCGGCATCCCGGGTCAGGACGAGCCACTCATGGGCCAGGACGTCCAGGGCATTGATGCTGGCTGCCGGCAAGGACATGATCCCTGCCACATTCCTGGCGGATAGTGCGACCATGCGGTCAGAGTCGCCCGTCACAACCAGGGCCGAACCTTGCACGACGCGGTCCAGCAGTCTCACCAGGCTCGCCGTCTTCGGTCGTTCCATAGCCAGCTGTTCGAGGACGACCACCCGACCTTCGCCGGCTCTCACCGACAGGGCTGACCGGAGGGCCTCCCTCCTCGCCTTCCGGGGCAGGGCATATGAATAGTCCCTGGGCGATGGCCCGAAGACTATTCCCCCACCTCTCCACAGCGGCGAGCGGATCGTCCCTGCCCTGGCCCGACCCAGACCCTTCTGCCGCCACGGCTTCCGCCCGCCACCCCTCACCTCTGCCCGGGTCTTGGTCGAAGCCGTGCCGGTACGCCGATTGGCCTGAAGCATCACCGTAACCTCGTGAAGGAGGCCGGTGTTCACGTCCGTCCCGAAGACGGTGTCCGATAACTCCATCTCACCCAGGGTCTCGCCTTCCGGGCTATACAGCGCCGCCTTGGGCATTTCAACCTTGCCTCCTCATCAACTCTGCCCCTTGACCGCGCGGCGAATGGTCAACCACTGACCTCGAGGTCCGGGTACGGCGCCTCTCACCAGGAGCAAGTTGCGGCCGGCATCGGCCCTCACCACCAGCAGTCCCTGGGTGGTGGTGCGACGTGCCCCCAGGTGCCCGGGCAACTTGCGGCCCTTGAACACGCGAGCCGCCGCGCGGGACTGCAGCGACCCGGGGCCGCGGTGATACTTGGAACCATGGGCCATGGGCCCTCGCTTGAAACCATGGCGGCGCACGCTGCCGGCAAACCCCTTGCCCTTGGAGACGCCGGTCACATCCACCCGCTCACCGGGTTTGAAGGAATCCACGAGTATCTCCTGACCGGGCTCATAAGGTGGTGGTCCGTCCGTGCGGAACTCCATCAAGACCCGTTTCGGCTCAATCCCGGCCCGCCGGTAGTGACCCCGTAACGGCCGGTTCACCCGCCCGGGTCGAATGGCGCCGAAACCCAGCTGGACGGCATCATAGCCGTCATGTTCCCGCGTCTTCTTCTGGACGACGACGCACGGTCCCGCTTCTATGACCGTCACCGGCACGACTCGCCCCGTGTCATCATAGATCTGGGTCATCCCCAGCTTCCTACCCACAATCCCTGCGGTCATGTTGCCCACTCCTCGTGCGCGCCGGGTCAGAGCTTCAGTTCGATATCGACACCGGCCGGCAGGTCGAGCTTCATCAGCGCGTCCACCGTCTTGGATGTCGGATCCAGGATGTCAATCACGCGCTTGTGCGTCCTCATCTCGAACTGCTCGCGGATGTCCTTCTCCCCGTTCGGGGCGACGAGCACGGTGTAAATACTCTTCTCGGTCGGAAGCGGCACGGGGCCGGACACCCTCGCTCCTGTCTTCCTCGCCGTTGCCACGATCCGTTCGGCCGATTGGTCGAGGATCCGGTAGTCGAATGCCCGCAGCCTTATGCGAATCTTCTCGTTAGCCAAGACCTCAGAACCTCCCCGTAGCGCTGTGCCCTTACTCCCTGATGGCCGAGACT
>DBBB01000046.1 GCA_002291985.1 Firmicutes bacterium UBA995
CGCATCCTCGGCTTTGAGTTTCGAAGGTACTTGCTACCGCTTTGGGTCTGGGCCTTGTCCCTGATCGGGCTCTTGCTGATGTTCATGGCCTTCTACCCGGTACTGGCAGCAGATGTGGCGACCCTGGACATGTTCCTCCACTACTACCCGGAAGAACTCTTGAAAGCCTTCGGCATGGGCGGAGAACTGTCCCTGGCTACCGTGGCAGGCTTCTTGGCTTTCTCCTTCGCCCTCGTACAGCTCTGCCTGGCCGTCCAGAGCGCCTACTACGGCTTCAGCTTCTTGTCCGTAGAGGAAAGGGAGCTGACGGCCGACTTCCTCTACGCCAAACCCGTCAGCAGGCTGCGCGTGCTGACCGAAAAATACCTGGCGGCCGGGGGCGCGCTACTGGTGACCAACGCCGCGGTGTGGACCGGCACCTTTCTTTCCATCGCCTGGTTCGGGGGTGATGATCCCTATGATGTGCGGGCGGTAATCTCCCTGCTCCTTACCGTCCCCATTTTCCAGCTTTTCTTCTTCAGCCTTGGGTTTTTGGCCACGGCGCTGTCCAAGAGACTGACCAGCGTTCTCGGCTCAGCTGTGGGGTTCGCCTTTGTTCTCTACATGCTCAACGCCCTGAGAAGGATTGTGGGAGGAGAACTGCTCGGTCTGCTATCGCCTTACTACCATTTCGACCCTAACCACATCCTGGCACGCGGCGAATGGGATCTCGGCCTGGTGTCCATTAGCGCGGGCTTCATCATATGCGCAAACATCGCCGCCTACCTGCTTTTCAGCAAGCGCGACCTGCGTACGGCCGTATAGGAGGGCGAGAGCGTGAACGTGGTAGTGCGAGAGCTGAGGGCCAACGCCAGAACCCTGCTGGTCTGGAGCCTTAGCATGGTGGCCTTTATGGTGATGACGTTCGCGGAGTTCTCCGCCTACTACAAAAACCCCGAGATGCTGGCCATGATCGAGGCCATGCCCGTGGCCCTGTTGGAGGCTTTCGGCATGGACGAGGCCAACCTGACCACGGTGAGCGGGTATGTGTCCATTATCGTGCCTTTCATCAACCTCTGCCTGGGCATTTACGCGATCTTGCTCGGTAACAACATCATCGGCAAAGAGGAACGGGACCGTACCGCCGGTTTTCTCATGACATTGCCCGTCACCCGCCGGCGGGTGATCACCGGCAAGCTGCTGGCAGCCGTCGTCAGTTCCACGGCGCTGCTGCTCGTGGTCATGGGGACCGTCGTCATCTCCGCCTTGCCCTACCAGTGGGAAGCGACCTTTCCGGACTTCCTGGTGCTGGTGGCCGTGGCGGGATTCATCTTCAACCTGTTCTTCTTGGGCCTGGGAATGCTTTCGGCCGCCGCGACCAGGAGGCACAAGCTCTCGGCCGGCATAGGCGTAGGCGTGATCTTCGCGCTGTACCTGGCATCCATCCTGGCCGCCTTGACCGAGCGGATGTCCTTTCTCAGGTGGGCTACCCCATTCAGCTACTTCGACGGAGTCAAGATCCTGCGGAACTTACGTCTTGATCCCATCTACCTGGTACTTGCCGCCGCAGTCATCGTCGCGTCCGTTGCTGCCACCTACCTATGCTACGAACGGCGCGACCTGTACGTGTGAAGGTTCCGGCCCACCGGCGTGCCACATCACATGAGCGAGCCCGGTTCTCGCCCGGTGACGATGGCCTTTCCATCACTTTCCCGCTCGCACCTGCAGGGCAGCCCACTAAACGGAAGTTCTGTTGGCGCCGTCTGAAGGGCCTGTCCGTGCGCCTGCTCCTCCGACTTGCTACGGTGTCCCGCCTGCTGCCTCAAACACCCGAGTGGTCGGTTCTGTCGTAAACGGTGGTCGCTTTGGATCGTAATGGGGGGAAGGACGGGAGCAGCGCGGCAATCCGCCACTGCGTGCTACGGTCCAGGGCCATTCAGCGGTGGCGGTTCGAGGGGGCGGGTCTGACCACCAGCGGCCAGATGGGTCCGGGAGAAGTCCGTAAGCTGTGCCGGCTTTCGCCGCCCGCTCATGCGGTGGTGCGGACCGCCTTCGAACGGCTGGGAGAGGCGACCGGCTGATCTATCCCGGTGCTTCCGCTGCCCCTCGGAATGGGGGCGCCCAAATGCAACAGGATCCCATAGCAGGAAATACGTGGCATGCGGCGAACGGTAAAGGGTATGCACGACAGATCGTTGCCGGAAGCGGCTTACTGGGTGGCATTCAGCCATCTACCGGGAATCGGCCCCCGGCGCTTCGATCGCTTGCTCGAGCGTCTCGGAACGGCCGCTGCCGCGTGGCATGCTCCGGATTCGGCTCTGCGAGGGATTCTCCCGGGCGAGGGGGGCGAGCGACTGATTGCCGCCCGGCGGGGTCTCGACCCGGAAGCATGTTGGCAGGCGGTTGAACGGGCAGGCATCACGGTAGTCCTGCGGTCTGACCGGGGGTATCCGCCCCGCCTGGCCGCCATCGCCGATCCGCCCTTCTTGCTATACGTCCGGGGAGCGCTGCTCGTCGAGGAGGCCGCGGTGGCGATTGTCGGTTCGCGCCGGGCCTCGCCCTACGGACTTGCGGTCGCGGAGTGTCTGGGCAGAGACCTCGCCCGGGCGGGGGTGTGGGTCGTTTCCGGCCTTGCCCGGGGAATCGATACCGCCGGGCACCGGGGGGCGCTGGATGGAGGAGGGCAGACGCTGGCCGTGCTTGGGTCGGGCCTCGAGCGCGTATATCCTCCCGAAGCGCGGTCGCTGGCGCGGCGCATTGCGGCAAGCGGCGGGGTAGTCAGCGAGTTGGCGCCGCAGACCCCGCCCCTGGCCGGTCACTTCCCCGTGCGCAACCGCATCATCGCCGGCTTGTCTCTCGGCGTGGTGGTGGTGGAGGGCGCCGCCGACAGCGGCGCGCTGATCACCGCCCAGTTGGCGGCGGAGCAGGGAAGGGAAGTGATGGGCGTGCCCGGACCCATTACCGGTGAGGGCAGTCGCGGCCCGCACGCCCTCATCCGCGACGGCGCCGCCCTTGTCGAATCGGCCCGGGATGTGCTGGAGGTGCTGGGCTTGCAGTCGCCCCAGGTCCAGCCCCAGGTGCCGGCGCACGAGACCGATATGAGCGAAACTCATCTTCGGTTGCTGGCGCAACTGGGCGTTGAACCTCGGCTGCCGGAAGAACTTGCCGAACGGACGGGACTTGAGCCGGGCGACATCCTTGTCGCCCTCCTCGCCCTCGAGACCGCGGGGCGGATACGGCGCTCCGGGGCTGGCTATATCGTCTTGCCTGCCGGCAGGTAATATCCCCGCTGCGCCCCCGGGGCGCGGTGGACACGGTCCGCTGGTTTTGGTAAGCTGGAGGTGATGGAGGTGGCTGCGATGGAGCGAACCCAGGCGGAAATTGCCGCGGGCGACCCCGGGCGCAGGTTTGCGTCCGAGGAGTTTTTCTTCCTCCTGCAGCGCGTCGACCGGCTGGACGAGAAGCTCACCGCTCGCATTGACGCCGTGGACGAGAAGCTCACCGCCCGCATTGACGGCTTGGAACAGAAGCTCAGCAAGGACATCAACGGCCTGCGCGCCTGGGCCACCGGCCTGCTGGTCACACTCCTGGCCGGGTTTGTGGGCGTCATCGTTGCCCTGCTTCGCGCATAGGTCAGCAGGACGCGCGGGGAGGGTTGCTCTCTTTGGCCCCTTCCCCGCGCTTTTTTGTAGCGCCCAACTCGACCTTGCGTGCGATCGGCGGACTGAGTTATGCTACTGGGGTGAAGTCTACCGGGGAGGTTGGGCAGGCGTTGGTGAGACCCCTGATCATCGTGGAGTCGCCGGCCAAGGCGCGGACCATCCAGAAGCTGTTCCATAGCAAGGTCAAGGTAGAGGCATCGATGGGCCATGTTCGGGACCTCCCGCGCAGCCGGCTGGGAGTGGACGAAAGTGACAACTTTGCGCCCAAGTACGTGACGATCCGCGGCAAGGGGGAGATCCTGAAGAAACTCCGGGAACGTGCGCGCAAGGCACGCCAGGTTTATCTGGCCACCGATCCCGATCGAGAGGGAGAGGCTATCTCCTGGCATCTCGCGCACTTGCTCGGTTTTGAACCACACCGCGCGGTGCGCATCGAGTTCCGCGAAGTCACCCGCGAGGCCATCGAGCGGGCGATCGACCACCCCCGGCCCATCGACGAACAACTGGTCGAGGCGCAACAGGCGCGCAGGATTCTCGACCGGCTGGTGGGCTACAAGCTCAGCCCCTTGCTCTGGCGCAAGGTGAGACGGGGACTTAGCGCCGGGCGGGTCCAGTCGGTGGCCCTCCGGCTGGTCGGCGACCGCGAGGCGGCTATTGAGGCTCACGTGCCCGAGGAGTACTGGACGTTGCTTGCCTACCTGGAAGGCGGTCTGGTAGCCCGATACTGGGGCACCGGGGGCAAGCGGGTTATCCTGCGAGAACGCCGGCAGGTAGACGGGTTGTTGGCGGACCTCAAGGGAACCGCGTTGGAAGTGGAAGCGGTCAGGAAGAGTCGCCGGCGCCGCAGCCCGCCGGCCCCCTTCATCACCAGTTCATTGCAGCAGGAAGCATTCCGGCGACTGGGCTTCCCCGTGCGAAAGACCATGAGGGTGGCCCAGCAGCTCTATGAGGGTTTGGAACTCGGAGACGAGGGATCAAGCGGTCTGGTAACCTACATGCGCACCGATTCGACCCGCGTTGCCGAGGTCGCTCGAGAACGAGCCCGGCAGTATGTGACCGGACGGTTCGGGAGCGAATGGGTCGGCTCGCCGGCCGCGGAGCGTCGCGGCTCGCGGGTGCAGGGCGCGCACGAGGCGATCCGCCCGACCGACGTGTTCCGCGAGCCGGATGCCGTCGCCCCGCACCTCGCACCCGAACAGGCGCGGCTGTATCGGCTAATATGGGAACGTTTCGTGGCCAGCCAGATGGCGCCGGCCGAGTTCGAGTTGACGGCGGTGCACCTGAAGGCGGGAGGGCACGCCTTCCGCGCTTCAGGGTCGGTCGTAACCTTTGCCGGCTTCACGTCCGTGTATCGGCCGGCCGAGCGGACTGCCGCACCCGATACCTCCGATCCTGCCGCGTTGGCCGCCGCCCGGGTCGGGCAGAAGGTCGCCGTCACGCGCCTGGAGGATCAGCGTCATGTCACCGTCCCCCCCGCGCGCTACACCGAGGCATCGCTGGTGAAAGAACTCGAGGAACTCGGCATCGGCCGGCCCAGCACCTACGCTCCGACCATCGACACCATAGTCCAGCGAGGTTACGTTGCCAATGAAGACCGCAGTCTCCGTCCGACAGAGCTTGGTTTGCGAGTACTGGCGCTGCTCAAGGAGTACTTCCCCGAAATCGTGGATCCGGGATTCACGGCCGGACTGGAAGAGCGCCTCGATGGCGTCGAGGCCGGGAAGTTCAGCGCGACCGACGTATTGAAGAGCTTCTACGAACCCTTTCAGGCCACGCTGGAACGGGCGGAACGGGAGATCGGGGGCATGGAAGTGCCCGACGAGGTCACCGACATCGCCTGCGAGCAGTGCGGCAAACCCATGGTGGTGAAGTACAGCCGTTTCGGCAAGTTCCTGGGTTGTTCCGGCTTCCCCGAATGTCGGGCCAGTCGACCGTACTTCGAGGCCGCCGGCGTGAACTGCCCGGAGTGTGGCGCGGAGGTCGTATCCCGCCGCAGCCGGAAGGGCAGGCGCTTCTACGGCTGTAGCCGTTACCCTGACTGCACTTTCACGACCTGGCGGCGGCCGGTGGCGCGAGACTGCCCGGAATGCGGGGCCTTCCTGGTCGAGGCCCGGGATCGCCAGGCCGGCCCATATCTCGCGTGCGTTCGGGAGGAGTGCGGTCACCGCGAGTATGTCGAGGCTGATACGCCCGACGGATGATGGGGAGGACAGGTGAATGCCTTCGCCGGGGAGGGTCGCCGGGGGGAAATGGGTGTGACCGACACCGTGCGCGTGATCGGCGGAGGATTGGCCGGGGTGGAGGCCGCCTGGCAAGCGGCGGCATCCGGCCCGGTGGTCCTGATGGAGATGCGGCCGGCCACGATGACGCCTGCCCATCGTACCGGCGAACTCGCGGAACTGGTCTGCTCCAGCTCACTGCGATCGGAGGGCGGGGATACGCCCGCGGGCCTTCTGAAGGCCGAGATGAAGCTCATCGGATCGGTGGTGCTGGCCTGCGCGGAACGAGTGCGCATTCCCGCCGGCAAGGCCCTGGCCGTCGATCGCGAGGCTTTCTCTCGATTGGTCACGCGAACCGTCCTGGCCCACCCCCGGATCCGGGTCGAGCGCGCCGAGGCGACTGCCTTGCCTGCGGACGAGCCGGTGGTGGTGGCTACCGGCCCCCTGACCTCACCGGCCCTGGCCGCGGCCCTCGTGGACTTGACCGGCGAGGAGCACCTGTTCTTCTACGATGCGGCGGCGCCCATCGTGCATCGGGAGTCGGTCCGCCTGGACCGGACCTTCCGGGCATCCCGCTATGACCGGGAGGGCGACGGGGACTACGTCAATTGCCCCCTCGACCAGGATGAATACGAGGCCTTCTGGCGGGCGCTGGTGTCCGCAGAACAGCACCCGCTGAGAGCATTCGAGGATCCCGTGTTCTTCGAGGGTTGTCTGCCGGTAGAGGAACTCGCCCGGCGGGGCCGAGACACGCTGCGCTTCGGACCGATGCGCCCGGTAGGGCTTCGCGATCCCGCCACGGGCCGAGACCCCTATGCCGTGGTGCAACTGCGGCAGGACAATCTGGCCGACACGCTGCTGGGCCTGGTAGGCTTCCAGACCAACTTGCGCTTCTCGGAGCAAGAGCGAGTGTTCCGCATGATCCCCGCCCTCGCGGATGCGAGTTTCGCCCGTCTTGGAGTGATGCACCGCAACACTTACCTGAACTCGCCGCGGCTCCTGAAACCGTCCCTGGAAGCCAGGCTCCGGAGCGGGTTGTTCTTCGCGGGTCAGCTCACGGGAGTCGAAGGTTACGTCGAATCGGCAGCCACGGGCATGGTGGCGGGGATCAACGCTCGCCGGCGCCAGGCGGGAAGGGAACCACTTGTCCTGCCCGGGCAGACAATGCTGGGCAGTCTGTGCCAGTACGTCGCGGGCGCCGACCCCATGCACTTTCAGCCCATGAACGCCAACTTCGGCCTGCTTCCGGCATTGACAGGGCCCTCCCGGCGTGGCAAGCGGGATCGCATGGTCAGCCGATCGCTGGAGGCCCTCGAGGAGTACTTGCGTAGCCGTCAGTTCAAGACCTCGTCTCCTTGTCTCCCCTTGTAGCTTGTGATACGATTGGTGGGGTCTGGGAGGGCTGCTAAGGATGCACGGTACGACCATCCTGGCCGTGCGCCGTGATGGACGGGCCGCGGTCGCCGGCGACGGTCAGGTGACACTCGACCAGTCGAGCACCATCCTCAAGCATCGGGCAAGGAAGGTGCGCAGGATTTTCGGCGGCAAGGTGATCGTGGGGTTCGCCGGATCGGTGGCGGATGCCCTCACCTTGTTCGACCGTTTTGAAGCCCGGCTGGAGCAGTCGCACGGCAACCTCCCCCGAGCGGCGGTGGGTCTGGCGCGGGAGTGGCGTACCGACCGCATGTTACGGCGACTGGACGCCCTGCTCCTCGCGGTCGACTCCGAAAACCTGCTCCTCATCTCCGGCAGCGGGGACGTGGTGGAACCTGACGAGCCGGTGGCGGCAATCGGCTCCGGGTCGGGTCTCGCGCTGTCTGCCGCCCAGGCGTTGCTGACTCACACGGCCATGTCCGCGCGGGACATCGTCGTGGAGAGCATGCGCATAGTCTCGCACATCTGCATCTACACGAACAACGAGTTGACAGTGGAAGAGGTTTGAGCTGAATGACACGCGGCCGGGAGGATCTGACCCCCCGGGAGATAGTGCAGGAACTTGACCGCTACATTATCGGGCAGGCCAAGGCCAAGCGGTGTGTGGCCATTGCCTTGCGCAACCGCTACCGGAGAAACCTCTTGCCCGAGCACCTGAGGGAAGAGGTCTTCCCCAAGAACATCCTCATGATCGGGCCCACGGGCGTCGGCAAGACGGAGATAGCCCGCCGACTGGCTCGCCTGGTGAGTGCTCCCTTCGTCAAAGTCGAGGCGACCCGTTTCACCGAGGTCGGCTATGTCGGACGGGACGTGGAAGCCATGGTGCGCGACCTCGTGGAGACGGCCGTGCGGATGGTCAAGGGGGAACGCATGGCCCAGGTGATGGAGGAAGCCCGGCGGGCAGCCGACGGCCGCCTGGTGGATCTGTTGGCGCCGCTGCCCCGCCGCGACCCCGTCTCCCGAAACCCCTTCGAAGTCTTGTTGGGGGCAACGCCCGGGGCAGCTCGAAGCGAGGGAGATCCGGACGCGCACGAGGAGGAACTCCGGCAGGCACGACTGAAGCGATCGGACACGCGCCGGCGCCTCGAGGCCGGGGAACTCGAGGAAGAGCAGGTGGAGATCGAAATCGAGGACAGCTCGCCTCGAGTTGTGGACATCATGTCCGGGACGGGTATGGAGGAAATGAGCATCAGCTTCCAGGATATCCTGGGTGGCCTCATCCCTCGGAAACTGAAGCGGCTGCGAATGTCGGTGGCGGAAGCCCGGCACGCGCTGACCCAGGAAGAGGCGGCGAGACTGGTCGACATGGAGAAAGTAAGGATGGAGTCGGTCCAGCGCGCCGAGCAGTCGGGGATCATATTCATCGACGAGATCGACAAGATAGTGGGTAAGGGGGGCACTACTGGACCGGATGTCTCCCGGGAGGGCGTGCAGCGAGACATCCTGCCGATCGTGGAAGGAGCGACGGTCATGACCAAGTACGGTCCGGTCCGCACCGACCACGTGCTGTTCATTGCCGCGGGCGCGTTCCACGCGAACAAGCCCTCGGACCTGATCCCCGAACTCCAGGGCCGCTTGCCCATCCGGGTCGAACTCGAGCCAATGGGGACCGATGACTTCCACCGCATCCTGACCGAACCCGAGAATGCACTGACCCGGCAGTATGAAGCATTGCTGGCGACAGAAGGCGTGAAGCTCGAGTTCAGTGCTGAGGGAATACGGGAACTCGCGCAGATGGCCAGTCTGGTGAACCAGCGGACCGAGGACATAGGGGTGCGGAGACTGCACACGCTCATGGAGAAACTTCTCGAAGACGTATCTTTCAACGCGCCGGGCAGTAAGAAGGAAAGTGTCACAATTGACAGCGAATACGTCAAGCGTAGACTGGCCGATATAGTCGAAGACCACGACATGAGCCGCTATATACTTTGATGCTCGTGCGGCCGGGGATAGCATAAGGAGGCGGTTCGCGGGTGAGGGGACTACTGGACAAGACGCGGGCTATGGGGCGGCTGGTGCAGCGACTGGCCGGGCAGCCGGAGGAATTCCGACAGATTGCCCGGGTGCTGTCGGATTTGATCGGCGCCAACGTGTACATCATCAACAACCGCGGCAAGATCATGGGCTACACGCTGGCCGAAGGCTTCGAGTGCGATGTCCTCAAGGAGGACGTGTTGCTGGAAGAGCGTTTCCCGCCTGACTATGCGGAGGCGTTGCTCAGGCTGGATGAGACCAACGCCAATGTGACGCAGACGGATGCGAGTTGCATCTTCCGTCGGGGCGAGGATTGCATCGAGCGGGGCAAGGTGTCGACGGTCTTGCCGATAACTGCCGGGGGCGACCGGCTGGGCACGCTGCTGGTCGCGAGATTTGGCAAGCACTTCGACGAGAGCGACCTCGTGCTTGCCGAATTCGCCGCGACGGTCGTGGGGATGGAGATGTTGCGCCTCAAGGCGGAGAAGGCCGAGGAGGAAGCGCGCAGGAAGGCCTCGGTCCAGGTGGCGCTGGGCACCCTGTCGTACTCGGAACTGGAAGCGGTTCAACACATCTTCGAGGAGCTTGGCGGTCAGGAGGGCTTGCTGGTCGCATCCAAGATCGCCGACCGCGTGGGCATAACCCGTTCGGTGATCGTCAATGCGTTGCGCAAGTTCGAGAGCGCCGGGGTCATCGAATCGCGGTCCCTCGGGATGAAGGGAACATATATCAAGGTGCTCAACGAGCGGCTGCTCGAGGAGTTGAAGAAGCTCCGGTAGGCCGGGGCCGGCGGCGCGGCCCAGGCGCACACCGGCCCAGGGCGCTGCCCGTGCCTTGCCCCTCGCGAATCGGCTATGATATACTTCGGCATGGTGTCCACTGAGCACTTACTACGCACGCTGTCCCGAGGCGCGGACGGGTCCGGCTCGGCCGGTGTCCGGGTCAATGCGGGCGGCGGAGGGAGAACCGGAAGGGAGAAAAGAACTTGTCGGTAGTCTCGATGAAGCAGTTGCTCGAGGCCGGCGTCCATTTCGGCCACCAGACCCGGCGCTGGAACCCCAAGATGGCCACGTACATCTTCACCGAGCGAAACGGCATCTACATCATCGACCTGCAAAAGACCGTCCGCAAGATCGAGGAAGCCTATAACTTCGTGCGCGACCTCGTTTCGACGGGTCAAGTCGTGCTGATGGTAGGTACCAAGAAGCAGGCACAGGAGACCGTCGCCGAGGAAGCCAACCGGTGCGGGATGTTCCACGTCAACCAGCGATGGCTGGGGGGCATGCTCACCAACTTCTCGACCATCAAAAGGCGCATCGATCGTCTCAACGACCTCTTGCGCCAGGAGGAGCGGGGGGCATTCGAGAAGCTCCCCAAGAAGGAAGTCGCCCGGTTGCAGAGAGAGAAAGGCAAGCTCGAGAAGTCCCTCGGCGGAATCCGCAACCTGAAGCAGCTTCCCGGAGCGATTTTCGTCATCGATCCCCGCAAGGAGCACATAGCCGTTCTGGAGGCGCGGAGACTGGAGATCCCCGTCGTCGCCATCGTGGACACCAACTGTGACCCCGATGAGATCGATTATCCCATCCCCGGCAACGATGACGCCATCCGCGCCGTACGCTTGCTGACCAGCAAGATCGCCGACGCCTGCATCGAGGGATGGCACCTTCATCTGCAACAGGTCCGAGACGAAGCGCAGCAGGCCGCAGGGGTCGATCGCGAGGTGGAGGGCGGGCCCGAGGGCGGAACCGAGGCCCAGACCGAGATGGACGCGGTGGAAGGCGAGGCGGAGATAGAGGCAAGTCGGGAGGGAGTACCGGGTTGATAACGGCAATCCTGGTGAAGACCCTGCGCGACCGAACCGGCGCCGGCATGATGGACTGCAAGGCCGCGCTGGAGGAGTGCGGGGGCGATGTCGAGCGGGCGATCCTGATCCTCCGGCAGCGAGGGGTGGTGGCGGCTCAGCGCAAGGCCACCCGCGAGGCGCGAGAGGGCCTGGTGGAAGCCTATGTCCATCTGGGTGGACGCATAGGCGTGCTGGTAGAGGTGATGTGCGAGACTGACTTCGTTGCCCGCAACGATCGTTTCAAAGCCTTCGCCCACGATGTGGCCTTGCAGATTGCGGCGAGTCGACCTCGCTGGGTCGGCCGGGAGGATGTCCCCGAAGAAGTGCTGGGCACCGAGAGGGAAGTGTATCGGCAGCAGGCCATCAATCAGGGAAAGACCGGCCGGGTGGTTGATTCCATCGTGACCGGCCGCATCGAGAAGTTCATTGCCGAGACCTGTCTGCTCGAGCAGTCCTTCATCAAGGACCCCGATCGCAAGGTAAAGGACTGGCTCACCGACCTCATTGCCACGATCGGTGAGAATGTCAGGATTGGCCGCTTCGTGCGTCTGGAGGTAGGGGAAGCTTGACGGCCCCGCCGATTTACCGGCGGGTGGTGCTCAAGATCAGCGGTGAGGCTTTGGCCGGCGAGCACGGCTACGGCATCTCTGCCGAGATCGTGAAGGCAGTGGCCGTCCAGGTCCGTGAGGCGCGGCGGTCGGGCGTGGAGATGGCCCTGGTGGTGGGGGGAGGCAATATCTGGCGGGGCGCGGATGCGGCCCGGCAGGGGATGGACCGCGCTACCGCCGACTACATGGGCATGCTGGCCACGGTGATCAACGCCATGGCGTTGATGGACGCGCTGGAGAAGCATGATGTGGAGACGCGAGTGCAGAGTGCCGTGCAGATGCAGGAAGTTGCCGAGCCCTACATCCGCCGCCGGGCCATCCGCCATCTTGAGAAGGGCCGCGTCGTGATATTCGCCGGGGGCACGGGCAACCCGTACTTCTCCACCGACACCGCGGCCGCGCTTCGGGCCGCGGAGATCGAGGCGGACGTCATCCTCATGGCCAAGCGAGGGGCGGATGGAGTGTACGACTCGGATCCGAATGCCAACCCCACGGCTCAGAAGTATGAAGAAGTGCGATACCTCGACCTGCTAAAGGGGGGGCTGCAGGTCATGGACGCTACTGCCACTTCCCTGTGCATGGATAATGACATACCATTGGTGGTATTCAACATTTCCGACCCATATAACATTCAGCGAGTGCTCCGGGGGGAGAAAGTGGGAACTTTCATCCGCGGGGGGAAGTAAAAGATGATCGGCGATATCCTCAAAGATGCCGAGGGCAAGATGAAGAAGGCGGTCGACACCCTCAAGCGTGAGTTTGCGGGCACCAGGGCAGGACGAGCGAGTCCCGCCCTGCTGGAGAGGATCACGGTCGATTACTACGGCACGCCAACGCCCATCAACCGGATGGCAACCGTCACCGTGCCCGAGCCCCGGTTACTGGTCATCCAGCCCTGGGATCGCGGGCAACTCGGCGCCATCGAGAGGGCGATCCTCAAGTCCGACCTGGGCATCACGCCGGCCAACGATGGTCACCTCATCCGCCTCACGGTGCCTCAGCTCACTCACGAGCGCAGGCAGGAACTCGTGAAGACCCTGCGGCGCAAGGCGGAGGAGGAGCGGGTGACCATCCGCAATCACCGGCGAGAGGCCAACGAGTTGATCGAGGAACTCGAAGATGAGGGCGAGATCTCGGAAGACGATGCCTTCCGCGGGCGTGAGCAGGTGCAGAAGCTGACCGATCGCCTGGTGGCCGAGGTGGACCAGGTGCTCCAGGCCAAGGAAGCGGAGGTCCTGGAGGTTTGAGCAGTCACCCCGACGTCGTGGGGCGGCGCCTGGGGGAAGCTGTTATCCTTTTGTATGAGGCGGGCGCGGCGGGAGTCCGCATCGTGAGGACGTCTCCGCCCTGGGCCGGCCGGCCGAAGGGCGTCGAGCGCGTGATCCGGCAACGCCGCACCGACGGCGGGGTCGAGTTGGTGGTGGCCGCCGAGGGTTATCTCCGGGGAAGGGAAGGATAGGGAACCCATGGGCGCGGAACTCCCCTCCCTTCCGAGGCCACGCCACGTTGCCATCATCATGGACGGCAATGGGCGCTGGGCCGCCGAGCGAGGGCTCGACCGGCGGGAGGGGCACCGGGCCGGCATGAAGGCGGTTCGGGGTGTCGTCGAAGCGGCCCGACGCCATGATCTGCAGGTGCTTACGCTCTACGCGTTCTCCACCGAAAACTGGC
>DBBB01000052.1 GCA_002291985.1 Firmicutes bacterium UBA995
GAAATGACGCGCGTGTGGCACGTACATCCCGAGCAGCCCGACCGCGCGGTACTGGTGGAAGCCGCAAGGATCTTGCGCCGGGGAGGGCTGGTCGCCTTTCCCACCGAGACGGTGTACGGGCTGGGGGCCGACGCCACGAGTTCCCGGGCCGTCCAGGGTATTTTCCGGGCGAAGGGACGCCCTCCCGATAACCCGCTCATCGTCCACTTCGCCGGCGCCCGGGACTTGCCTTCCTTGCCTCCTGCGGGCGGCCGGCTGGCCGCGGCGTTCTGGCCCGGTCCCTTGACCCTGGTCGTCCCCCGGATGTCCGCCCGGGCGGGCGACACCGCCCTTGCGCCCGAGGTTTCATGCGGGTTGGATACGGTGGCCGTCCGCGTGCCCGACCACCCGGTGGCCAGGACCCTGATCGAGCAAGCCGGTGTGCCCCTGGCCGCTCCCAGCGCCAACCTGTCGGGGAGACCCAGCCCCACCACCGCCGACCACGTGCTCGCCGACCTGGATGGCCGGATTGACGCCGTGGTCGATGCCGGCCCTACCCGGGTGGGTCTCGAATCCACCGTCGTCGATCTCACGGTGGATCCTCCCGCCCTGTTGCGGCCGGGGGGCATATCTCTTGAAGAACTGCGGCGAGTGCTGCCGCGGACATGCGTGGCAGAGCCCGCTTCCGGACCGGCTCGCTCGCCCGGGATTCGCCATCGCCACTATGCGCCGCGCGCCCGGCTGGTGCTGGTAGAAGGCGCTGACAGGAACGCCCCTGCCGAACTGAAGCGACTCGTGCGGCGATTGCGCGGCGCCGGTCTCCGGGTGGGCGCCTTGCTCACTGCCGATCTTGCCCGCATCGATCTCGGCGCCGATCTGGTGAAGTCGATGGGCTCCAGGACAGACCTCGAAGCCGTTGCCACAGGCCTGTACGCGGGGCTCCGGGCCGTGGATGAGGCGGGGGTGGACGTGATCCTGGTGGAGGGGGACTTCCCCGTCACGGGGATGGGACGTGCCATCCGGGATCGCCTGGCGAGGGCGGCCGAAGCGCTTCCTGGTTTGCCACCGAGATCTGGTGTATAGTGATGGCGATGGACACCCAGGGCCGGCCGTGTCCGAAAGTCTTACTGGTATGTACGGGCAATACCTGCCGTAGCCCGATGGCAGCCGCCCTGCTGGCTGCCCGGCTGGGGGGAGGTTGCCTGGTGCTCTCCGCCGGCACGGCAGCGCGTGCGGGCGATCCCGCCGCTGACCCGGCGGTGCAAGTGATGGCCGAACGGGGACTGGACCTCAGCGGCCACCGGGCGCAGCCCATCTCCCGGGAACTGGTGGACCAGGCGGACCTGGTGCTGACCATGACCCGATCCCAGCGACAGATGGTGATCGACCTCGCTCCCGGCGCGGCCGACCGGGCGTTCACCCTCGTGGAATACGCCACGTGCCCCACGTGCCCGCCACCCGGCGAGGGACTGGATATCCCCGACCCGCTCGGCAAGGGGTTGGATGTCTATCAGGCCACTGCCGACCATCTGCAGCGGCTGGTCGAACGGGTTGCCGAGAGGCTGACGGGATGCGGCAGAACATGAGACTCGCCATCGCTTGCGATCACACAGGACTCGACCTCAAACGGACGCTCATTGCCGCCTTCCCCGGTGAAACCTGGCAGGATCTGGGCACTTTCGAGACGGATGCGGTCGATTACCCGGACCTGGCGGTGGCCGTGGCCGAGACTGTCCGGCGGGGTGAAGTTGAGCTGGGAGTCCTGGTGTGCGGGACCGGCGCGGGCATGGCCAT
This sequence comes from Firmicutes bacterium UBA995, assembly GCA_002291985.1. Taxonomy (GTDB): domain Bacteria; phylum Bacillota; class Sulfobacillia; order UBA995; family UBA995; genus UBA995. Next base: position 1,774 of record DBBB01000052.1, read on the forward strand.
GGCTGCCAACAAGGTGCCGGGCATCCGCGCGGCGGTGGCGCACGATACCTTCACTGCCCGCCTGGCCCGGGAACACAACGCCGCCAACGTGTTGGCGCTGGGCGCGCGGGTCATCGGCAGCGGCCTGGCGGTGGAAGTGGTCCGCACCTGGCTCGCCTCCACCCCCCAGGCCGGAAGGCACCAGCGCCGCGTGGCCAAGCTGTCGGCCATAGAGGAGCGATATCGTCGTTGAGCCTTGTATCCCGTCCGAGCTGGGACGACTATTTTCTGGGAATCACCCGGGCGGTGGCCAGCCGTTCTACCTGTCTGCGCCGCCAGGTGGGGGCGATCCTGGTACGCCACAAGCGGATCCTCACTACCGGCTATAACGGCGCCCCGGCAGGTCTCGAGCACTGCAGTCAGGCCGGATGCATGCGGGAACAGATGGCCATACCCTCCGGGGAACGCCATGACCTGTGCCGAGGGCTGCACGCGGAGCAAAACGCGCTGGTTCAAGCGGCGCTGCACGGGATCGGCGTTCAGGGGGCGACGCTCTATTGCACGTCCGCGCCTTGCATGATCTGCGCCAAGATGCTGATCAACGCCGGCGTCAGCAAGGTAGTGTTCGCCGACTCCTACCCCGATCGGTCTGCCCATCGGCTGTTAGAGGAAGCAGGCGTGGAACTGGTGAAAGGAGAGGGCGGTATTGAGTACGGTCAACACGCGGACCATAGCTCTGCCGCAGCTCAACCGGCTGGAACCGACCCTGGAGGGCACGGCGCTCAAGTTGATGGAGGAAGCCGGGGAACTGGCGAAGACCATCCTGGCCCTCAGGGGGGAGAATGAGCAGGGGCCGGCCCTGACGCGGGTTGCGCTTGACCTCCTGGACGTCGCCCAGACCGCCATCACCATGATGTACGTCCTCGAGGAACAATACGGAGTGGACACGGCGGGAGTCCTCGAGCAGCACCTGGCGAAGCTCCTCGCCAAGGGCTACCTGAGCCTCGGCCCGGGATGAGTCCGCTTGAACCCGGGTTCAAGCAGGTAAAGCTACGAGGCATGTCGAACGTGAAAGCGCATTTGGCTCGGAGGAGGGCCGCAGACTTGCTGCCATACCTGATGGGTTTCCTCGCGGCAGCAGCGGTTGGCTTTGCCGTGACACCGGTCATCCGCCGGATAGCCATCCGCCTGAATGCCTTGGACCGACCTGTTCGCCGCAGCACTCACAAGCGCGCCGTCCCCCACCTGGGAGGGCTGGCGATCTACCTCGCGTTTGCCGCCGGGGCGGTGGTCACCTCCGGCGTCGGCAGCAGGGATGTGCGCGCCATCCTCTTCGGTGGGTTACTGGTGCTCGCCCTCGGTATGGTCGATGACTTCCACAACCTGCGACCGATCTGGAAATTCCTCGGCCAGGTGATCGCCGCCGGCATCGTGGTGGCGATGGGCGCGCAGATCCAGTTCGTCAGCCATCCCCTGACTGAGGGCATGATCTTTCTGGGGTCGTGGAGCATACCCGTGACCATGTTCTGGATTGTGGCGATGATGAACGTGATGAATTTCACGGATGGCCTCGATGGGTTGGCGGCAGGCGTCGCCTCCATCGCTTCCCTGACCCTGTTCGTCGTGTCGTTGCGGGCCGGATACACTCCCACGGCGCTACTCATGGCCGTGTTGGCGGGAAGCACCCTGGGCTTCCTCCCTCACAACTTCAACCCGGCCAGGATCTTCATGGGCGATGCGGGTGCGCTCTTCCTCGGGTTCACCTTGGCGGTGCTGGCGATCGGCGGCACCGTCAAGCAGGCCACGACCATCGCCCTGGCCGTTCCGATGATAGCCCTCGGTCTCCCCATCGTCGACACCGCGCTGGCCATCACCCGGCGGGTCGCCAATGGCCGGCCTTTCCACCAGGCCGATCGCGGGCACCTGCATCATCGGCTGATGGGTCTGGGACTCACTCAGCGGCAGACGGTTATCGTCCTGTACGGGGTCAGCGCGTGGTTGGGTTTGAGTGCCATCGTTGTGGCGGAAGCTCCCGGCCTTCCCGGTTTCGCCCTGGTATCCCTGGTCATCGCTGCCCTGTTCTACGGGTCGGTCAAGCTGGGCGCCCTACAGTCCGGCACGGAGAGCGAACACCATCGTGGCTGACCGCTTTCGGGTGCTGGTTGCCTTCGGTACGCGCCCGGAAGCGATCAAGATGGCTCCGGTAATCGGGGAACTTCGGGCCAGGGCCGACCGCTTCGAGACGGTAGTTGCAGTTACCGGACAACACCGCGCGATGTTGGACCAGGTGCTGGAACACTTCGGCATCGCGCCCGACCACGATCTGGACATCATGACCCCCCGGCAGTCCCTGACGGATATAGCCGTCCGCGGCCTGGCAGGCCTGGACAGCGTGCTGGAGCGAACCGCTCCCGACCTGGTGCTGGTCCACGGCGACGCCTCAACTTCTCTGCTAGGCAGCTTGTCGGCATTTCACCGCCGGATACCCGTGGGGCATGTCGAAGCCGGCCTCCGCAGCGGCCGCCGGTTCTCGCCCTTCCCCGAGGAGATGTATCGCCGACTGGCCGATGCGCTGGCGGACATTCATTTTGCCCCCACCGGCGGGGCCCGCGCCAACCTCCTTCGCGAGGGAATCGATCCCCGGTCTGTACACGTTACCGGCAATACCGCCATCGATGCACTGCTTTGGACCGTGCGGCCCGACCATCGCTTCTCCGACCCGGATCTCCAGGCAGTCATGGCCGGCCCGGCGCGCCTGGTTGCCGTCGAGTGCCATCGCCGGGAGAACTGGGGCGAACCTCTCCACCGCATCTTCCAGGCCATCGCCGATCTGGCCGAAAGTCGGTGCGACCTCCGGATAGTGGTTTCCGTGCACCGAAATCCCGAGGTAAGCGAGGCGGCCATAAGGCGCCTGGCCGGACGATCGGGAGTGCTCTTGCGCGAACCTCTGCCGTACCGGGAATGGGCTAACCTGCTGGCTCGTGCCCACTTCGTCATCACCGACTCCGGAGGTCTGCAGGAGGAGGCGCCGGCACTGGGGGTGCCGGTCGTGCTGTGCCGGGAAGATACCGAGCGCCCGGAAGCGTTGGAGGCGGCTACGGTCAAGCTGGTCGGATCCGACCCGGGCGCCATCAAAACCCTGGCGACGACGTTGCTCGACGATCCCCGGGAGCATGCCAGAATGGCCCGCGCGATCAATCCTTACGGTGACGGCCGGGCCGCGAGCCGCACCCTTGACGGCCTGGAGTACTTCTTCGGGTTGCGCGCCCAACCACCACAGGAGTGGCGGCCAGCCTCTTGCACCGCCCCACCCGGGTCCAGCCCCCCGCCGTACCGCGGCTAGCAGCACTTGCCGCCATGGGCGGAATGGTTACCCTCGCCTCCGGATAGAAAAGACACCAACGGAAGGCGGGCAGCTCCTATCGTTCAGCAGGATTCGCCGCCCTGAACAGGGAAAGCTCCCCCGCATCCGACAAACCGTGCCATCATAGGTTGGACGGGTTGCCGAGTTGTCTGGTCTTCCGCGGAAGGAAGATGGGGGCATGGTGTTGCTGTCCGCCGACATAGGTGTCGACCTCGGCACGGCCAGTATCAAGGTGCTCGTGAGGGGGAAGGGCATCGTCCTCCGGGAGCCATCGGTGGTCGCGATCCAGACCGACTCGGGCAAGGTCGTGGCCATCGGCGAGGCAGCCCGCCAGATGCTCGGGCGTACCCCCGGGGGCATTGCTGCCGTTCGCCCCATGCGCGAGGGCGTCATCGACGATTTCGACCTGGCCTTGCACATGCTCAAGCATTACATTCACCGGGTGGGCGGACGGGGGATGCTGGTCCGTCCCCGGGTCGTCATTTGCGTCCCCTCGGGCGTAACGTCGGTCGAGCGCCGGGCGGTCGTCGAGGCCGTTACTCAGGCAGGCGCCAGACACACCTACCTGATCGAGGAACCGCTGGCTGCAGCCCTGGGAGCGGGCATTGACATCTGGCCCCCTTCGGGCTCGATGGTCATCGACATCGGTGGCGGTACCACCGACGTTGCCGTATTGTCGCTGGGGGGAATCGTGGCGAGCGCGTCGATCCGGGTAGGGGGGGACCGGTGTGACGAGGCTCTCATCCGCCATATTCGCCGGGAACACAACCTGCTGATCGGCGAGCGCACCGCCGAGGAGTTGAAGATGGGGGTGGCTACCGCTTACCCGGGGGGACGGGACCTGAAAACGGAAGTGCGGGGCAGGGATCTCGTCGCCGGGTTGCCGCGAACGGTGGTCATGACCTCCGAGGAGTGCCGACTGGCGCTCGAGGAACCACTGCAGGCTATCGCCGTCGCCGTGCGCGGGGTGATGGAAGCGACTCCCCCGGAGCTGGCCGCCGACATCGTGGACAAGGGCGTGATCCTCACCGGAGGCGGGTCGCTCCTGCATGGCATGGACCGTTTCACGAGCGACGCCACCGGCGTGCCCGTACTGGTCGCCGAAGATCCCATTTCGTGCGTGGTTCTGGGTACGGGCAAGGCGCTGGAGTCGATGGAGCTGCTGAGAGTCCTGGCCGGCAGCGGTCGGGCGCAGGACGCCGGTTGAGGAGGTAGATGTCTTCTGGAGGCCGAGGCCATCTGCAAGATCCTCCCCCATCGCTACCCCTTCCTGCTCGTGGACAGGGTGCTGGACCTCGTGCCCGGCCAGCGGGCGGTTGGGCTGAAGAACGTCACCATCAATGAGCCGTTCTTCGCGGGTCACTTTCCCGCAAGGCCGGTGATGCCGGGGGTGTTGATCGTCGAGGCTCTGGCCCAACTCGGGGCGGTGGCGCTGCTGGCGGCTGCGGAAAACCGGGGCAAGCTAGGTCTCATGGCCGGACTCGACCGGGTGCGCTTTCGGCGCATGGTCAAACCGGGAGATACCCTGCGGCTACAGGTCGAAGTGCTCCAGCGACGCGGCTCGATGGGCCGGGCCGCCGGCAGGGCCGAGGTTGACGGCGAGGTCGC
>DBBB01000146.1 GCA_002291985.1 Firmicutes bacterium UBA995
ATCGCGTCCACGGCAATCCGGAGCCGGGTCAGCTCTCGTCTGTTCATCGCAGCGCTATCTCCCGGTCCGCCGTCTCCAGGGCGAACACCACGAATTTGCCCCGGAACACGCTGTCCCCTCCCACCCGGGTCATCACGAGGACGACGAACTTGTTGCCCTTATGGCGCAGTACCTCGGCCTTGGCTACCAGCTTCTCGCCCACGCGCACCGGGCGGCGGAACTTGACGTTGGCGAGCCCGGTCAGGACCGTCTCAGCATCGATCAAGGCGATGGCCAGGGAGTCGGCCTGAGCAAAAATGTGGTGACCGCGGACCACGCCCGTCCGCTCGAAAGCCATCTCCGGCGTCGTCTCCAGCACCGACAGGCCGCCCTTTCCCAGCTCGATGTCGAGCAAGTCGCCGACGATCTCCCGGCCGCCGATGGACTTCACCTGGGAGTAAGTGCGCTCTGCCACCTCTCTGAGCCGTTCGCGCAGTTCGGGGATGCGTAGACTCATCCGGTCGAGGCGGATGGTCTGCACGCTCACCTTGAACTGCCGGGCCAACTCCTCGTCCGTGTAAAAAGGATACTGGTGAATGGTCTCGGCCAGGCGGCGCTGCCGTTCCGGTCGGGCGAAACCCTCGGCCATGGCCGACTCCTCCTCTTCCCTTGGCGCGATCTACCACCTGATATTATGAAGTGCTTATTACGCCGTCGATGCGAAGACTCCTTCCGAGGAAAGGGGCCACGGTGGTGTCAGCATATGAGGGGCGAACGCTTTTTTTGCCACAACCCGCGAGGAGTGACCGGTCTACGGCCGGCCAGGTGGAACGGCCAAGCGCCGGCAATGAAGCTCTCCCGGTGACCATCTGCCTCTCACCGTCGAGCAAAAACGTGGCGACCGGATGGTGGGCGGGGACTAGCTTTCTCTCTTCTCCTGCTTCTTTTTTTTCTTCTTGTCTCCGGCGGCCGCGCTGACATCCCGCCCCCGGTAGTGCCCACAACCAGGGCAGACGAAGTGAGACGGCCGCAACTCGCGGCAACGGGGACAGGGAGAGAGGCCGGGCGCCGTGAGACGCCAATTCGCAGACCGGCTGCGCTGCCTTGCCTTGGAGGTCTTCCGCTTCGGTACCGCCATCAGTATCGCTCCTTGGAGTGCCCATCGTCTTGGGTCAGACGGCGCAGTGCCGCCAGTCGAGGATCGCCGTGCTCGGGAGCGCAGCCGCAGTCAGCGCTCCCCCCTTCGATCCCGCATGTCGGACAAAGACCCGGACAGGACAGACGGCACAGGGGTTGCATGGGAACCGCCAACGCCAATCCTTCAAGGACCGGCTCACGGAGATCGATCTCCCGTCCATGGTACAGGATGACATCCTCGTCTTCCTCGCCCTCGAAGCCGCTCTCCCTGCCGGGAGGGTCGGGCACCTCCCGGAACCGCTCCTCGAGCGGCGCCTCCAGCATCGCGTCGAATTCCTTCAGACAACGCGAACAACGCAGGCGAACCCGGGCGCGCGCCACGCCGGCAAGGCTGATCGCCAGCCCGGTATTGGCAAGCTCCGCCTCTACTTCCACCAGGCCGAGCCTGCAGCTCTCATCGGGGCCGGGGCCGATATCCTCGAGCAAGGTGACTTTCTGCCTGGCGCCCGGCTGCCGCCGCAGCTCGGCCACATTCACCCGCACTTCTTCCCGCCTCCCGGCAAGACCTCGTCCATTATATCGGTAGCCTGCAAGCAGTGTCAACGCGCCGTTCGGCAACATGCGCCGTTCGGCAACATTCTTACGTGAGTTGACACGCGCGCGCGCAACGCGCAGGAGGCGCAGCGCGCAAGGAGGTCGGACTGTGGGAGGACAAAGCCGATATACCGCCTGAGCCTCGAGCGCTGAGCCGCGGACGTCAATGCGTTGCCGCTACCCTGTTTCCCAATCGCCGGGGCCCTTGCCGGCAGGCAGCCCGGCCAGCGGCCGGCCGTGTGCATCCAGCAGCCGGTCGCGCAGGCAACCGTCCACGCCGGGGGGCACGAGCGCCTTCACGCAGCCGCCCCAGCGAGCGACCTCCTTGACCACGCTGGAACTGAGGTAAGAGTATGCGCTGGAGGTCATGATGAACAGGGTCTCGATCTCAGGATCGAGTTTCTTGTTCATGAGCGCCATCTGGAACTCGTATTCGAAGTCGGTGGTGGCACGCAGCCCCTTCACGATGACCTTCACGCCGCGCCGCTGGGCGCAGTGTACCAGGAGGCCGTCCGCGTGGTCCACCTCGACATTGCGCAGGTGAGCAACCGCCCGGCTCAGCATCTGCACTCGCTCTTCCACGGTAAACAGAGGTCTCTTGGCGACATTATGGAATACGACGGCGAACAACCGGTCGAAAATGGCGGCGGCGCGTTCGATTATGTCCACATGTCCGTTGGTGACCGGGTCAAAGCTGGCCGGGCAAATCGCCACCCGCATGCCTACTCTTCCTCCCGCGGCTCGTCCCCTTGCCTGAGCTGATAGAAGCTGAGGGCACTGTCGCCGTATATGTTCTGCCTCGTAAGCTGGATGTCCTCTACCTGGACCGGCACGGTCTCCCGCCGGCCATGTTCCACCACGATGATCCCGCCCGGGGCCAGTATGCGGCTTTGGCTCAGGACCTGCAGGGTGAGGGCGGGCCAGTCGCGATCGTAGGGAGGGTCAAGGAAGATCAACGAAAAACTTCTCCCCTGACGGGCAAGTTGTCGTACGGCGCCAAGCGCGTGCTGCACGCGGATCTCGGCCCTCGCTTCCTGGCGAGTGTGCACGAGGTTGTGCCGTATTGTCTGGGCCGCGCGGCCGTCGATCTCGACGAAGACCACGCGCCGGGCGCCGCGGCTGAGTGCCTCCACCCCTACGCTGCCTGAACCGGCGAACAGGTCCATGAACTCCGCATCCTGGACGCGAAGGCCCAGGATGTTGAAGAGCGATTCGCGGACCCGGTCGGACGTAGGCCGGGTCCGCGCACCTCCCGGCGCGCGCAGCCTGGCGCCACGCGCCTGTCCGGCTATCACCCGCATGACCTGCCTCCCGCAGCTTCGATCTCATCTAGAGTTTTCGCGGAACGCCGGGCATCACCTCCCGGCGTCCCGCCGAGCCTCTTCGTCGCCGCCATCATGGCCGCCCTCGCCTCTTACCTTGGCAGGTTCGGCATGCAAGGCATGCAGGACCATCCAGAAATGGCGCTGGGACAGGTGATAGGCTCGATCCTGGGGGCGTCCTTGCTCGGCGGGAGTCCCGACCGGCCCCCTGTTTGCAGCGGGAGCGGCCGCCCTCTTCCTCCGTTCCCTGGGGCTGGAGCCGTAGCCAATCACTCCAGAGAAAACAGGACGAAGTACAGGGGTTGACCTCCGTCATATGCCTCGACCTCGAGGTCGGGGAACCGTTCCCTGACCAGCTCCTGGGCGGACTCCGCGTCGGCGGCCGTGAGAGCCTGGCCGTAGTACAGGGCCAACATGACGTGATCGGGAGACACGGTTGCCTCGAGCATTTCCAGTAGGACCTCTCGCCAATGCCGCCCTACCGACCGGATCTCCTCGTTGACCAGCCCGATCACGTCGCCTTCCTCGATGTCCAACTCCCCATGCCTGGTCTGGCGGACGGCATAGGTGATCTCGCCGGAGATTGCCTGTTCGGCAGCCCGGTGCATCCGCTCGAGGTTGGTCCTGAGGTCGGCGGCCGGGGACATGGCCAGCAGGGCGGCCACTCCCTGGGGGAGGGGACGGGTGGGAA
>DBBB01000129.1:0-135 GCA_002291985.1 Firmicutes bacterium UBA995
GGCAGCGGCAAGACCTTCACCATTGCCAACCTGGTGGCCCATGTCAATCGCCCGACCCTGGTCATGTCCCATAACAAGACACTGGCCGCGCAGTTGTGCGCCGAGTTCAAGGAGTTCTTTCCCGACAACGCCGTC
>DBBB01000129.1:465-35166 GCA_002291985.1 Firmicutes bacterium UBA995
CAACGCCGTCGAGTACTTCGTGTCTTACTATGACTACTACCAGCCCGAGGCGTACCTCCCGCAAACGGACACCTATATTGAGAAGGATACCCTGATAAACGACGAAATCGACAAACTGCGCCATTCCGCCACCGCTGCGCTGGTGGAACGAAGGGACGTGCTGGTGGTAGCAAGCGTGTCGTGCATTTACGGGCTCGGCTCGCCCGAGGACTACCGCGACCTGATGGTATCGTTGCGAGTAGGGAGTAGTCGGGATCGAGACGAGGTCCTCCGGCAACTGGTGGCGGTGCAGTATCACCGCAACGACCTGACCCTGGTCCGCGGTAGCTTTCGGGTGCGGGGTGATGTCCTGGAGATCCTCCCGGCAGGCGCCGGCGAACGTGCCCTGCGGGTCGAGTTCTTCGGCGACGAAGTGGAACGGATCGCCGAGATTGACGTGCTCACCGGGGAGGTATTGGCCTACCGGGACCACGTTGCCGTCTACCCTGCAAGTCATTACGTAACTTTCCAGGACAAGCTGCGGCGGGCGGCGGAAGCGATCGAACGGGAACTCGAGGACCGGGTGGCCTGGTTCCGGAAGAATGACCGGCTGGTGGAAGCGCAGCGCCTGGAGATGCGAACCCGTCACGATCTGGAGATGCTTCGCGAGACCGGCTATTGCGCCGGCATCGAGAACTACTCGCGTTACTTGACCGGCCGTGCGCCGGGGCAGGCGCCTTACACCCTGCTGGACTTCTTCCCTGACGATCGCCTGGTGGTCGTCGATGAGTCCCACCAGGCCATCCCGCAGTTGCGCGCCATGTACCACGGCGACCGTTCGCGCAAGGAGTCCCTCGTCGAGCACGGCTTCCGTCTGCCTTCAGCCTTCGACAATCGCCCCCTGACTTTCGCCGAATTCGAAGGACGGATTCGCCAGGCGGTATACGTGTCGGCCACGCCCGGACCGTACGAGCGGGAAAGGGCGCAGAAGATCGCCGAACAGATCGTCCGCCCCACCGGGCTCGTCGACCCGGAGGTGGTGGTCCGCCCCACCCGCGGGCAGGTCGAAGACCTGATTTCCGAACTGGAGCGCAGGGTGGAAGCGGGAGAGCGTGCACTGGTGACGACCCTCACCAAGAAGTTGGCCGAAGATCTCACCGACTACCTGAAAGACGCGGGGTTGCGGGCTCGTTATCTTCACTCGGAAGTGGACACGCTCGAACGGATGCAGATCCTCCGGGACCTCCGCCTGGGTGCTTTCGACGTGCTGGTCGGGATCAACCTGCTGCGCGAGGGTCTCGACCTGCCCGAGGTATCCCTGGTGGCCATCCTCGACGCCGACCGCGAGGGTTACTTGCGTTCAGCCACCTCGCTGGTGCAGACCATCGGCCGGGCGGCGAGGAATCTCCACGGCAAGGTCATCATGTACGCCGACACGGTCACCGAGTCCATGCGGCGAGCCATCGATGAGACCGAGCGCCGTCGCCGGATCCAGGGCGACTATAATCGCGAGCACGGGATCACGCCGGAGACGGTGAACAAGGCGGTCCGGGAGGTCATCCAGGCCAGCCGGGTGGCAGAGCGCCGGGGGGCGTATCTTCCAGCCGACTTGCGGGATCTGCAACGGCGAGACATCCCCGGCTGGATCCATCGCCTCACGCAGGAGATGAAGGAAGCCTCCCGGCGCCTCGAGTTCGAGCGGGCGGCTGACTTGCGCGACCTGATCTTCGAGCTGGAAGAGACGGCACGCCGTCCAGACAGGCGCAAAGGAGAACCTGAGCTTGCGTAACAGCATCATCATCCGGGGCGCCCGGCAGCACAATCTGAAAAACATAGATCTGGAGTTGCCTCGAAACCGCCTGATAGTGATCACCGGGCTGTCCGGCTCGGGCAAGAGTTCCCTGGCCCTGGATACCATATACGCCGAGGGACAGCGCCGCTACGTCGAGTCGCTGTCGGCCTACGCCCGGCAGTTTCTTGGTCAGATGGACAAGCCGGACGTGGATCACATCGAGGGACTGTCCCCGGCCATCTGCATCGACCAGCGTAGCGCCGGACGGAATCCCCGCTCGACCGTGGCGACGGTGACGGAAATCTACGATTATTTGCGGCTGCTGTTTGCCAGGATCGGCCACCCCCACTGTCCGCGGTGCGGCCGTCCCATCGCCCAGCAAACGGTGGATCAGGTGGTGGACCAGCTTCTGGCCTTACCCCCCGGGACCCGGGTCAACCTGATGGCGCCGCTGGTGAGGGGACGAAAGGGCGAGCACGAAAAGGTGCTGGAGGACATCAGGAGGGGCGGCTACGTCCGGGTAAGAGTAGACGGCCAGGTGGTGGAGACATCGGAAGTATCCCCGCTGGCAAAGAACAAGAAACACACCATCGAGGTGATCGTCGACCGGGTGGTAGTCCGCGAGGGCCTGCGATCGCGCCTGGCCGACTCGGTGGAGGCGGCCATGCGCTTGTCGGGCGGCCTGGTGATCGCCGACGCCGGTGGCGACGAAATCACGTTCAGCCAGCAGTTTGCTTGCGCGGAGTGCGGCATCAGCCTGGAAGAGCTGTCGCCCAGGATGTTCTCGTTCAACAGCCCCTATGGCGCCTGCCCGGGTTGCCACGGCCTGGGAACCCGGATGGAGATCGACCCCGAGTTGATCATCCCCGATCGTTCCCGGTCCCTCGATGACGGAGCGGTCGCTCCCTGGAGTCGGAGCACCAGCACCTACTACCAGCAACTGCTTGAGGCGGTAACAGCCCACCATGGGATCCCCACGGACCGACCGGTGTCCGAACTCGATCCGCGCATGGTCGAGATCATCCTTTGCGGGTCGGGAAAGGAAGTGATCCGCTTTCGCTACGTCAATCCCCACGGCCGGGTACGCCAGTGGCAGGTGACTTTCAGTGGCGTCATCCCGAACCTGGAGCGCCGCTATCGCGAATCGCAGAGCGAAGCGGCTCGGCTGGAGATCGAGGAGTACATGAGCACCACTCCTTGCCCGGCCTGCCATGGGGCCCGCTTGAAGCCCGAGAGCCTGGCCGTGCAAGTGGGAGGACATTCCATCGCTGCCGTGACGGGCATGTCGGTGGAGGCAGCTCGGCAATTCCTCGCCCACCTCGAGTTGACCGACCGAGAGCGGCTAATTGCCCGCCAGGTGGTGAAGGAGATCGGCGCCCGTCTCGGTTTCCTGCAAGACGTCGGCCTGGGTTACCTCACCCTGGATCGACCGGCGGGAACGCTCGCAGGTGGCGAAGCCCAGCGGATCCGCCTTGCCACCCAGATCGGCTCCAGCCTCGTGGGAGTGCTGTACATCCTGGACGAACCGAGCGTGGGACTGCACCAGCGGGACAACCTCCGGCTGCTCGACACCCTGCAGGCACTGCGGGATCTCGGAAATACGGTCATAGTGGTCGAACACGATGAAGAGACCATCCGGGCGGCCGACCACGTCGTCGACATCGGTCCCGGGGCCGGTGAGCATGGGGGCAGAGTGATTGCCCAGGGGGACCTCTCGGACATACTCGCCTGTCCCGAGTCGCTCACCGGGCAGTATCTATCCGGTGCCCGGCAGATACCCGTCCCCTCCTCCCGGCGGCAGCCCAGCAGCAAGTTCCTGGTGGTGAGAGGAGCGCGCCACCACAACTTGCAGCGGGTGGACGTGCGGATACCCCTCGGACTGCTGGTAGCGGTAACCGGGGTAAGCGGCAGCGGCAAATCGACCCTGGTCAACGAGATCCTGTACCGCCGCCTGGCCCAGGTCCTCAACGGATCCCGCGCCCGCCCCGGGGACCACGAGGCGGTAGAGGGCATCGAACACCTCGACAAGGCCATCGACATCGACCAGTCTCCTATCGGCCGCACTCCCCGCTCCAATCCCGCCACCTACACCGGCGCCTTCGACTACATCCGGGAAGCTTTTGCCCTGACGCCCGAGGCTAGGGCCCGCGGGTACCGGCCGGGACGATTCTCCTTCAACGTACGGGGAGGCCGGTGTGAGGCCTGTCGGGGGGATGGGATCATCAAGATCGAGATGCACTTCTTGCCAGACGTATACGTGCCTTGCGAGATGTGCAAGGGCCGTCGCTATAACCGGGAGACACTGGAAGTACGCTATCGGGGCCGGACCACCGCCGAGGTGCTGGAGATGACCGTGGACGAGGCGTTGGAGTTCTTCCTGCCCATCCCCCGCATCCGCCGCAAGCTGCAAACGCTTCACGATGTCGGCCTGGGCTACATCCGGCTGGGCCAACCCGCCACCACCCTGTCGGGAGGAGAAGCCCAGCGGGTCAAGCTCTCAACCGAACTCTCGCGCCGCTCCAACGGTAAGACGCTGTACATACTCGACGAGCCCACCACCGGACTGCACCTGGCGGACATCGAGCGGCTGCTGGAGGTGCTCGGGCGCCTGGTGGACGCCGGCGATACCGTGCTGGTCATCGAGCACAACCTCGAAGTCATCGCTTGCGCCGACTGGGTGATCGATCTCGGCCCGGAGGGCGGGGACGCCGGCGGCCGGGTGATCGCCGAAGGCCCTCCCGAACGGGTAGCAGCCACGGCCGGATCGCACACCGGGCGTTTCCTCCGGCAACGGTTGGCTCGCCGGGAGGCGAGAGCAGGGGTTTCCATATGACGGCCGCCCTTCGCGAGCAAGCCGGCTCGCTGCCCGATGGGCCGGGAGTATACCTGTTTCGCGACGCCCAGGGACGTTTCATTTATGCCGGCAAGGCAGCTTCCCTTCGCCATCGGGTTCGCAGCTATTTCCAGGCGCGACGGGGACCGAGGACTGCCCTGATGATGTCGCGAGCCGCCGGTCTCGAGTACATCACCACCGACTCCGAGGTAGAAGCGCTTATCCTCGAGAGTAATCTCGTCAAACAGCACCGGCCGGAGTTCAACATCCGCCTGCGCGATGACAAACACTTCCCCTACCTCCGGATCGCCCTGGACGAGCAGTGGCCCGCGGTTGCGGTGGTCCGGGGGATGCAGCGGGACGGAGCGCGTTACTTCGGTCCCTACACCCGCGCCCAGGCCCTTGCGGCTACCTTGAAGGCCGTTCGCCGCATTTTCCCCTTTCGCACTTGCGGCGATCACCGGCTGGCCACGGCTCGCCGCCCCTGCCTCCATCACGACCTCGGCCGTTGTCCCGCGCCCTGCGCCGGCAAGGTGGCTCGCGAAGACTACCTGGCCAACCTGCGCGAACTGTGCCTCTTCCTGGATGGCCGCGGCGATCATGTGGTGCGGCGCCTGCGCGAGCGGATGGAGCAAGCGGCGGGCGCCCTCGAGTTCGAACGGGCGGCCGAACTTCGCGATCAGCTACGGGCGCTGGAACTCGTGGTGGAGCGGCAGAAGATGATATTCCATACGCAGGAGGACCTCGACGCCCTGGGCATCGAGGTCGCAGGCCACGATGCCTGCGTTCAGGTATTCCGCGTGCGCGATGGCAAACTGGTTGGTCGGGAGAACTTCCTGCTCGCTACGGCCGACAGCCCTCCCGGGCACGTCGTCGGCGCCTTCCTCAAGCAGCATTACGGGACGGTCGCCGATACCCTCCCGCCCCTGATCCTGATACCGGCCGTGCCCCCCGCCGCCGAGCGCGCCGCGATCGAAAGCTGGTTGACGGGCCTCCGCGGCGCAAAAGTACGGGTGGTCAGGCCGCTGCGGGGCGCCAAGCGAGGTCTGGTTGACCTGGCGGGGGCCAACGCCCGGCTGGCGCTTGCCGAGGCGGGCGTGACCGCCCGCTGGGAAGAGGAACTCACCGCAGGAGCGTTGCGGGAGATTGGCGACATCCTCGGACTTGAGCGACCGCCTCACCGCATCGAGGCTTTTGATGTGTCGGGCTTCCATGGCAAGGAGACGGTGGCCTCCCGGGTGGTATTCGAGGGGGGACGGGCTCTCAAAGCCGGCTATCGTCGCTATCGTCTGTCCCTTTCCCCGGGCCGCGATGACTGCCACCTGCTCCAGGAAGTGCTGCACCGCCGTTTCCGCCGGGGAGAGGCTCCCCCCGACCTGGTACTGGTGGATGGAGGCAAGGGGCAACTCGGCGCGGCCCGGGAAGTGCTCGCGCACCTGAGCCTCGACCGGGTGCCCGTGGTTGCCCTGGCCAAGGAACATGAGCACGTATTCGTGCCCGGACGCCCCGAACCCATCGTGCTGCCCGATGCGTCGCCGGCGCTTCGCCTCCTCCGGCAGATGCGAGACGAGGCGCACCGTTTTGCCGTGAATTACCACCGGATGCTCCGCCGCCGGCGATCGCTGGGTTCGGCGGCCAAGGGAGGACGCCGTCCATGAAAGCCGCCGTATTCGCTTCGCCCATCGGCGCCATCACCGTGCGCTACACGGAAGGGGGAGTCGATCGGGTCTTCCTGCCCGGAGAGCACGTTCCCTCTGCCGGCCGTGACCCCGTGCGCCCTGCCTTCCTCGACGGCCTGGAGCGCGCGTTGACCGCCTACTTCAGCGGCCGGCCGGTCAACTTCGCCATACCGCTGTCCCTGGGCGCCCTGACGCCCTTCCAGATCCAGGTCCTCGAGCAGTGCCGTTTGATCCCTCACGGGGAAGTACGCACGTACGGCTGGCTTGCCGCCCGCGTGGGCAGACCCGGCGCCGCTCGCGCGGTGGGCCAGGTGATGGCCAGGAACCCCCTGCCGCTGCTCATACCCTGCCATCGCGTCGTGGCTACCGGCGGGCTGGGCGGGTTCGGGGGCGGGCCGGCCCTCAAAGCCCGTCTGCTCAACCTGGAGCAGCAAGGCGGCCTTGCCAACATTACGAACCGGCCTTGATGTTGTTAAGCAAACGGCCTTGACAGGAGGACGGTAAGTTAATACTATTAAAGCACAAGCTTAATAGTAACAATGCCGGGATGAATGATGCCGGGTCTTGAGGTGGTGGACGGGGGGAACGGGGAGGGCGGAGAGGAGGGCAAGACCTTTGGAACGCCAGTTACACCGGTCGGTTCCCGGCCGTTGTCCCGTGTGCGGCGAGGCCCTGGAGGTAACGCGACTGCAATGCCCATACTGCGATACCGGGTTGGACGGCAAGTTCCAGGCCTGCAAGTTTTGCCTGTTGACCCGGGAGCAAAAGGACTTCCTCGAGATCTTCATCAAGTCGCGGGGGATCATCAAGGAGGTTGAGCGCGAACTGGGTCTGTCCTACCCGACCGTGCGTGCCCGGCTCGACGCGATCATCGAAGCTCTGGGCTACCGGGTCGACCGCTCCGGACCAGAAGACCGGGATCGCCGGCGCAAGGAGATCCTCGATGCGGTGAATCGGGGGGAGATCAAGGCGGACGAAGCCGTGAAAATGCTCCGGCAGGTATAGGGAGAGGAGGCGAGACGGGTGGTCTGGGACGTGGTGATCGATCAGGCATTCGTCTGGAGAGTGTTGCTCGGAACAGGCGTTCTCATCCTGGCGCTGGCGGCGCTGGATCTGGCGAGGGCCTCGTTGCTGATCCGTCGGGGTCTCTACCGGGTGCAGCGCCACCCTCACCACTGGTCCTTCCGGTACGGGCGGTTCCGTGAAGGTCTGACCATGCTCGCGGTCGGCGGCACGGTCGCGTATGGGATTCACGTGGGGCTTGGCTTCTGGGTGACGCTCTTCGTGGTGGTAGCTGCCGTAGGACTGATCAAAGTACTGACCGGCGCCGTGGTCAGGATCCACCCCTGACGGGAGGTGCGAGGGGCATGCCCATGGACGAAAGCCGTTCGCCGTCCGAGCTGCAGCATTTTGACGCATGCCGTCGGATCATCGTGGAGCAACTGGGCGGTCGGGTGGACGTACAAGTCTGGAGCGAAGACCGCATTCGCCTGGCATGGCTTCGCCAGGGGGAGTGCCAGTTACGCACGCGAGCCTTCCGGGAAGGCGATAGCCTCAGGATAACCGTCGATCGGCCGGGGTGCGGATGGGGGAGTTCCGAGGGACAGGTCGACATCGAACTCCGGGCGCCTCGCAGCACCGACCTGGATGTCGAGACGGGTTCGGGCCCGGTCACCGTGAGCGGCATCCGGGGCAGCATCCGCCTGGCGACGGGCCAGGGCGACATCAATGTGCGCGACACGGCAGGCTCGCTCAGCATCGAGACGGGCAGCGGGGACGTGGTGGCGGAGAGCTGCCAGGGAGTGCTTGAACTGGACAACGGACAGGGTACGGTGACGGTCAAGGCCGCGCGAGGGGACTTCAAGCTGGAGACGGGCTCAGGAAGCTTCACCCTGACCGACCTGGCAGGCAATCTTGACGTGGAGACGGGGAGCGGCCGGGTGGGCGTGTCCCGCATTCGCGGCGACTTGAAGGTCGAAGCAGGGTCGGGAGACGTGATCCTCGAAGGTGTCGCCTCGCGTCGTGTCCAGGTAGGGACCGGATCTGGGGACGTCAGCGTCGAAGGGTATCCCTTGCCCGATGGTTGTTGGGAACTGGAGACCGGTTCGGGGGACGTCCGACTGGCCATCCCGGCGACTACCGCGTGCCGGCTCAGCGTCGAGACGGGCAGCGGCGCCATTGACTGCCGCCTGCCGCTACGGGGCAGAGAGGAAGAACCCGGCTGCCTGCGAGGCGTGCTAAACCGGCCGGACGCCAGCGTGGAGGTGCTGACCGGGTCGGGAGAGGTGGTCCTCGATGCCGGTCCGGCCCCCGCGCCGGAACTCGAAGGGGAAGGGGATCCCGACGAGGCAACGCTGAGCGTCCTCCGCATGGTCGAGGAAGGCAAGATCACTCCCGGCGAAGGGGAAGCCCTGTTGCGGGCGCTGGCCGATACACCCGATTCCGCGCTGTCGCGGGAGGGCGAACCGGCCGATGCGGATCGCAAAGCTGCGGCTTCCGGGGAGGAAGTGACGCTTGGCGAAACATGAACCCTTGATCGAGAGGCGAGGAGAGGATTCCCGTTGAAACAGGATCGCCTGCAAGTACTGAAGATGATCGAGGAGGGGAAGGTCTCGGCGGCGGAAGGGCTTCGCCTCCTGGAAGCCTTCGAGACCCGCCGGGAGGGCGAGTCGGCGCGGGGCCAGTGGCTCCGGATCAAAGTGACGCATCTGTCCTCCGGGCGTTCCAAGGCCACGGTTAACGTGCCGCTGAGCCTGGTTGAGACCGGCTTGCGATTTGTGCCTGGAGGCAAGCTGAGTCTTGGTCAGGGCGGACGGATAGATGTCCAGGAGTTGCTGGAGATGATCCGCTCCGGGCAGGCGGGGAAGCTGATCGAGGTGACGGCGGAGGACGAGGATGCGCGGGTGGAGATATTCGTAGATTGACTCCGAGGAGGGGGTTCGATGCGTGACCCGGGTGATGATCTTCATCGACGGCTCCTGGCTGTACCGTAGCCTGCCGCAGCTCGCTCTGGCTTGCAGCAAGGACGGGTATGTAATCGACTACGGCAAGCTTCCCGGAACGCTCGGCGATGAGCTGGGCAAACGTCTCGGCAGGACGGACGCGGACATCGTGCGTACGCATCTCTTTGGTTCGTATCCCAGCAACTATGATGAGCAGGATGAACCGGTTGCCAGGGGGACGGCTGACTTTTTCAACTTGTTGCGCGAGGAATTCCATTACGAAGTCGATTTGTTTGCCGTCGATTTCGGGGGTAACCGTATCCGCCCGCGTGACCGCGATCCCGACCACCCTTTTGAGCCCAAAGAAAAGTGCGTCGATGTGGCGCTGGCGACGAGCCTGGTCTACTATGCGACCGTGCCCCACGCTTACGATGTGGCCATCGTGGTCATCGGTGACCGGGACTACACGCCCGCCCTTCAGCAAGTTCGCCGCCTGGGCAAGCGGGTGGCGGTGGCTAGCATCAGGGGTTGTTGCGCCCGCGAGTTGTCCGATCCGGTGGACCGCGAACGAGTCAAGGACGTCGATATCATCTGGCTCAACGACCTGGCCGAGGTCCTCGAGTTGCGTTACGAGTCGGTCCTTCGCGAGTGCCAGTCTCCCCACCACCAGGGTGACCGGCGGGTCCCGACCACCTATCGGCCGCGCAAGAACCGTCCTTTCTACTGCAACGATTGCCGGCGGGTGTTTTCGGAGCAGCGCCGCGCCGCGGAGATGCTGCTCACCGTCGTCCCCGAGACCGGCGGGGGCGAGGACCCGCAGGGCGGTGAGGTGTCGGGCAAGGTGGACAAGCTCCTCCTCGACAATGGTTATGGGTTCGTCCGCGCGGAAGACGGCCGCCAGTACTTCTTCCACCGCACCGACGTCCAGAACGACGATTGGCCCAAGCTTGCGATCGGCGACCCGATCAGTTTCGTCATCCGGCACTGGCCGGCCAACAACAAAGCGGGGCGGTGCAGCGATGTCCGGAGGGTGGGTTCGGACACACAAGGACGTGTCGACGATGAATCGGCCCCCGGCTATCCCGACCCGAGTGCGCGGCCCTGATGGCAGGCAGTCACGACCTGGTGGCCGCCGCCTCTGCCGCCAGCCCATGCAAGAGCAGGTCGGAGAAGACCACCGCGATCTCCTCGGCGGACAGGCGACCTTTCGGGTCGTACCAGCGATGGACCCAGTTCGTCATGCCGAGCAGCGCGTAGGTGATCAGTCGCGCATCCAGTTCGCGAAACTGCCCGGCCTTGATGCCTTCGACCAGGATGCTCTCGAGCAGTCGCTCGTAATAGCGTCGCTGGTCGTCGATGTGTTCGCGTTGCGACGGCGATAACACGCGCGTCTCCCGGAGGACGATGCCGAGGGTGTCCGGGTGATCGGCGATGGCGACGGTGTGCGCCACAATCGCCTGGCGCAGGCGCTCGATGGGACTGGCGGGCATGGCTCGGATGGCCTCGAGCTGGCGGTTCATCGACCCGATTGCCTCATCGAAGATGCGGAACAGGATTTCCTGCTTCCCCGAGATGTAGTAATACAGGCTCCCCTTCTGCAGGCCGACCGCGTGGGCGATTTCCTGCATGGAAGCAGCATGGAATCCCTTTTCGCGGAAGACTCGCCTGGCCACGTCCAAGATCTGCCGTTCCTTGGACACAGGTCCGACCTCCCCGGGGACCGATCGTTCCGCGAAGATGATACCATCGGCCGCCGCCGGCATCAACCACCCAGCACCTCGGGATTGACGGGATGGGGCGGGCGCGTCCCCGAAAGCCCCGCCAAGAGGTTGTCGACCGCCAGGTCGGCCATGCGCACTCTGGTAGCCCGGGTGGCGCTGCCCACGTGAGGGAGTGCGACCACATTGTCCAGAGTGAGCAGAGGATGAGCGGCGTCAACGGGTTCCCGGGCATACACGTCCAACCCGGCGCCGGCGAGCCTGCCGGAAGCCAGGGCTCGATACAGGGCAGCCTCGTCGACCACTTCCCCCCGCGCCGTGTTGATGAGGAAGGCATCCGGCCGCATCAGGGCCAGTTCGGCTTCGCCGATCATCCCCCGCGTGGCGGGCGTGAGGGGCACGTGCAGGCTTACGAAATCCGAGCGGGAGAGGAGTTCGGGCAAGGACACGAACTCGGTGCCGAGCGAGACCTCCTCGACCGGCAGGCGCCGCGTGTCGTGGTACAGGATGGTCATGTCGAAGCCCCGGGCCCGTCGTGCCACCGCCTGAGCTATCCGACCGAAACCGGCCAGCCCGAGGACGGCCCCATGGACATCGCGCCCCAGCAACAGCGAGGGGTCCCAGGTCTGCCAGTTCCCCGACCGGGTGAAACGGTCGCCCTCCACGATGCGCCGGGAGATCGCCAAAATGAGGGCGAACGCGAGGTCAGCCGTGGTCTCCGTGAGCACTCCCGGCGTGTGGGTGACCAGGATGCCTCGCCGGGTAGCGGCGGGCACGTCCACATTGTTGTATCCCACGGCCATGACGCTGATTACCCGGAGCCGTGGGGCCATCTCGAGGAGCAGCGCATCGACCTGGTCGGTGAGGAGACACAGCATGCCGTCTGCTTCCGCTAGTCCGCGTAGCAGTTCCTCGCGCGGCGGGGGGACGGGCTCGGGCCAGGTGTCGACGCTGAGCGCCTGCTCGAGGCGGCGCTGGGATTCACCGGGCAACCGCCGGGTCAAGTAGACTCTCATGATGGGCACACCTCTCCTCTCTCTGTCGGTCGCGGGACCTTCAGGCGGGCGCCTACCGCCAGGAGCCTGGCCAGGCGGGCGGCGGCGTCGGCCAGCAGATCATCCGCGTCCGCCATCGCCCGGTCCAGTCCGATGGGACCGGGAACGGCGGGCAGTATCGCGTCAGGGCCATCCCCGTGCAAGGACTGCTCCCCCACCCCCACTCCTCCCACCACCGCGATGACGGGGATGTCCCGGTTTCTGGCCAACCGGGCCACGGCCAGCGGCGCCTTGCCGTAGAGAGTCTGCCCGTCTATCTTGCCCTCACCCGTGATCACGAGGTCGGCGCCGTTCAGCCGTTGCTCAAGTCGGGTTGTCTCCAGCACGATGTCCGCTCCGGATCGAAGGGTGGCGCCCAGCAATGCGACCAGACCGGCCCCCAATCCCCCCGCGGCGCCGCCGCCCGCGAGCTTTTCCACGTCTTGTCCCCGTTGCCGCCTGACAATCAAGGCGAAGTGGCCGAGGGCCGCATCAAGCTGGGCAACGGCCAGTGCCGTCGCCCCTTTCTGGGGGCCGAATACGGCCGCTGCTCCGGAAGGACCGCAGAGGGGAACATCAACATCGGCCGCCGCGATCAGCGCGACATGCTTCATCCGGGGATCGAGGGCGTCGAGGTCGATCCGGCGAAGACGCAAGAGTTCCCTGCCTCCTGGTCCGATGGGCCGGCCGGCCTCGTCGAGCAGAGCGACCCCAAGCGCCTGGGCGGCGCCGGCCCCGCCGTCGACGGTGGCACTGCCTCCCAGCCCGAGGATGATCCGCCGGCAACCGGCATCCAGGGCTGCTTTCACCAGCTCGCCCGTGCCGTAAGAAGTAGTTGCCAGCGGATCCCGGCATGCCGGCGGAACCAGCGTCAGCCCGGAAGCAGCCGCCATCTCGAGCACGGCCGTGTCGCCCCCGGGCAACACGCCGAACCGGGCGGTTACCGGCCGGCCCAGCGGCCCGGTGACCTGGACTTCCCGGCTTTCGCCGCCTGAAGCCAGGAGCATTGCCTCGACCGTACCCTCGCCCCCATCGGCTACCGGGATGAGATCGACCTCCACGTCAGGCAGCACGCGGGTCAGGCCGCGGGCAAGGCTGCGGGCAGCCTCTGTCGGAGTCAAGCTGCCCTTGAAGGATCCGGGGGCGATGACCACCTTCACGTCCTGCTCCTCCTCGTCCCGTCAGTAGTCTCCGAGCACCAGCGCCCCGGCGCCCACCAGCACGCCCGTGTCCCGGAACCGGGCGGCGACGACCCGCACTGTCCCTCCCGGGGGTGCCAGGGCCCGTTCCGCCAGCTTGCGTCGAGCGGGTGCCAGCAGGTGCTCGCCGGCGCCCGCCACTCCCCCGCCTACCACGATCCTTTCGGGGTTGAGGAGGTTGACCGCTCCCGCCAGGGCGGCGCCGAGATGGGCGCCCGCCCGCACGAAGATGGCGCGGGCTTCCGGGTCGCCCCGGTCGGCCGCAGCCGCTACCAGGCGGGAAGTCACCTCGGCCGGATCGTCCCCGCACAGCTCGCGTAAGGCGGATCGAATCCCCTTTCGCTTTGCTCGCGCCAGTGCCTCCCGTCCCGCGGCGGCTATGGCCGGGCCGGCAGCCAGGGCTTCGAGACATCCGCGGTTGCCGCAACTGCACGCCGGGCCATCCTCGATCAGGGGGAGATGACCGATCTCTCCGGCGGTCCCCGACGCTCCTCGAATCAAGCGGCCGCCGAGGATGAGGCCGCCACCTATGCCCGTACCGATCCACAGCCCGAGCAGATCAGAGCACCCTCTCCCCGCGCCATGAATCGCCTCGGCCAGAGTGGCCAGGCGCGCGTCGTTGTCCACGCGGACGGAGAGACCCAGGAACCCGGTCAGCACGTTGCCGATGTCAACGTTGGCCCACCCGAGATTGCTCGCAGAGAGGACCCGGCCCGCCCGGGGATCCACGAGCCCGGCCACGCCGATGCCGGCCCCTGCGATTCTGCCGACTTCATCCCTTTGCCCGGTCAGAAGACATCGGGCGGCGGAGATCACCTGCGACAGGATCTTCACCGGGTCGGGGGAGGGTGTCAGGTCGAAGGCTTGCGGGCGATAGAGTTCCCCGGCGCCATCAACCAGCGCTACCGACAGGTGCGATGCGCCCAGGTCCATGGCGAGGACCAGACGGCCGTCCGCGGGCGGGACCCTCATCGCCGGCATGAGGATGCTCATTCCCGGGGCAACAGCGTCATGTGGCGGGTTCCTCGGGGATGATGACCCATGCCACCAGGTAGAAGAGAAGCCCCGCTCCCGTCAGCCCCAGGAAGGCCCATGCAAGGCGAATCAAAGTGGGATCTATTCCCAGGAAGTCCCCCAGTCCTCCGCACACCCCACCCAGTACACGTGCCGTCGTCGAACGATACAGCTTCCGCATCTCCGACCACCTTCCCGGCGCATTTCGTCATCGCCATTCCCACTTTTACCGTCGTGGCAAGCTGCGGTCGGTTTCGGCCGGCTTGACGGCGATGCCTACCTCAATACAGTCCTTCGAGGGGGAAAAGCTCGCCTCCTCCCGGGAAAGGGATGGGTCAAGCGAAGTCGAATCGATAGCGGAGACGGCAGCGGAGGTGAAGGGATGCGGCTCCTCATTTACCACCCTGACCCGCACATCGGCGGACGGTACGAGGAGCTGCTCAAGGGCCGGGCAGGCCTCGTGCTCGAGCGTTGCCATACGGAACAGGGGTTGGCTGAGAGGCTGCCCCATGCCGACGTGGTATTCGGCTGGAGACTTCCCGCCGGCAGGTTGGCGGGCGCGCGTCACTTGCGCTTCGTGCAGGTGATGGGGGCGGGGGTCGACGATCTCTTACGACACCCCGCGTTTGATCGTTCCATCCCCCTGGTCTGTGCCCGCGGCAAGTTTGGCCCCCTGATGGTGGAGTACGTGTTGGCCATGCTCCTGGCGGTGGAGATGGATGTGCGCCGCCTGTTCCGGCAACAGGAGGAGCGCACGTGGAAGCCGTTTCGGCCCGGCCACTTGCGGGGGAAGGTCCTCGGCCTGGCAGGGCTCGGGTCCACCGCGCAGTTGGCCCGGGTTGCGGATGCGCTGGGCATGGTGGTCCTCGGCTACCGGCGCCGGCCCGCCCCGGTCGCGGGAGTACGCGATGTCTACGGGCCCGGCCAACTCAGCACCTTCCTCCAGCACCTGGACTATCTGGTACTGGCCTTGCCTCTGACCCGGGAGACGGAGGGTTTCCTTGGTATGGCGGAGTTTCGACAGATGAAGCCGTCTGCCTGGCTGGTCAACATCGGGCGAGGCCGCGTCATCCGCGAGCCGGAACTGGTGGAGGCCTTGACCACGCGGACGATTGCCGGGGCCGTACTCGACGTATTCTCCGAGGAACCCCTGCCTCCCGCGAGCGCGTTGTGGTCCCTTGATAACGCCGTTATCACCCCTCATCTCGCGGCCGCCAGCATTCCCGGGACAATGGTGGAACTGCTGCTGGCCAACCTCGACAACTGGCAAGCCGGTCGACCCCTGCAGGGACTGGTGGACGTGGAGCGGGGATACTGACCGCGAACGGCAAAACGGGCCGAGGCCAAGGGCGAGGGAAATAGTCCGGCCCCGGGGCGGGAGCCACCGGGGCCGGACCGATCAACCCCTTGCGCCCTGGCGCCAGGCTAGCCGTGGAGCGCCAGCAGGTAGGGCATGCCGATTCCCAGCAACAGTACCAGGAAGATGGCGCCGAAGATCAACCCGAGCAACCAGAAGTCGCGGCGGCTCACATAACCGCTGCCATAGTACACGGGGGCCGGTCCGGTGGCGTAGGGGGTGAGGATGCCCATGAGGCCCAGAGAATATGCCAGGAGCAAGGCGTAGGGCTTCAGGGGGAAGTCGGGGATGGCGGCGCCGACGCCCAGGAACACCGGGAGCAGGGCGGCAGCATGAGCGGTTATGCTCGCGAACATGTAGTGGACGATGAAGAAGATGGCCACGAGGATGCCCGCCAAAAGGACGACGGGGAAGCCGGCGAGGGCCGCAGCCACCCCCTCCGCGAACCAGGCGACGAAGCCAACTCTGCTCAATCCGCCGGCCATGGCGACGAGGGTCGCGAACCACACCAGGGCGTTCCATGCCGGTCGGTTACCCAGCACATCATCCCAGGACACAACGCGGGTCAGCAGCATGAGCGCGAAGGCCACCAGTGCTACGGTGGTAGCGTTGATCTGAGCCCGGGCGAAGATCCACAACCCCAGTGCCAACAAGGCCAGGATCAACATGGTGATCTCTCGAACGCTCAGCCCGCCAAGCTTCTTGAGTTCCTTGCCCGCCCAGGTCGGAACCTCTTCACTGGCCTTGATGATGGGGGGATACAGCTTGTAGATCACCAGGGGCAGCGTGGCAATCAGCAATAGCCCTATCGGCAGGAATCCGACAAACCATTCGGACCAGGTGATGTTGAGCCCGATGGTCTCGGCGATCAGTCCTACGGCCAGGACATTGGGAGCGAGCCCTGTCAGGAACATGGAACTGGTCACGGCCTGCCCCGCAAAAGCGGTCCACATGATGTACGCGCCCATCTTGCGGGAAGTCTCGCCCGGTTCCGACCCGTACAGGGTGGGGATATTGCGGGCGACAGGGTAGATGGTCCCGCCGCTCCGGGCAGTGTTAGAGGGCATGAAGGGCGCCAGTGCCAGGTCGGAAATGGTCGTGGCATATCCCAGGCCCAGCGTCCGCCGGCCGAGGAGTTTCACCAGTCCGAGCGACACCCGCTTGCCCAGTCCCGTCTTCTCGTAGCCCAGGGCGAACATGAAGGCCACGAAGATCAACCATACCGTCAGGTCGGTGAAACCGGAGAGAGCCCAGCGGATCGCATCTCCCGGCTTCGCCTCGACGATACCTGCGGCTGCCGCCAGCGTTACGCCTGCCAGCCCGACCACTGCTCCCGGGAAGGGCTCGAGGATCAGGGCCGCCACGACTGCGGCAAACAATGCGAAGAACTGCCAGGCTGCGGGAGTCAGCCCGCCGGGAACGGGGATGATGAGGATGACAATACCGATCGCCACGGGAACTGCCATACGCCACCAGGTCTTGATCGCAGACGCCTCCTTCGGGTGTGTTCTCGGCCCTCGGAGCGCCTGCCCCGAGGGCTCGTGCCGCATGGAAAGGCCATTCGACGAATTGTATGATCCTTCCTCCCTTGCGCCGGAGTGCCCTCCGCCTGCCAGCCCGCCGGGTGCCGGGGGGCGCCTAACCCACTGCCGGCAGGGTGCTGCCCGCATAGGGCATGAGGATCACCTGCGCACCGGGGTCCTGGTCGTGAAGAGCGGCGTCGAGCGCGGCCTGCGCTGAAGGGAAGGGCTCCATCCACAGCCGCCGGACCATGGTCTCCGGCAGATCGGACACCAGGAAAATCCGGGACTCCATGGCCACCCGGGCGATGGCGGCAGCCTTGTGCCCACCGAGCTGGAACTGCCGGCGGATGCGCTCGACCACGCTTGCCGGCGAGGCGGCAGCCGCGATCCACTCCTCGAATACCCGCTCGCCATAACCTTCGACGCAGGAAGCCACCAGGACGATCACGCCGCCGGGCCTCACCGCCTGGGCGGCGTTGTCCAGGGCTTTCTGGGCCTGGTACACGTTCAGATCCTTGGGATGTCCCCCCGGGCTGGCCACGACGATGGCGGCCCGCCCGGGGATCGTCACCTTGAACATCCGGTCGGCCAGTCCACATCCCTGGCGGTGGGCGTGGGTCACGTGTCCCGCGACCGCGCCCACTACCGTCTTGGACTCATCCAGGATGACGTTGAGGATGAAGTCGATGCCGACCAGGGCTGCAGCTTCCTCGATATCGCCTCGAACGGGATTGCCGTTCAGCCGCCCGGGCGCGGCCCCCGGTTCAAGCATGAGCGAGTGGTTGGCCTCGATGGTGGCCCGCCCGCAGACGCCGGGGACCAGCGACTTGCTGCCACCGCTGTAGCCGGCGAAATAGTGAGGGTCGATGTTGGCCAGGGCCACGCGGATATCCGCCTCAACCACCGTGCGGAACACGTCCACAGGCGTGCCGCGCCGGGTGGTGCCCACGCGGACCACATCGTCCGGGTCGGAGTCGATGCACCGTACGCTATCATACATCTGTTCTCCGGCCAGCCTTCGCCTTTCCTCGGGGGTATGTCCTCTATGGATGCCCAGGCCGAACACCACCGTCGCGTTTTCACGGTCGACTCCCGCCTCGTCGAGTTCGGCCATCACTTCCGGCAGCATGAGATGGGTCGGGCAGGGGCGAGTGATGTCGCTGGCCAGCACCACCACCTTCTGGCCCGGCTTGACCAGCTCGCGCAACCGGGGCGAGGCGATGGGTTGTGCCATCGCCCGGCGGATGATGGCCTGCGCGTTTTCCGTGGCCGCCACCACGCCCGTGTGCAGCGTACATAGAACGCGCTCATCGTCCAGCGTGAGTTGAACTTTGCCCCGTCCGAATCCGAGTTGCACGTCCAATCCATCCAACCCCCCATCATGGATGTCGCGGTCGTCGTCAGGCGGGACGCAGTCTAACCCTCGAGCCAGCCGATCACCGTCCAAAGACCGATCAGGGCAAGACCCACGAGGGCGATGGTGGCGGCAATGCCTCCAGCCGCGCAGCCGATCTCTCCGGGGGTCGTCTTCCATCGCTCCCTGCCCCTCAAGCCAAACTCCGGATAGTAGGGGTGTCTCCTCGCGCACTCGTTTTGGAGGGCGAGAAGCCGCTCCTGGGCACAGGCCTCCAGGCGCCCGATGTCCCCCTTGAACTTCAGGGCGAGGAGCATTCTGAGCGGGTCGTGGCCGCAGGATCGCTCGAATTCCCGGCAGGCTGCCTGCATCTCGGGGTCCGGGAGAGCTTCCAGATACCAGTAACGGCCGGCCATCGCCGGGAAGCCCAGTTTCGCATAGATGCGGGCCAACTCGCCGCGCAACCGGAGGTCATTCGGATGGGTTGCCAGGAGGCCATGCAGCCGATCTCGCGCCCGCCCGAGGTTACCCGCCGTGACATCCCGGCGCACTCTCTCAAGGCCTGATTCTCGCCCGGTCAAGCGATCAGCCTCCTCCCTCGTTCCGCGGCGGCGTCGGAATCATCATTTCCTTCGTCCTCGCAGGTGGTGGAACCTCCCGGTAAACGCGGCCCTCACATGATGGACCGTGCCGGGGGTCTGAACACCGGCAAGGTACACGGGCGGCGTTTCCCGTTCACAACGGCGTTCCCCGTTTCCTTGACAGCGGCAGACTGGTAAACTAGAATGGTCCTGTGTCCGGGAAGGGGACTGACGCTTGAGGACGACTTACATGGCCTGTCCGACAGATATCAAGCGAGAATGGTATGTTGTCGATGCCAGCAACCGGCCTCTGGGACGGCTGGCGACTCAGGTTGCCGCGATGTTACGGGGCAAACACAAGCCGACTTTCACCCCGTTCCTCGATACCGGCGATCATGTCATCGTGATCAACGCCGAAAAGGTCGCCCTTACCGGTCGCAAGCTCGATCAGAAGTTTCATTTCCGCCATTCCGGATACCCGGGAGGGGCTCGTTTCATAAGCTATCGCCGCTTGTTGGCCGAGCACCCGGAACGAGTCATCGAGCTGGCGGTGAAAGGGATGCTCCCCCATAATCGACTGGGTCGGGCCATGGCGCGCAAGTTGAAGGTGTACCGGGGGCCGGTCCACCCCCACGAAGCTCAGAAGCCGCAGCCACTCGGAGGGTGATATGCCGGATATTGAGGGTTGCTTTTATGCGACCGGCCGACGGAAAGAGGCGGTCGCCCGTGTCAGGTTGATCTCCGGCCGGGGTGACTTGTCGATCAACGGCCGGTCACTCGAGCAGTATTTCCCGAGCCAGGTGCTCCAAGCGGTCGTCAAGTCCCCCTTGCGGTTGACCGATGCCGAGGGGAAATATGACGTACTGGCCGCCGTTAACGGCGGAGGCGTGGCGGGTCAGGCGGGCGCGGTTCGCCTCGGCATTGCCCGGGCATTGTTGAAGGTTGATGCGGGGCTCCGGACTTCGCTCAAGAAAGAAGGATTCCTGACCCGAGATCCCCGCGTCAAGGAGAGGCGCAAGTATGGACTGAAGAAAGCTCGCAAGGCGCCCCAGTTCAGCAAGAGATAGATTCGCGTACCCTGTCCTGATCCCCGCCGTCCCCGGCATATGGGTTGATGGTGGGGACTTCTGTTGCTGCGACCGCGCCGCTTGCTGATGATCCTGGTGGCAGCTTGCCTTGCCGGCTGGCTGTTCCCGCCGCTTGGCCCCGCCATTCCTCCCGTGATGCCTGCAACCGCCTGACCGGCGGAACGCAGGGTCGTATTGGACCCGTCCATTTCCCGTAATGACCGGCGCCCGGTACCATCCCGGGATGGCTTGAGCAGGCAGAGGCCACAATAGGGGGACGGACGGAATTCCTTTCCCTGCGGGGAGGATCTGGGGCATTTATGCAAGAACGTATAGGCGTAACCGACCGAGAAGGGAGCGCTCAAAGTGGACGTTACGCGAATCCTCCACTGGGGTGTGGGGGAGATGGGGGCGGGCATGGTCCGCCTGGTCCAGGAGATTCCCAGCCTGCGCAGCGTCAGTGCGGTGGTGCGGTCCGGCCCCAAGGAAGGCAAGGACCTCGGAGAATTGGCGGGACTATCCCGCCCGCTCGGCATCAAGGCGGTGAGCGAGCCGGCCCGGGCCCAAAGGGAAACGCCTGCTGACCTGGCTCTCCACGCTACCGGCTCTTTCACCCGCGAGGTATTCCCCCAGCTGGAAGCCCTGGTCGACCTGAAGCTTGATGTCATAACCGTCGCCGAGGAAATGGCCGCGCCGTGGAGGCGCGAACCGGAACTGGCGGCAAGGCTCGATCGACTGGCTCGCGAACGGGGAGTCACCGTGCTGGGGACGGGGATCAACCCCGGCTTCGTCCTCGATACCCTGATCATCGCGCTCACCGGAGCTTGCTGGGAGGTCCGCAAGATCCGGGCCGCCCGGGTCAACGACCTCAGCCCCTTCGGGCCGGTAGTGATGAAGACCCAGGGAGTGGGGACGACGCCCGAGGAGTTTGCCCGGGGAGTGGCCGCGGGGACGATCGTCGGCCACATCGGATTCCCCGAGTCGATGCGTATGATCGCCGACGCTCTGGGCTGGGCGCTCGACAAGATCGAGGAATCGCGGGAGCCGATCATCTCCCGTACCCGCAGGCAGACCCGACATGTCCTCGTCGAGCCGGGCATGGTGGCCGGGTGCCGGCATACGGCGCGGGGCTACATGAATGGCCAGGTGGTGATCGAGCTGGAGCATCCGCAGCAGGTCCTTCCCGGTACCGAGGGTACCGAGACGGGCGACTACATCTGGGTGGATGGCAACCCACCGCTGAACTTCGCGAACAAGCCGGAAATCCCCGGCGGGATCGGGACGATGGCGGTGGCGGTGAACTCCATACCCCTGGTGCGCAAAGCTCCACCGGGGCTCGTCATGCAGCCGGATCTGCCCGTGCCCCGGGCCCTTTCCCGGCGGCCGGGTGGGGGAGGGAAGCAGGCGTGAGCGACCAGGCGCGCCCGGGTGACTGGGTACAGATTCATCGAGTCGTGCTCCCTCCCGGCGAGCGCGCGCCCCAGGTCCCCCCGGACACCCAGGCCGTACCCCTGGAAATGTGGGTCAAGGGGTTTCTGCTCGGTGCAGCCGGACCGGGCGAGACGGCCAGCGTCCGGACGGTTACCGGTCGAGTGCTGGAGGG
This sequence comes from Firmicutes bacterium UBA995, assembly GCA_002291985.1. Lineage (GTDB taxonomy): Bacteria > Bacillota > Sulfobacillia > UBA995 > UBA995 > UBA995. The sequence continues at coordinate 22,141 of DBBB01000129.1, forward strand.
CCGGCTGGTGGGAATATGGCCGGCCCCCGGTCACGACTTCGGCGCGCCGGTTCCCGAACTGATGACGGTTGGCGGCGAAGTGCGCGCGCGACTGGCCCAGGGAGGGGGAGACGCAAACCGTGGGTAGAGACCTGTCTTACGCCGGGGTGATGGGCCGGCGTAACGAGATAATGTTGAAGGCGGTGGGCATCGACTACCGCACTTACTCCACCGGCGTACTGGCCTTCGATTATGAAGCGCTGATGGCGGAGGCCGGCGATGTGCAGGAGATCCGGCGCATCCAGCGGGAGACTCACGTCGGCGACACGCCGCTGTGGGAACTGGGCAACATTACCCGCCTGGTCCGCACCCTGGCCCCGCCGGGCAAGGGTGCCCGCATCTTCGTGAAGGATGAGGCAGCCAACCCCTCGGGCAGCTTCAAGGCGCGCCGTGCCGCGCTTTCCGTCTATAACGCGGCCCGCAAGGGCTATCCCGGGGTCTCTGCGGCGACGAGCGGGAACTACGGGGCGGCCGTGGCCTCCCAGGCGGCGATGAGGAGCGTCGGGTGCATCATCATCCAGGAAGTGTTCGACTCCCGGGGGATCGGCCAGCCGGAGATAGTGGAGAAAGGGCGGGCCTGCGAAGCCTACGGGGCGGAAGTAGTGCAGCTGACGGTAGGTCCCGAGCTGTTCTACGTGTTCCTTGTGACCCTTGAGGAAACCGGCTACTTCAACGCATCGCTCTACACGCCGTACTCCGTCGCCGGCATCGAGACTCTCGGCTACGAGTTGGCCGAGCAGATGGTAGCCCGGGAGGGTCGCCCGCCCGATGTGGTGGTGGTGACCCATGCCGGGGGAGGCAATGTCACGGGGACCGCCCGCGGCCTGCGCAAGGCGGGGGCAACGGCCACCCAGGTCGTCGGCGTCAGCGTAGACCTGACCGGCTTACACATGGCCAGCGATCGCGACTTCAACCGCAAGTCCTTCACCACCGGCCACACCGGATTCGGCATCCCCTTTGCCACCTGGCCCGACCGGGCGGACGTTCCGCGTAACGCCGCCCGGCCCCTGCGCTATCTCGACCGCCTGGTCCTCGTAACTCAGGGCGAGGTGTTCTACGTGACCGAGTTGCTTGCCCAGCTCGAGGGAATCGAACGCGGGCCTGCCGGGAACACCTCGCTGGCGGCGGCGATCGTCCTGGCTCAGGAACTGGACCGTGACCGGATCGTCGTCGTTCAGGAGACCGAATACACGGGGGCCGGCAAACATCCCTGGGCCCAACTCACCTTCAGCTGCAAGAACGGCATCACCGTGGAGCGCGGCGACCCGGCTGACAACGCTCCCGGACGCCGCATCGTCCTGCCGGAAGACCCCGCGCAACTGCGGGTGAAGGAGTTCCCCCTCGACAACATACGCCGCTCTTACCTGCGGAATGCCCTGAGTCAAGCCGGAGATCGCCGGCTGACTCCTGAGGATTATCGCTTCCTGGCCGATGAAATCGGCCAGGATGAGGATCAAGTGCGCTCCCTGCTCAAGGAGGCTGCAGCGAGTGAAGCGAACTGACGATTACCTGACGAGGCGCGACCGCCTGGCGCCCCTCGCCGACTCTGAACTGCACGAGCGATTCTGGCGGCTCGCCGAGCAGATTGTCGCCCCCCTCCTCGATCTGGCCCGCACGCACACCACCCCGTCGCTCGAACGTTCGGTCCTCCTGAGGATGGGTCTCGACAGCCTGGAGGCGCGAGCGCTAGTCGAGGAGACCATGCGCCAAGGGCTGCTGGGGCACGGCGCGGGCAACCTGCTGTTGCGGGTATCAGCCCGGCACGGCCTGGAATTGCGGGCGGCAGCCAGGGAACTGGTGGCAGGCCGTCACTGGGAGGGCGCGCGGCAACTTGTCGAACAGGCCGGTCCCCTCCCGGCCCTGACCGAAAAGGAGCCGGCAGGACAGGCGCCATCGGCGCCCGCGGCTTCCCTCTCTCCCCTCGCCCCGGACGGCAAGCTGGACGTGGCGGCGATACTCGATGGTCTGGAACGCTACCGCCCTCGCCGCCGGGGTTGGACCTGGCGCAAGTCACCCGGAAAACCGCTGAAGATGGGTTTCTTCGAGTACCGCCAGGTATCGGCCCCCCTGACGCGCAGCCTGCCGCTGCCTGCCGCCCGGTATTTCGGAGGCGTTGACCCGCAGCCGGAGACGGTGATCACGGCGGAGATCGCATCGGGTCGTTTCGAGGATGACTTGCGGCGAATGCGCATGGCGGCCTGGCACGGCGCCGACCACATCATGGTGATCCGCACGGCGGGGCAGAGCCATATTGATGGCCTGCTGGAGGGGACCCCGGAAGGAGTAGGGGGAGTGCCCATCACCCGCAAGCAGCTCCGGGCCTCGCGCAAAGCCCTGGACTTCATCGAGGACGAGGTCGGCCGGCCGATCAACCTGCACTCTTACGTGAGCGGCGTGGCCGGTCCCGAGATAGCGGTCCTGTTTGCCGAGGAGGGAGTGAACGGCGCCCATCAGGACCCGCAGTACAACATACTGTATCGCAACGTCAACATGGTGCGATCTTTCATCGACGCTGCCGAGGCCAAGACGCTGATGGCCTGGGCGGGGATGGTGCAGATCGACGGCGCCCACAATGCCAACGCCACCGCTATTCAGGCCTGGAAAGTGATGCCCGAACTCCTGGTGCAGCACGCCATAAATTGCATCCTCTCGCTGAAGACGGGCATGCCCCGGGAGGCCATTTGCCTGTCTACCGTGCCCCCGACGGCCGCCCCCGCCCCCGCCGTTGCCCTCGACCTGCCATACGCGGTGGCGCTGCGTCAGATTTTCGCCGGCTTCGGGCTGAGGGCACAGATGAACACCCGCTATATCGAATCGGATGAACGCGAAGCCACCGTGACGCACGTGCTGAACCTTCTGATCACCCGGCTGACTGGGGCCCACATTCAGAGCACGATCACGCCCGACGAGGGCAGAAACGTGCCCTGGCATCACAACACGATCGCGGCCGTGGACACCGCCAAGCAGGCGCTGGTGGGTATGGATGGGCTCGACGAGCTGGTGGCCCTGAAACTTGACGGGGAACTGGGCCGGCGAGTGCGCGAGATCAAGGAGCGAGCGGTGCTATTCCTCGAAGAGGTGCTCTCTACCGGCGGATACTTTGCCAGCGTGGAGAGCGGCTTCTTCGTCGACTCCGGTCTGTATCCCGAGCGGGCGGGGGATGGTATTGTCCGCAAGCTGGCCGAGGGGGTCGGGGCGGGGACGGTGACGCCCCGGAAGCCCGGATATGCCGCGCCGGTGTGCGCCCATTTCGGGCAGAACCATGAGGAGGCCGACTGCCGGATGTTCGGCGGGTGTACGCTGTGCCGGCCAGACCGCATCGTTTATCTCGATGAACTCGACGACACGGACAACGTCAGGGTGCGCCGGGCGGCGACGGAGGAAAGACGGCGGGCCGACTTGATCCGTCCCGAGGTTCAGTGGTCGGGCGACGGGGTCGTCTCCGTCACGATGACCCTGGCTGAACCGGAGCGCCGGGCGAAATACGCGGCGATCAAGATCGGCGAACGGATGGGATTGAAAGATGTCGAGGTAATACACCGGGGCGTGCTCCATCCGAGCGAAGGCACGGTCATCATGATCAAGGGCCGATTCGACGCGGATATCCGCGGTGACGAGCTGGTGATCCCCGAGGAACGGGAAGCGTTGCCCGACGAAGCCCTCCGGGCGGCGGTAGCGGAGCGGCCCATGCGGGTCGTCGCCGGCACGCTCGGCGAAGATGAGCACTCCGTGGGGATGAGGGAGATCCTGGACATCAAGCACGGCGGCCTCGAGAAGTACGGTATCGAATCGCACTACCTCGGCACCTCGGTGCCGGTATCAAAGCTCATCGACGCCGCTATCGAGCTGGATGCCGATGCCATCCTGGCCAGCACCATCATCACCCATGCCGAGGTGCATCGCAAGAACCTGTGCCGCCTGGTGGAACTGTGTCGGGAAAAGGGAGTCCGGAAGCGTTTCATCCTGGTGGGTGGGGGAACCCAGATCAGCAATGAACTCGCCCGGGAGTGCGGGCTGGACGCCGGGTTCGGCCGGGGCGCCCGCGGCCGCGATGTGGCCAGCTTCCTGGTGAAACGCCGGGCCGAACTCGCGCATGAAGACTGACCTCGCCGACGTCGTGATCACCGCCGAGATCGGCAGCACTACCACGGTAGTGACCGCCATCGGCGGCGTCTCCGGGCCAGGGGCGCGGGTCCTCGCCCAAGCGACTCACCGGACCACCGTGGCGGACGGCGACGTCAATCCGGGCCTGGAAGGGGCCATGGCCGAACTGCAACGGGCGCTTGGCCCCGTTGACCTGTCCCGGATGAGGATGATGGCGAGTTCGAGCGCGGCGGGCGGCCTGAAGATGACCGTTCATGGCCTGGTATACGACATGACGGCCAGGGCAGCCCGGGAGGCGGCGCTGGGCGCGGGCGCCATCGTTCGCCACCTGACGGCGGGAGAACTCTCCTCCGGCGACCTGGAAATCGTGAGGGCGATTGAGCCCAACATAGTGATGTTGGCCGGCGGGGTGGACTATGGCGAGAAGGCAACAGTCGTTGCCAACGCCCGGGCCATCGCCCGGCTAGGCCTGGACGCACCGGTGATTTTCGCCGGCAACCGCGCAGCCGCGCGGGAAGTTGAGGATTGCCTGAGGGAAGCCAGCATCGAAGTCCATGTGGTCGACAACGTTTACCCCCGCATCGACCAACTCCAGGTCGAGCCGGCGCGTCGCGCCATCCAGGCGGTGTTCGAACGTCACATCGTCCACGCGCCGGGGCTCGGCCGGGTACGGGGGATGATACGGGGCCGCATTCTCCCCACGCCCGGGGCGGTGATGCGGGCGGCCGAACTCCTGTACCGGATCACGGGAGGGGGAGTGATGGCCATCGATGTGGGCGGCGCCACCACCGACGTGCACTCGGTCGTCGAGCCCTCGCCGGAAGTCGCCAGGCTGCTGGTGAACCCCGAACCCCTCGCCAAGCGTACGGTGGAGGGCGATCTCGGTATAGTGGCCAACGCCAGTCACGTCGCCGTCTTGCTGGACGAGGCCGCGCGCCGCGGTCTCCAAGAGAGCCTGGACCGCGACCTGGGAGAGCTGTTGGCGGCGGTAGGGCCGTACCCCCGGGGTCAGGCGGATACGGTCCTGGCGGTGGCCTTGACGGAGGCCGCCGCCCGGGTTGCACTGGAGCGTCATGTTGGGCGTTACGTGCACTACTACGGCCCCACGGGCAGGTTGACCGTTGCGGAGGGCAAGGATCTCACGAGCGTTGCCCTGGCGGTGGGGACGGGGGGTGCCTTCGCCCGGTTGCCCGGCGGCAAGGCAGTCCTGGAAAAGCTGTTGCGGCGGCCCCCAGGCCATGAGTTGTGGCCGCGCGTTGCCCGGGCGGCCATCGACCGGCACTACGTGATGGCGACAGCGGGGATGTTGGCCGACGAGTACCCGGAGGCGGCCGGCAGGCTGATGCTAGATAGCCTCGGAGAGGGGGAGGCAACCAGTGTCTCAACTGGTCATTGACCTGGGGAAGATTACCGCCAACACCCGGGCGGTGGTGGATAGTTGCCGGTCGCGGGGCTTGGAGGTCTGGGGGGTCACCAAGGCGCTCCTCGGCTGTCCCCGGGTGGGAGCGGCCATGCTGCGAGGGGGGGTGGCAGGTCTTGCCGATTCGCGGCTGGCGAATATCGAGCGACTCCATCAGACTCTTGGTCCCGCCGCCATGATGTTGCTGCGACTCCCCTCACCTTCTCAGGCGCAGCAGACGGTGGCGCTGGCGGCAGTAAGCCTGAACTCCGAACCGGCCACGCTCGACCTGCTCGACCGGGCGGCCCGGGAGGGAGGTGGCACTCACCGGGTCATCCTCATGGTGGACCTCGGCGATCGCCGGGAGGGAGTGCTCCCCGCGGATGTCGAGGGGTTGGCCGGGGACGTCGCCCACCGCCGGTCGCTCGAACTGGTGGGCATCGGCGCCAACTTCGCCTGTTACGGGGGGGTGATGCCGTCGCCGGATAACCTCACGGAACTGGTCGACCTTGCCCGCCAGGTTCGCCGGGTCACCGGGTTGGAACTGCCGGTGGTATCGGGCGGTAATTCCAGCTCCATGCGGCTGGTGGAGGAAGGGACCATGCCCGAAGGTGTCACCCAGTTGCGGGTGGGAGAAGCGATCTTGCTCGGCCGGGAGCCGTCTACAGGCCGGCCGGTCATCGGCGCCGACGCCGATGCCTTCCGGCTGGCGGTGGAAGTGATCGAGGTGAAGCGCCGCCCCTCGCTGCCCCGGGGCCAGACAGCCCGGGATGCCTTCGGCCGGGAGCCCCGGTTTGAGGACCGGGGCGAACGGCTGCGCGCGCTGGGAGCGCTGGGCATGCAGGACCTGGGGGCCGGGAGCATCTCGCCGGAGGCGCCCGGCGTCGAGGTCCTGGGCGCTTCCAGCGACCACCTGATCTTGGACGTGACGGAGACGGGTTCTGCCGTTCGGGTGGGAGATCACCTGTGGTTCCGACCCAATTATGGCGCGTTGCTCGCCCTTGCGACCTGCCCCCATGTTGAAAGGCATTACCTTGGCGACGCTCCGGGGATGGGACGATGACATGAGGGGGAACACCTTGAGCAGGCAATCGAGGCGAGTTGTCGTGGCCCTTGGCGGCAACGCCATCCTTCAATCCCACCAGCGGGGTACGGCCGCCGAACAGCAGGCAAACGTGGCCGCCACCGCAGCGCAGATCGGCGAATTGATCGAGACGGGCTGGGAGGTAGTCATCACTCATGGCAACGGGCCCCAGGTAGGCAACATCCTGATCCAGAACGAGGAGGCGGCCGGTATCGTGCCGCCCATGCCCCTGGACGCGTGCGGGGGGCAAAGCCAGGGCTTGCTGGGCTATTTCCTGCAGCAGGCGCTGGGCAACGAACTCCGAGCCCGCGGCATCCGCTGCCAGGTTGGGGCAATGATCACCCAGGTCATAGTCGCTGCCGACGACCCGGCCTTCGTGAGTCCCACGAAGCCGATAGGCCCCTTTTTCACCCGGGAGCGAGCGGAAAGACTCAAAGAGGAACGCGGCTACGTGGTAGCCGAGGTGGGCTCCCGGGGGTGGAGGAGGGTCGTCCCCTCGCCTGACCCGAAGGCCATTGTGGAGCGCGATATCATTCTCGGCCTCGTCCAGGCCGGGGTGGTGGTGGTGGCTGCCGGGGGCGGGGGAGTCCCCGTCATTGCCGGCCCGGGAGGCGGCTATCGCGGGGTGGAAGCGGTCATCGACAAGGACCTGGCCGGACAGCAGTTGGCCCGGGATGTGAAGGCGACGCACTTTTTGATCCTGACCGATGTGGAGCGGGTGATGCTGGACTACGGGCGGCCTTCCCAGCGACCACTCGATCGGTTGACCGTGCGCGAGGCGCGGGAACATCTCGCTGCCGGGCAATTTCCTCCCGGCAGCATGGGACCGAAGGTCGAGGCCGCCGTGCGGTTCGTGGAAGCCGGCGGCGAGCTATGTGCGATCACCAGCCTGGACAAGGCGGTGGACGCTCTCCGGGGCATGGCGGGAACCCGGGTGATGGCCGAAGAAAACACCGATAGGAGAGAGGAGCCAGGGCTGTGACGGTGTGCATGCGCGGCAAGGATATCGTTTCGGTATACGATCTCACGCCGGAAGAAGTCTGGCAGACGCTCAAGCTGGCGGAAAGCATGAAGCTCCGCCAGACGGCCGGCATGGAGGATCGGCCGCTGGCAGGCAAGACCCTTGCGATGATATTCCATAAGCCTTCCACCCGAACCCGGGTGTCTTTCGAGGTCGGCATATGGCAACTCGGGGGCTACGCTCTGTATCTGGGCGCCTCCGACCTGCAATTGCGAAGAGGGGAGACCGTGGCCGATACTGCCCGTACCCTTTCCCGTTATGTCGACGGCATCATGATCCGTACTTTCGCCCATGATGACGTCGTGGAGCTTGCCCGGCATGCTGACGTGCCGGTGATCAACGGCTTGACCGACTACCTGCATCCCTGCCAGGCGCTGACCGACATCTTCACCATCGCCGAGAAGCGCGGGCGCCTGACCGGTCTCAAGCTGGTCTACGTGGGCGACGGGAACAACGTGGCCAATGCCTTGCTGCACGCGGGGGCCAAGGTGGGCATGCACGTGGTCGTGGCCACCCCCGAGGGACATGAACCCGACCAGCGGGCGGTAGCCGAAGCCCGGCACGACGCTGCCCGGACGGGAGGCAGCATCGAGCTGTCCAACCGGCCGCGCGAGGCAGTGCGGGACGCCCACGTCGTCTACACCGACGTATGGGCCAGCATGGGGCAGGAGGCAGAAGAAGCCCAGCGCAAGCGCATCTTTCAGCCGTTCCAGGTCAACCAGTCGCTCCTGGACGCAGCTCGCCCCGACGTGCTGTTCATGCACTGCCTCCCCGCCCACCGGGGAGACGAGGTGACCGATGAAGTGGTGGACGGACCCCACTCCATCGTATTCGACCAGGCAGAGAACCGGCTGCATTTGCAGAAGGCCCTGATGGCGCTGGTCATGTAGAGGGCCGTAAGGTACGCCGACTTGGAAGGAGAGGGTTGGATATGGGCAAGCGAGTGATCATCATGGGAGCTGCCGGGCGCGATTTCCACAACTTCAACGTGGTGTACCGCGACGACCCCGCATCCGAGGTCGTCGCCTTCACGGCCACGCAAATCCCCGACATCGACGACCGGGTATACCCGCCCCAGCTCGCAGGGCCGCGCTATCCCCGGGGGATTGCCATCGAGCCGGAAGAATCGCTGGTTGAACTGATCCGTGAGCAGCGGGTGGACCAGGTCATTTTCGCCTATAGCGATGTCTCGCACGAGTACGTGATGCATCGCGGGTCAATGGTCCTGGCGGCCGGTGCGGACTTCGTGCTGCTTGGCCCTCGTTCAACCATGCTGTCGTCGACGCGGCCGGTCGTCGCGGTGTGCGCGACGCGCACCGGCGCGGGTAAGAGCCAGACCACCCGTCGCGTGGCCGAGATCCTCAAGGACATGGGCAAACGGGTAGTGGTGATCCGGCATCCCATGCCTTATGGCGACCTGGTGCGGCAAGCCGTACAGCGGTTTGCCACCTATCAGGACCTGACCGATCACGGATGCACCATCGAGGAACGCGAGGAGTACGAACCGCACATCGACCGGGGGAGCATCGTGTACGCGGGGGTGGACTACGGCGCCATTCTCGAGCGTGCCCAGACCGAGGCCGACGTCATCCTGTGGGACGGCGGCAACAATGATCTGCCGTTCTACCGGGCCGACCTGCACATCACCGTCGCCGACCCCCACCGGCCGGGTCACGAACTTCGCTATCACCCCGGGGAGGCCAACCTCCGGGCAGCGGACGTGGTGGTCATCAACAAGGTCGACAGCGCGACCGCCGAAGGGCTTGCCACGGTGCGGCAGAACGTCCGGGAAGCCAATCCCCGCGCCCGGGTGATCGAGGCCGCTTCGCCCATCACCCTGACCGAACCCCAGACGGTGCGGGGCAAACGGGTGCTGGTGATCGAAGACGGCCCCACCCTTACTCACGGCGAAATGGCATACGGGGCGGGGGTGATCCTGGCCCGGCAACTGGGCGCTTCCGAACTCATAGACCCGCGGCCTTACGCCGTGGGCAGCATCGCCGAGGTATTTGCGCGTTATCCCCATATCGGCCCCCTCGTGCCCGCCATGGGCTACGGCGCGCGTCAGGTGGAGGAACTCGAGCGCACCATTGCCGCGACGCCTGCCGACCTGGTAATGGTGGCGACTCCCATCGATCTGCGCCGGGTCATGAAACTTAGCAAGCCGGCCGTGCGAGTGCGCTATGATTTGGAGGAGAGGGGCAACCTCACTCTCACCCAGGTCCTCAAGGAGGTGCTGGGCCGGGTCTCCCGGTGATTTCGTCGGGGAGGGACTTTACATCGGCGCGTGCCTCGCGCTCTTTCTGACCACGCTCCTTGGCGTGCTGCTGGGCACGGCCATATCGCGCCTGGTCCCCGCCGCCTATCTCCGCTGGACCGCCGGCATCGGCTTCATCGTCGTCGGCATCATGCTGCTGGTGCGACGGTGAGCGACGGGAGCAGATGCCGGCCGCCAGTCACAGGCATGCATCCCGGGGGGTACTCGCCCCTCCCCGCCATCCGTTACGGGGAGGATGGGCGGGAAAGGTGTCGAAAAGCATTCTTCGCGCGAGGGGGTCGGCGGTGGCGAGAGGCATCAGGGCGAGAGATATCGGCATTTACCTGGGCGCCCTGCCTACAGGTCCGCTCAACGCCATCACCGATGTTCCCGGAGTCCGCGTCGGTCACCACACGTTGATCGAAGGCCCGGACATTCGCACGGGAGTCACCGCCATCACCTTCGATGGATGCCGGGGAGGAGCCCTGCCCGACCGACTCTTCGCCGGCGTGCACGTGTTCAGTGGGGCGGGGGAACTGGCCGGGCACATCCTGATCGCCGAGTGGGGATTCATCGAGTCGCCTATCTTCTTGACCAACACCTTGAGCCTGGACGACGTTCGGGCCGCTGCCCTTCGTTACCTGGGGGAATGCTACCCGGCCCTGGGGCTGACCGCCGACCCGATCGGCCCCATCGTCACCGAGTGCGATGACGGCTACCTGAACGACATGCGCGGCCGGCACGTGACGGAAGAGCACGTTCGCCAGGCATTGGCCCGGGCCAGTGCCGGACCCGTCACCGAAGGAAACGTCGGCGCCGGGACCGGCATGTACAGTTTCGACTTCAAGTCAGGGATCGGCACCGCCTCCCGCCAGATTCCCGCCCAGCAAGGGAACTACCGGGTGGGCTGCCTGATCGTGACCAACATGGGTGAACGTCGGCGACTGACGATTGCCGGCGTTCCCGTCGGCGAGGAGATCACCGACCTGCTGACGACGGACGTGGTCGAGGGGTCGGGGGTGGTGGTGGTGGCAACCGATGCCCCCTTGCTCCCCCATCAGCTCGAGCAACTGGCCCGACGCGCTGCCATCGGCCTGGGTCGGGTGGGCTCATATGGTTCCCACGGGAGCGGGGAGTTCGTGATCGCCGTGTCCACGGGCATCGTCGTTCCCCGGGTAGCTCCGGCGCCGACCTTCGCGCTGGAGGCGCTGATCCCCTCGCGGTCGCGGCTGAATCCCCTGTATGAAGCAGCCATCGAAAGTTGCGAAGAAGCGATCGTCAACTCCCTCTTGCAGGCGGAGACGATGGAAGGACGCGATGGGCACGTAGCCCATGCCATACCGGTCGACCGCCTGCTGGACAGCCTGCGGCGCCACGGGCGCATCCGGTCAAGCTGAAGGACAAGGAGGCTGGTCCCGGGTGCCGGGAGAACACCGCAAGGGATTGGTGCTGGTATACACGGGTAACGGCAAGGGCAAGACCACGGCGGCACTGGGTCTTGCTTTGCGGGCGGCGGGTCACGGACACAAGGTCTTCGTGGTCCAGTTCATGAAGGGTGATCCGGATTACGGCGAACTCATCGCCATCCGGCGGCACCTCGGAAACTACATTGAAGTCGTGCAGAGCGGGCTGTCGACCTTTGTCGATCGGGCCAACCCTGCGCCCGAAGACCGCCGGCTTGCCAGGGAGGGGATGGACCTGGCTCGGCGCATACTGAAAGCCGGGGCTCATGAGCTGGTGATCCTGGATGAGGTGAACGTCGCCCTCGACTATGGCCTGGTCGATTTGCAGGAGTTACTGGAGGGGCTGTCCGCCCGCGCGCCGGGGGTGGACGTGGTGCTCACGGGCAGGAGTGCCCCCCCCGCCTTGCTGGCCGCGGCCGACCTCGTGAGCGAGGTGACGGAGGTCAAGCACCACTTTCGTCGCGGCGTACCCGGCCGCGAAGGCATGGAGCACTGAGAGACGGCCGGCAGGTCCTTCCGCGCTTCGACCCGGGGTCGGGAGGAGAGGGCGCCGCCGGGTGAGAATTACTCAGGTGGTCGGGAGGGAGCCGGACTATCGGTGTGCCGCCTCGGGGAACTGGCCCGGAACCGGACAGAGCAAGCCAGGATGCGGGGTGAGCTATTGCAGCTTGCCGGACGGCGGCTGACCCGGTACTGGCGCGCCCGGGGCGCGTCCGGCGCCGCCAGCTTCGACCGGATCACCCTGGCCTTTGCCGATCGCACTTTCCTGGAGATCTACTCCACCGGGTTCGACGAACGGGGGCGGCCGGTGGGTCTTGTGGAGTTGAGGCGCCAGGATTTTCGCCGATGCTTACCCCGCGCCGCCGATTCGCGCCTGGAATTGACACCTGCGGGTGGGGAGTCGTGGGCGGGCATACCCATCCGATCCTGCCGGCTAATGCAAGACGGACGGGGTGAAACCCTGACCATCCTGGGCCCCGACGGCATCCTGATGAATTTCCGTGCCACCGCGGTCAACGGACGCGGCGCCATCGTCCTGCGGTTACGGGCCGCCAACGACTGGGAATGAGCGATGGCATGACGGGACTCCCGCCGGCGGGGAAGGCCCCCCCCTGGGTGCTTGAGCGCTACATCTTCCCCTATCTCGGCGATCGGCGTTCCGAGGTGGTGGTACGGGCCGGCTTGGGCGAGGACGCCGCCGTTTTCGATCCGGAGGATCAACTGATCGCCGTCTCCACCGACCCGATCACCGCCGCCGGCGAGCGCATGGGATGGTACGCGGCCCACGTTGCCCTGAACGATGTGGCCGCGGGCGGCGCCCGGCCGCTGGGTCTGCTGGTCACCATCATCTTGCCGCCCGGCTTCCCCCCTGCCGCACTGGCAGAAGTCCAGCGGGACTTCGCCGGGGCGGCCGCAGCTAACGGCGCCGAGGTGCTGGGCGGTCACACGGAGTTCAGCGACGCCGTGACCCGGCCGGTGATCGTGGCAACGGGCGTGGGACTCATCCCCCGGGGTGGCCGAGTCGGTTCCGGTGGGGGCAAGGCGGGTGACGGCCTCGTGTTAACCAAGACGGCCGGACTCGAGGGGACGGCCATCCTTGCGGGCGATTACCCCGATCGCCTGGCGGGCATCCTGTCACCCGCAGAGATGGAAGCGGCC
>DBBB01000179.1 GCA_002291985.1 Firmicutes bacterium UBA995
CCACTCCGCGCCACCCTGGAACTCGCGGGCGATCCGCGTGAAGGTCTCCCAGGACCGCCAGTCACCTCTCGGGGCACTGATCCGGACCGGACGCATGCACAGGCTGCCCTCGCGCGGTACCCGGTAGTCCTCGGCTCGCACCTCTTCCAGCTTCCGGACCAGTCCTCCCACCGCGAAGTGCCAGTCCATGGCGGTGAGTTCGCGGTCGGGCGCATGATCCCCGATGTAGTCCCTGGCGGACTGACACAGTGCTGCGGCCAGGTCAAAAGCCCGGGAAAAGGGATAGTGGGTCTTGACCACGGCGACTCCCGCCCGGCAGTGAGCACAGCGGCCGTCGGCCAACTCCTGCTCCGAGAAATGCTTCAGATAGTGTGCCGCCAGCGCCAGACCCAGGCGACCGTCGCAGACGAAGGTAAGGTCATCGCCGCCAAACACGATCGGCCGGAAGGGGAGCTTGTTGTCCCGGAGTTCGACCACTCGTCCTACCAGGGTTTTCCCGTCTTCTCGGGAGACGGACTCTACCAGCTTCGCGACGGTGGCCCGCAGTGCCGACACCGCCGCGCGCCGCACAGACATGGAAAAGGCCCTCATGGCGAGAACGTAGGCCCGGTTGTCCCTCACCGACGGGTGGCGGTCGGCAACTCGCTGGACCCGGAGGCTCATGGCGTTGCCGTCGGTGTGCACTACCGCCACGTAGCTTGACTCGCCCCTGGTCCGTCCAAAGTCGTCGAAGTCGGTGGGGATGTCGTATCCGCGGAGGTCATGATCAACAAGGCATAGCAGCCGGTGGTGGGCCTCCGGCCAGGCCTTCACCTTGGCCTGCGGCTCCACGCCGATGGGCCGGCGGTCGTCCGTGCCCACGGCCGGCAGGCCGGTGTAGGTGCAGGCCGCAGTCACCGACAGGCCAAGCAAGGGCACTGATTCGCGGGGACTGGCCTTGCGCGCCCTCAGCAAGTCAGCAGCTTGCCGCATGACCCCCGTTGGCCCACCGAGGGGGGCCGCACTCCAGCCAAAATCGCGGTGGGCGATCACCACCTGGAGACCCGGCGCGTCCAGCACCACCCGCCGGGTCAGCCGGCGGGCAAACTCCAGCGCAAGCTCTCGCTGGGCAAAGAGCACGAAGGCATTGCCTCCGCCCGAGTAGATAACCTCGGCATCGAGTTCGTCCGCCTCGATCTGCTGGCCGCTGAAGCTGCCGGAATCGAAATCCACCACGTTGTGGCGCGGTGGCAAAGCTTCCACCATCCACTTGCCCGTCACGCAGTCCACGAGGTACGAGGCCCCCACGTTCTGCCGCAGGTTGTTAGTCCCGAAGATGTAGTGCTGGATGCCGGCAGTGTCCACCGCCGTCAGCGTGTACTCGCCCGCGCTCATGGCGTGCCCCCCTCGTGCGCCGTCGAATCGAACCAGTTTCGCAGGCGATCGGGAAGCGCCACCAGGTCCTCCTGCCCGAAAACCCGCACCCGCTCCTCGGCGAACCAGGCCTCGTTGACCTCGTCCTCCAGCGCCGCCGGGTCGCAGTAGCAGCAAACCAGGCCAACCCTGGACTCGTCGCCCCCCATTTGGCGGGCGCGAACGTAGGCCTCGAAAAGGTGATGCTTGCACTTCTCCTTGACTTCCGAGGCGATGCAGGACAGTGCATGGAGCTGGTAACCCCTCATGGCCACCACGTCGAACTGCCACTCCCGGGCGCTCCGCTTCGTCTTGAGCTTGAGATCAATGCCGTAGTCCCCGGGGGTAGAACTCCGCGTTGCCTGCTCCACGCTCCAGAGCACATACTCCTCCAGCCATTCGCCGACCAGCCACTTGGCGCAACCTCTCAACTCCGGCTGGCACAGCCGTCGGGCAACCTCCTCGGGGGTGGCGCCGTTCCCGCACATCTGCGCGAAAGCCTGCCTGACAGGCTCCAGGAGGCTGTGCTCGGGCTGGGCGGGGTCCGGCAAGGAAGCACTGCGGCTCAGACTGTCCAGCCAGTCGCGCCACTGCTTCAAGGAGTCCCTGCTAGCGTGTACCTGTGCCAAAGCCTGGCACAGCTCGGAGTGCCGAGGCTTTCGGCGAACGGCGGAGATCTCGCACCCGTGAAGTTCCAGAAGTTGCTCCAGCGAGACGGTGCAGGCCCGTGCAACGGGAATTCCCGGGGCTGGCGCTCCCTCCGAACCGTCCACAACCAAGGAGAGGGTACGGGGATCGAGGTAGGTGAAGACGGCGTCCGGGAAGCTTCGTTCCACGCACCGGTAGGCGTGAACAGCCATCGCTTTGGTGCCGCCCGTGTAGTGAAGCCCGACGGTGCTGCCACCCCCGCGCCCCAGTTCCTTCAGCAGCCGGTCCATCACCCGGACAATAGCGCTGCTGTCGGCCTCGGGCACTTCCCGGCAGAGGAGCGAGTTCTCCATCCCCAGCTTCTCGATAGCTCTGCGCAAGTTTGCGGCCACCGGTTCTGTCCCGCGCGAGTGGATAAGCTGAACCCGCGTGCCCTTCCGAGCCAGCAAGAGCGTGGCGACGAAGTTGGGAAGCGGATTCCCTCCCACTAGGAGGAGCAGGTGGTCAGTTCGGAGGTCCTCCACGGCACGGGGCATGCCGTCACCCCCTGGCGATAGTCGTTGGTTCGACAGGAACCCACTCGCTTCCTCTCGCCCCAGCGTCTGGGGCTTGTCCATGAAGCGGAAGCCCCTGTCTCCGCCCAGACATGTGTGGTCGACCGGGATCAAGGTGCGGGAACCAGGCCGACTGCCGGTCTATCCCCGTCCCCGCTCCCTGGCCCTCGCGTATCCCACCTCGGGTCACTCCCGTGGGGGATTGCCTCGGTTACCCCCTCCGGTGCCCTGCCTCCGCAAAGACGGGCAGAGCCAACTATGCCGCTACGTATTCGCTCACGGCGAATTCGCCTTGCAGGAGCCAAAGTAGGGACGCCGGTTACCCGGCGCCCTCGCACAGACCCCGGCGTGCGGGTTCCCCGCACCGGCCTCCTCGGTTGTATTCGCACACGCGCAAGACGTAACTATCAAGCGTACATGATGTCACTTGTCGCTCTTCGCCTTGATAGCTACGTCCCGCAGGAAGGTTGGCTCGTGTTGATCCAGCTCGACTCCGTCCGGCACGAGTTGCCTATGCGAGCTGTGTACTCCCGTCAGGTCCTTCCCCATGTACATGGCTCTCCCATGCTCCGAGTACTATACCTGATACGAGATCCCAACGGCATCAGGCGGAGCCTCTTCGCCTGCCCTGTTCGAAAGTCCCCCTGACCGCCTCAGGCTCCCGCACGGTCCCGAGTCCGCGTTTCCCCTTCCGTGCCTCAATAGCGGCATGCCGTACGTTCATCGTTCC
>DBBB01000013.1 GCA_002291985.1 Firmicutes bacterium UBA995
AGACTCGCTCCGTCCGTGATAAGATGATGTCGTAGCGATCACGGGTGGAGGTGCCGCACGAAATGCGCTGCAAGCGTAAGTTCGGGCACGTGCTGCTGGTACTCGTCCTGGCCCTGGCGGTGGGTATCGGCGGTGGCGCCTACTATTTCTGGTGGGTTAGACCGGCGCCGCCAGACGTGCCACCGGACGCGGATCCTCATCAGGCCTTCATTGAAGCCCTCGCGATCTACGCTCAGGTGATCGCAGCCAACGACCCGGATCTGGTGCGAACCATTCCGGCCTACGACATCCCCCACCCGGTCGCCGGTGAGGTGTTGCGGATGCGGGAGAATGCGGCTCACTTCTTCGCCGAGACCCGGGGGCGAGCCATCACCGCCGTCTCCTCAAGGGGCAACGTGTATGCCGCTCTGGAGTCCCCGATGGAGGGCGATACGGTCGGCAACCCCATCGTGCTTCACCTGTGGCACAACAGCAACCACTATACCCGGGCGACTATCAGGATTGTAGACGCTCACGGCCACACCCTCGCGGAGACTTGGTTGCCGGAGGTCGGTCACTGGAACATCCTCCTGCAACGTCACCAATCCCGCATAGAATACCCGCTCCCGACTACCCGGGAAGGGCACGTTCACGTGTATGCCCACGGCATCTTCGACGGAGAGGGCAGCGAACTCCTCTTCAGGGTGCCGGTGGTGTTTGCCGAACACCGTTGACCGGTCAGCGCCCGGATGCCTGACGCGCCTGCCGCTTGCGCCCCTTGGCCGGCGGCTGTTTTTTCCCGGGGGCTTTGGCTTTGGGTGCCGGCGGAGGCGGTTCCGGCGCCGGAGGCGGGGACGGCGGATCGACGTGGCCGGGCAAGAGCAGCGAGAACCGCCGGAAACGATGACGGACGACGCCTTCCCGGGCTGGCTCCACCCGGGATGCCCCCGAGCGCACCCGCGACACGGCTGTCGTCGCCTCGGCCAGGAAATCGGGTCCGAGGGGCGTGAGGTGATGTCCCGGGCACACCCGGCTTACGGTACCGGCCTTTCGTCCTAGCCGTTCCAAGCTGGCCAGCAGGTGGTCCGGGTCGGAACCCTCGCCCCACGCCGGTATGGTGGTGGGCGCGAGCGTGTCACCGGTGAACAGCGTCCCGCTGTTCTCGTCGTGCAGGCACAGGCTGCCTGCCGCCCGGCCCGGAGTATGCAGTACGCGCAGACGCCTGCCTCCCAGCTCCACGAGGTCCCCCTCGCCCAACAGGCGGGTCACCCGGGAAGGCAGCACCGCATACTGGAGGGGATCGAAGCCCGGGGGCAAGGGCCCCCAGATCTTGTGAGGCAGAAGAGCGTCAGTCACCTCTTCCCGGGACCAACCTTTCCCAATGCGGGGCGCCTCCGCAGCGTGGGCGGCGATTTCACGATAGTGGTGGTTGGCCCCGCAATGGTGATAGTCGGCATGAGTGTTGACCACGAGGATGGGCAATCGGGTGAGACGGCTTACCGCCGCCGGCAGGTCGCCGATGCCCATCCCCGTGTCGATGAGCGCAGCCCGATCTCGGCCGAGTACAAGATAGGAGATGACTTCCTCAAGATGGCCGGGTTCGGATAGGCTCCACAGGCCCGGGGCGATTTCCTTCAGCTCGAACCAGGACCTCGTTGCCATCCGATACCCCTCCTCATGCAATATTCTCATTCGCCGCGCGCCACGACGGAACCTGCCTGGAAGGACCCGGCAGGTAAATTGCACCAGGAGACGCGGCTTACTACGAGGCAGACACATGTTCAGGTCTTGACCTCGAGGAACTCGCGGACGGCCGACAGGAACCGGGTGAAGGGAATCCCGAGGGCCGTCTCGTAACCCAGGCGTCCCCAATGGGGTGGGCTCAGGTAGTCGTGGCGGGGCAAGGGCCGATAAGGTTCGCCTGCCGACCGGCCCCGTAAGTCTTATGCGGCCACGGTGCGCGATGTTCAGGCTACACAAAAAATTCTTCGACACGGGGATCACTGGTTCCCATCGGCCTGGCGCCGCCCCCTCACGGGCAATGCCGACCCCGGAAGTTGATCTCGATCAATGCGTGCGGTTTACCTTCGCGCTAGACTGACCTCGAAAGGAGGCCGGACAATGGCCAAACGACTGATAGTGAAGATCGATGAGTCCCTGTGCAACGGGTGCGGACTATGCGTTCCCTCTTGCGCCGAGGGGGCCCTGCAGATCGTTGACGGCGTCGCCCGCCTGGTCAAAGACACTTACTGCGATGGGCTGGGCGCTTGCCTCGGCGAGTGCCCCCAGGGTGCCATCACCCTGGAAGAGAGGGAGGCGAAGTCCTTTGACCCTGAGGCGGTCGAGCGGCATCTCGAGGAGATCGGCCGCACGCCGGCGTCCGCCGGCCATGCTGGCCCGTCCGCGGCGGAAGACCGACTGGATCAGTGGCCGGTGCAACTGCGCCTGGTCGGTCCACGAGCGCCCTTCCTGAAGGGACAGGACATCGTGGTGGCAGCCGACTGCGTTCCCTTCGCCGCCGGCCGCTTCCACCGCGACTTGCGGCGTGGAAGGCCGTTACTGGTGAGCTGCCCCAAGCTAGATGATCCCGGCGAGTTGGTCAATCGGCTTGTAGACGTGGTGCGCGAAGCCAACCCGCGTTCGCTCACCGTGGCCCATATGGAAGTGCCGTGCTGTTTCGGCCTGGTGCGGCTCGTTCAGGAGGCGGTGGCCCGGTCGGGCAAGCGCGTCCCCGTGCGCACGGTGGCACAGGGGAAGGGCCGCGAGATCGGCCCGGAAGTTGACGAACGCGAGGCGGTCCGGCCGGCCGGGCGCTGCGGAGCATGAGCATGCGGCTACCGGCGCCCGGCGGGACGACTGCAAGATCTCCTGCTTCGGGCCAGGAGGGGCCAGGTTCATACAGGCGACCAGCACCGGTTCTTTGCGCGCCGGGCTAGCCGATTGCGTTGCCAGTTTTTTGCACCCTGGCCCAGGTATCGCGCAAGCTCACGATGCGGTTGAACACGAGGCGTCCTTCCCGGCAGTCCACCGGGTCGGCATGGAAGTATCCCTGCCGCAAAAACTGGTAGCGACTGCCGGGAGAGGCGTTGGCCAGTGTGGGTTCGAGGCGGCAATCGGTCAGTACCTCGAGCGAGCCGGGGTTGACATTGGCCGTGAAGTCCCGCTCTCCCGCCGCCTGTTCGGGGTCGGCGGCCAGGAAGAGGTTGTCGTACAGGCGGACGACGGCCGGGACGCAGTGCCGGGCGGATACCCAGTGGATGGTCGCCTTCACCTTGCGCCCGGCCGAACCCGCGCCTTCCCCGCCTTCGCTCCGGGTCGCCGGGTCGAAGGTACACCGCAACTCCCGGATGCGGCCGGTGAGTTCGTCCTTCACCACGCCCTCGCACTTTACGATGTAGGCGCCTTTGAGGCGGACTTCACGTCCGGGGGCCAGCCGGAAGAACTTGCCGGGGGGATCTTCCAGGAAGTCGTCATGTTCTATGTACAGCTCTCCGCAGAAAGGCACCCGCCGGGTGCCGGCAGCCGGGTCCTCCGGGTTGCTTTCGATTTCCATCCACTCTACCTGGTCGCGAGGGTAGTTGGCGAGGGTGACTTTCAGCGGCCGCAGGACGGCCATGGCGCGGGGCGCCCACCGATTGAGGTCTTGCCGGACGCAATGCTCGAGAAAGGCCAGGTCCACAACGCTGTCGCTTCGCGCGACCCCGATCTGCTCGCAGAAGGACCGGATGGCCTCCGGCGGGTAGCCGCGGCGACGAAGCCCCGCGATGGTGGGCATGCGGGGGTCGTCCCATCCGTCCACGAGACCCTCCTCGACCAGGCGACGCAACTTGCGTTTGCTCATCACCGTATGACTCGCACGGAGCCGGGCGAACTCGATCTGCCGGGGACGTCCGCGGACACCCGATAACGCGGGAGACTCGACGTTGTCGAGCACCCAGTCGTATAGCGGCCGATGATCGGCATACTCGAGGGTGCACAGGGAATGGGTGATCCCCTCGAGGGCGTCGCAGAGGGGGTGGGCGTAGTCGTACATGGGGTATACGCACCAGCGGTCCCCGGTGCGGTGATGGCGTGCGTACAGGATACGGTACAGCACCGGGTCGCGCAAGTTCAGGTTGGGCGAAGCCATGTCGATCTTGGCCCGCAAGGTACGGGCGCCCTCCGGGAACTCGCCTGCCTTCATCCGCTGGAACAGCTCGAGGCTGTCCTTCGCGGGCCGTTCCCGGTAAGGGCTGTCCCGGCCGGGCTGGGTGAGGGTGCCACGGTAACTGCGGATTTCATCCGGACTCAGGTCGCATACGTATGCCTTGCCGGTCTCGACAAGCTGCAGGGCGAAAGCCCAGAGCCGGTCAAAGTAGTCGGAGGCGAAGAACAGCCGGTCGCCCCAGTCCGCTCCCAGCCAGCGCACGTCGTCGATGATCGATTCCACGAACTCCTCTTCCTCGGCGGCGGGATTCGTATCATCAAAGCGCAAATTGAACAACCCGCCGTTCCTCA
>DBBB01000012.1 GCA_002291985.1 Firmicutes bacterium UBA995
ATACATGTCGTTCACGGCGCGCACGAGCTGAAGTTGTTTGCCCGGCCCCAGGGCAAGCGTGGCCACGAGTTCGAGTTGCCGGCCCGGGGCGCGCAGGTCGCGACGAAGCAGCCGGACCCCCATTCCCAGGGCCGCGACCAGTAGCAGCGATCCGGCCGTGAACAGTCCCACGCCGTCCAGAGGCATGGTCAGTTCCTCCGTCCGGGAGGCCGGGCCCGTTCCTTGCGTTGTATCAGCTCGGTGATCCGCACCCCGAAGTTCTCGTCGATGACCAGCACCTCGCCCCGCGCGACCAGTTCGCCGTTGACCAGGACGTCCACGGCTTCTCCCGCCAGCCTGTCGAGTTGGATCACCGACCCTGCCGCGAGGGCGAGCACTTCCTCGAGCAGCCGCCGGGCACGACCCAGTTCCACCGTGATTTCCAGGGGAACGTCCATCAGGACGTCCAGCCCGGGATCGGTGTTGGGGATCGCTGCCCGGTCACTCCGCTGCGTCTTGTTCCGCGCCACATCCATCACTTGCTCCCTCCAGTCCCGGACGGCACACGATCCGGAAGGCCAACCGCGGTCCACACCTGCCGGCCTGACCCAGGAACAGCGGCTTGCCTTCGATCATCAGCGGTAGTAAACCGTCTACAGGGGAATTCAGGCGCAACACATCGCCTGGACTCAGGGACAGTGCCCGGCGCATGGCCAGCGTCACCTGCCCGAGCACGACGGAAAGCGTGACCGGCGCCTGCCTTAGCCGGTGGTTGACCTGCTCCGTCCCCCCCTGACTTCCCTGGCGGTAGCGATCGGCCCAGGCCTGAGTGTTCAGGCGGGGTAGCAGGGGCTCCAGCATGAAATAGGGCAGAAACAGGCAGAGTTTGCCTTCTTTACTGCCCAAGGATACCTGGAAAGTCACTGCCGCCCCGGCCTCGGAGCCCGCGAGCGACTGCACGAACAGGGGGTTGTCCTCGGTCCGCTCGACCCGGGGATCCAGTTCCACCAGACCCGTCCATCCGCCCGCCAGGACGTTCGCCAGTCCCTGCAGTATCCGGGTCACCGCGACTCGCTCCACGTCGGTGAGACCCCGGTGTGGTCCTTCCCAGCTCCCCGGCCCCCCGAAAAGGCGGTCGATGATGGCCAGCGCCAGGCCGATGTCCATCATGAACACCGCCTCGCCCCGAAGGGGGGGCATGGCCATCAGGGCCAACAGGCTGCCGCCCTTGTCCCGGCGCAGGATCTCATCGCAGGCGGCCTGTTCGACCCGGGCCACGGCGACCTGGCTGGGCAGGCGGAAAGTTGCCGCACAGTGCGAAGCCCAGCGACGGGCGACGTGGTCGTGCAGCACCTGCAAGGTGCGGAGCTGTTCCTTGGAGAACTTGTCCGGCAACCGGAAGTCGAAGCTGCGGATGCGAGAAGCCTCTTGACTCATGGTCGGTCCTCCTCGCTTGGGGCCTGTCCCTTGGGCTCGGCGGCGCTCAAGCTGAGCCGGAGGATTACCACATCCACCCGCCGGTTGCGGGCCATGCCCTCTGCCGTCTCATTATCGGCCACGGGTCGATACTCGCCGTAACCGGCAGCCGACAGGCGAATCGGGCTGAATTCTCGTTCTTCGACCAGGTAGCGGACGACGGCGGTGGCCCGGGAGGTCGACAGCTCCCAGTTCGAGGGGAACTGCAGGGTACGGATGGGGCGCGAGTCGGTGTGGCCTTCTACTCGTACATCATTGGGGATGGCTGCCAGGACGGGGAACAGCCGATCGAGGGCTTGCAGCGCCTCGCGTCGCAGGTCGGCACGACCCGTGTCGAACAAGATCTGGTCGGAGAAGCGGACGACGATCCCCCGCTCTTCACGCAGCAGCTCTACCTGACCCTCACCGGCGAGCGCTTCCTGGAGCTTGCCGAGAACGGCGAGGATCTGGGCGAGGTCCTGTTGCTGGATCAGCAATTCGGGATCGAGCGGCAACCCCTCGTCATCGGCGGGTGGCCGCACCGGGGGCGTCTCCGTGGGCTGCAGTATCACCGGCGGCATGCCGAGGGTCTCCTGGATGGAGGCGATGGCGGAGGCGAAGCGCTGGATGTCCATCACCGACATGCTGTAGAGCAGCACGAAGAAGATCAGGATCTGGGTTACCAGGTCGCTGTAGGTGGTCATCCAGAAGGGTGAGCTTGAACTCGCGTTCAGGCTCCGCCGCCTGCGCATCATCCCACGTCCACCTCCTCGTGGAGAGGCTCGGCGCCGCCAGGTGCGGCGGCGGCAGCCTGGCGCCTTTCCAGGGCGCGCTTGGCCGCGGGAGACAGGTGGGCGCGGAGTTTCTCCTCGATCATCCGGGGGTTATGTCCCGCCTGGATGGCCAGGAGCCCCTCGATCATCATCTGTTTGGTCTGCCACTCTTCCTCGTGGCACACTTTGAGTTTGCCGGCGAGGGGCAGGCAGATCAGGAAGGCGAACAGTGCTCCGTAGAAAGTGGTGAGCAGCGCCACCGACATTCCCGGGCCGATGGTTGCCGGATCCTCCATCGTCCGCAGCATCTTGATCAGCCCGATCAGGGTGCCGACCAGTCCGAAGGAGGGGGCAAAGTTGCCCATGGTCTCGAACACCGCCTGGCCTGCCTGGTGGCGTTGTTCGAGCGCGGCGAGATCGGTTTCGAGGATGGCACGGGTCATCTCCGAATCGGTACCGTCCACTACCAGTTGCAGCCCCTTGGCCAGGAATGGGTCCTTGGTCTCGCCTATCTCCCGGTCGAGGGCGAGCAGCCCCTCGCGGCGAGCACGGGTGGCATAGTCGGTCATCGCCTGGAAGATGGCTTCCGGCTGCGAGCGGCGGTTGCCAAAGGCGTTGCGCAGGACCCTGAAGCCACCCAGGACTTGCGCCAGCCGATAGTTCAGCATGGTCGCCGCAAGCGTGCCGCCGAAGGTGATCAGGATCGCCGGCAAGTTGAAGAAGGCGCCCAATCCCCCGTCTGCGCCGATGGCCCAGGTCAAAAGGACTATGCCCGAGAGAATGCCCAGGACCGCTCCCGGGTCCATATCACGCCCTCCTCTCCTCGAGGTCGGTCAGCAGCGAGCGTCGATACTCCCTGGCCCGGCCGATCACCTCGTCCACCGTTTCCACCACGACTAGCTTGCGGCCGGTGGTCAGGGTCAGCACCGTGTCGGGACTGGCTTCCACCAGCTCGATGAGGTCGCTATTGACCACTAACTGACTGCCGTTTAGCCGGGTGAGGGCAATCATGGCTTCATCTCCTGAGGTTGGCCAGTTCCTGGAGCATCTCGTCGGATACCGTTATCATGCGGGTGTTCGCCTGAAAGCCCCGCTGGGTGACGATCATTTCCGCGAACTCCTTGGCCAGGTCGACGTTGGACATCTCCAGACTGCCGGAGACGATGGCCCCGCGGCCTCCCGTTTGCGGTGCGCCCACCACGGCCGCCCCGGAGTTGGGTGACACGCTATAGAGGTTGTTGCCCGCCCGGGTCAGACCCTCGGGGTTGGCGAAATTGGCCAGGGCCACCTGACCCAGGGCCAGGACGGCGCCGGTGCCATCAACCCCGGTCACATTGCCGCTGCGGTCGATGCTGATATGCACCACGGCCGGCGGGACGACGATGTTCGTTCCCGTCGTCGTCTGGAGGTTCAGGCCGGTGGCGGGATCGACCAGGGTGCCGGTGGCATCCTGTGTGAAGTTGCCGGTGCGACTATAGAAGACTTCCGTCCCGGCGGCCAACACGAAGAACCCGTTGCCCTCGATGGCAAGGTCGCGGACCCTCCCCGTCGCCTGGAGGGCGCCCTGACTCTGGATCATGTCCACCGAGCCGATGGTCGTGCCCAGACCCACCTGCTGGGGGTTGATGCCTCCCCGGGGAGGGGCCGGGGCAGCGCCGCCCCGCAAGGTCTGGCTGAACAGCTCACGGAATGAAGCCCGCGCCGACTTGTAGGCCACGGTGTTGACGTTGGCCACATTATGGCCGACCACGTCCATGCGTGTCTGGTGGGTCCGGAGACCGGTCACCGCCGCGAACAGCGATCGCAGCATTATCCCATTCCTCCTCCTTCATCGTTTTCAGCCTTCGAGCATACCCCGAATCATGGCCGGGTCGATATCCTGCTGCCCGGCGGTCAGCCGCCACTCGCCGTCCACCAGCCGCACCCCGTCCACTCGCGCTGTGATCAGCCCGCCGGGCGTTTCCACCAGGATCGTCCGGCCCACGAAGCCGGACAGCGTGGCCAGGGCGGTGGCCTCTGGCCCCAGTCGGGGGACCATGGTTTCCATCTGGGCGCGGAGCCGCTCCAGCGACTCGACCATGAGTATCTGACTGAGCTGACTGAAAAACTCCTGGCTGCTCACGGGTTCCAGTGGGTTCTGGTTCTGAAGCTGAGCCACCATCAGCCGCAGGAGTTGTTCACGGCTGACAGGGCCGGCGCTTCCCGTCAGGCGGACGTCGTTCATGTTCATCCCTTCCTTCTTCACACCCGGTAGTCCAACAGGCTACGATGGGAGAGGTCGCCTGCTCCGGTGGGGAGTCGCTTGGCCGGCGGACGGATGTCGGGCGCCGCGGGGGGAGGGTCGTCCGGCGCCGAAGTCGTGCTGTCACGTTTTCCCGCGCTATCGCCAAGCCGTACGTCCACCGAGCTGAGGCGGACGCCCACCCCCTGCAGTGCCTGCCGGAGATCGGCCTGCCGCTCGGCAAGCGCCTGACCTGCGGCAGGGTCTGCCACTTCGAAACTCGCTCGCGCTCCCTCCGCCGTCAGGCTGACCTCAAGGAGCATGGCGCCGAGCCCTTCCGGGTCCATGGCCACGCGAATGGACTGGCGCTGAGGATCGAGTTCCGTGACCCGGGCACGTAGGGCGGCCCAGGCCTCTCCCACCAGCACTTCCCGCGCCGGCGGGGGCGACTCCGCGGGCGGGCGAGGTCCTGCGGGGTCAGTCGCGTCCAAGGGCCTCACACCGGCGGGATCAAAGCGAGCTATCGGCCCCGTCTCTGCCGGCCCCGGCGCCTCGTCGGCGGCCGCGGTCAGCCCGCGGTGACCGCCCACGGGGGAAGCGCCCCCGGGTTGGTTACCGGGCTCGCGCCCCACGGTCCTGTTTGAAGGGATAGCCGGCTCAGGGGAAGTCGGCGGGATAGAGGCGGCTTGCTCGGCCGCCGAAGATTGCTCGCCGGCCGTCGCGGGAACGGGGCCTGGCGGCTTGTCCGCCCTCGCGGAAAGGAGCAAATTCCCCGGCAAGGGACCTTCCTCACCGACCGCCTCCCGGGAACGGGGCGGAGGGAGATGCATGCCTTCATGGGGTGCCGGCGACGGGGACGAGCCGGGGAGGGCGCCTGCGTTGTGAGACGGGTCAAGAGGCAGGGCTGGGCCCGCGCCCGGTTCGGTCACGAGCGTTTCCCCGGGTGCCGGCAGCCGTTCGGCGGGTGCCGCGGGATGCGCCCCGCCTCCGGCGAGGTCATCGCCTGTCGGTTCGACGGCGCAGCCACGGCCGACATCCAGCAGCAGCGCAACCAGCGCTGCGGACCACCCCGCTCCTGCGTGGTGCTCAGGAGCCGACGGTCCTGCACCTGTCGGCTCAGGGAGTGAGTCAAGGGCCAGGGCTGGGCCCGCGCCCGGTTCGGTCACGAGTGTTACCCCGGGCGCCGGCAGCCGTTCGGCGGGCGCCGCCGGGTGTGCCCCGCCTCCGGCGAGGTCGGGGCCTGTCGGTTCGACGGCGCAGCCCCGGCCGACATCCAGCAGCAGC
>DBBB01000049.1 GCA_002291985.1 Firmicutes bacterium UBA995
CCCTCGCCCACCACGAAGTCGGCCCCGTACTCGCCGGGGGGCTTCAGGATGCCCAGCGATACCGGATCCACGCAGGCTACAAAGTGGGCGCCGGACGCGCGGGCGACTTCCCCCAGTGCAGCCATGTCTTCGATGCACCCGAAGAAGTTCGGCTGCTGGGCGATGACGCACGCCGTTTCCTCGTTCACCATCCGCCCCAGCCGGTCGGCAGCCGTGATCCCGTTCTCGCAAGGCGCCTCCACCACTTCGAGTTTCGGGCCTCGCGCATAGGTCTGCAGCGTTTGCCGGTATTCGGGATGCAGGGCGGAGGACACCACCACCCGGCGGCGACCGGGCAGGGCATAGGAACTGATAATCGCGGCCTCCGCCGCAGCCGTCGCTCCATCGTACATCGAGGCATTGGCGACGTCCATGCCCGTAAGCTGGCAGATCAGCGTCTGATACTCGAAAATCGACTGCAGCACCGCCTGGCTGACCTCGGGCTGGTACGGCGTGTAAGCCGTGTAAAACTCCGCCCGACCGGTGATGTGCTTCACGGCGCAGGGGATGAAGTGATCGTAAGCGCCCGCACCCCGAAAGCACGTGTACTCATCCACATGGCCGTTGGCCCCCGTCAGTTGGCCCAGGTGCCGCAGCAGTTCCAGTTCGGACATGGCGGGCGGTATGTCGAGTTTCCCCCGGAAGCGCACGACCTCGGGGACATCGGAGAACAACTCGGCAACCGACCGCAGCCCCAACTCCTCCAGCATGACCCGGCGGTCCTGGTCGGTATGGGGGAGGTAACGGTGCTGCTGGTCCATCACCCCTTCGCCCCCTCTTCCGCCTCCGCCGCGAAACGGGTATAAGCAGTCACATCCATCAGTGTCGCCAGCTCGGCCGGGTCTCGTAGCTCCAGTTCGAAGATCCACCCCTCACCGTGGGGATCGCGGTTGATCAGGTCCGGCTCGCTCTCGAGGCGGCTGTTGACCGCCGTCACCCGCCCGCCGGCGGGGGTGTACGAATCGGATGCAGCCTTCACCGACTCGACCACCCCGAAGATCTGCCCCTGTTTGAGTTCTTTGCCCACCTGCGGCAACTCGACAAAGGTGATGTCTCCTAGCTGGGTCTGGGCATAGTTGGTGAGCCCAACTTTCCCCAACTTCCCTTCCACGGCCACCCACTCGTGCGTTTTCGTGTAACGGAATCCCGCCGGGTAGGTCACTTCCCCTCCTCCTCTCGACGATAAAATGGCAGCCTCACTATTCTGGCTGCAACCAGCCTGTCCCTGATCTTCACGTCAATCGCCGTTCCCGGCGCCGCGAACTCGGGCGGCACATATCCCATCCCGATGTGCCGGTCGAGGGCAGGCGCGTAAGTCCCGCTGGTTACATAGCCTATTTCCTCCCCTGAACGGAGAATCGGGTAGCCGGTGCGGGGCACGCCACGCTCGACCATCTCCAGGCCGACCAGAGCCAGCGAGCGCCCCTGCTCCCGCTGGCGAACCAGGGCTTCCCTCCCGACGAAAGGCCCCTTGCCTAGGGCCACGAACCGGTCAAGTCCGGCTTCAATGGGGCTGCGCCGGTCGTCGAGTTCCTGGCCGTAAAGGGGCATCCCCGCCTCGAGACGCAAGGTATCCCGGCACCCGAGTCCCGCCGGCGCCAGGCCATGGGCCCGGCCTGCCTCCAGGAGGGCTTCCCAGAGCGATGGCGCATCGCCAGGCTCGCAGTACAGTTCGAAACCATCTTCCCCGGTGTAGCCGGTCCTCGAGAGGATCGAGCAACGGATCCCGGCAACGTCGACCTGTTCTATCGATCGGTAGTAGCCCATGCCCCCGAGGTTCACCGGGGTAAGGGGTTGAAGGATGGCCAGGGACCGGGGACCCTGCAAGGCGAGCTGGGCAATCTCGTCCGACCGGTTGCGCACCTGCGCCCGGGGATATCGCCGGGCGAGGGCCTCCATCCATCGGAAGTCCTTTTCTATGTTGGCGGCATTGACCACTGCGAGGAAACGTCCTCGGGACAGAGCATAGATGAGGATGTCGTCCACCACTCCCCCTTCGTGGTTGCACATGGGAGAGTAGGCCACCCGGCCGGGGCCGATCCGGGCAAGGTCGGCCGACACCGTATACTGGAGCAAAGCCAATGCCTCGTCGCCGGTGACCTCAAGTTCGCCCATGTCGCTCACATCGAACAGGCCGGCCGCCGACCGCACCGCCCGGTGTTCCTGGATGATGCTGGTGAACTGCACAGGCAGCGCCCAGCCTGCGAAGTCGATGATCCTCCCCCCGTACTTCAGGTGGCACGGGTACAGCGGGGTCTTCTTCAGGTTCGGGCCGGCGTTCACCTCGAATCCCTCCCTCTGCTGCGGACAGATCGAACCCAAAACGAAGGGGACAACGCGACGACATCCGCGCGCTGTCCCCTGTCCTTTACACCTGAGAGATTTGCAGTTCCCTGCAGCTTCCCCTTCGGTGACCCTCATCTGCGCGTACGGCAGGAGGTCTCTCCAGAGGTTCGTCCGGCCGCGGTTCTTCTAGCCTGAGAGTTTCGGTGAGGATCAGCTTTCCCCGACCTTGCTCCTTCGGCGCCCATCTCGGGGATGGGACTCTCCCGCGACCATCATCCGCCGTATTCAGTTGCTCTCATCATACACCACTCGGCCGGTCTTGTCAGCCGTTCCGCAACACTCTTACGTGAGTTGACACGCCATTCGAGCGCGATTCAGCCGCGTTCAGGATGGCTGGTCGCCCAGACTCTCATATACTGCCACCCGGTTCCTGCCCCGGCGCTTGCTGCCGACATAGAGGGCTTCATCCGCCCGGAAGATCAGATCGTCCACCATCCCGGCATCGTGCGGGTAGGTCGCTATGCCGGCGCTGACGGTCGTCTTGACGGGGAGGTCCTCCGGCGTCTTGCCGAACGGCGTCCGCTCCACCGCGACCCGGATCCGTTCCGCCACGGCCAAGGCCTCGGCAGGCTCGGCGCCGGGCAAGGCGATCACGAATTCCTCGCCGCCGTATCTGGCAGCCACGTCCGTCCCGCGGATGTTCTGACCGATGACCCGCACCACTTCGTGGATGGCGGCGTCCCCCATCGCATGGCCGTAACGGTCGTTGATCTCCTTGAGAAAGTCAATGTCGATGAAAATCAGCGAGACGGAAGTTCCCAGTTCGTCGGCTTTGGCCATCTCGTCTCGCAAGCGCTCATAAAAGTAACGGTAGTTGAAAATGCCCGTCTTCGAGTCGGTGATTGCCAGGCGGCTGGCCTCCTGGTAGCGGGAGGCACGGTCGGCAGCGGTGGCAAGCTGTCCGGCAACGATGCTCATCACCCGCAAGTGTCGCTGCTTCAAGGTGCCGGCGACCAACCGGCTGACCGCCAGCACCCCCACCAGCCGGCCCTCGGCCACCAGCGGTACGGCCAGCGCCGACCCGACAATGGGATCTTCGGTCGGGATCAGGCGTAGCCCCGGTTGGCTTCGGCCGTCGGGAATCAGCCTGCCCTCCTGGGTCAGTGCCACCTCCCCCACCAGTGAGTCCCCGGGCGGGATCCGGGCCCCCCGCAAATCGTCCGCCCTCGGGTGGACCAGTCGGGCCACCACCAGTTGCTCGATGGTCCGATCCCACCGCAAGAACACCGCCCGGTCATAGGGTGCGAGCGCTGCCGCTGCTTTGAAGGCGATCTTCTCCACCTCGTCCTCCCTGAGCGTGCCCGTGAGTTCGCGGGTGGTCTCATACAGGGCGGTGAGTTCCCGGTTGACCCCCTCGATACGTACGATCAAGCGCAGGAGATGGGCGCCCATGAACAAGGCGATGTACAGGCTGTCGGCGACAAAGGGGCCGGCCACGCGGTGAAGGATGACCACGGCAACGCCTATGGGAACGCAGATGGCGACAGTCAGCAAGTCGATGCGGGCGGGTTCAATCCAGAACAGCTTCCAGTCAACGCGCCGGTGGCGCAGCGACAGGTAAGTCCCGACCAGGACATGGTTGACGACGAAGTAGCTGGCGACCAGCCCGGCCAGGGGCATCACCTGCGGCACCGGTCCCATAGCCAACCCGATATGGCCGTCCAGCATCACGTAGACGGCGCCCGCGACGAGCAGGGAAGCTGCAAGCTGACCCAGATTGAATACCGCGGCCAGCCAGTCCCTGCGGACGGGTAGCACATGCCCCAGGAAGAACCCCACCGATCCCATCACCGCCGCCAGTCCCGGCCCATGTAGCACGGCTGCCGGCAACAGCACGGCCAGGGAAGGGGAGACGAACCCTTCGGGGAGCTGGATGTGGGACCACTCGGCCAGAATGGCAAAAGCGGTGAACAGGGCGGCCGACTCCCAGTTCAGCACTTCCACGGTCCGCATCGCCCCGGCCGTCCAGGCAAGGCCGCCGAAGCCCACGCCCATGGCGTAGACCCGGAACGACCTTGAGAGCCCCACCGGGGACCCTCCCCGTCCTCCGGGCCCGCCAATTCCCGGCTTTCGCGGAACTCGACTACACGCTACCATCCGGACCCGATCTCCTTACGAGCGGCACCAGCCGCGCTCACTTATCGTGAATGCAACTTCCGGGTTCATGGAAGTTCTAGCCGACATCGCCTCAATCCTGCCGGCGCCGCCCTGGCTTTTGCAAGCATCACCTGATCTATATCGACGGCGACCTGCCCGAACGCGACTCAGGGGATGACCACGCTGGCATCGGCGTGAACCTGGATCCAGACCCCGCCCCCGCTGACGCGCAAGAACCACATGGGCACGCGGAACTCTATCACGACGCACACTGTTGGATGCAAGATTTCCCTGCCGGTGACCCGGTCCCGTTCCGGCTGTCCGGGAGTCGGGTTGTAGACGTGGACCTCCACGATCGCATCCCTGGCCAGGTGCATGCCGGGAAAGGCGGCCGTCAGGTTCAGGGTGACATACTCCGCGGCTCTGGCCCGTGCGCTCGCTTCGTCGAGAGCGACCTCCCCTCGGGCCAACAACGGAAGCTGCACTTCTTGAGACGCAGCCAAGGCCGCTATGTCCGCGGCCCCCTGGGCTCGCTGCCGGGCGAGGAGAAGCAGACCGACATCGGCGACCAGGGCCAGAGACAACAGGATGACCGGCAACAGGAGCACCGTTATCACCAGGGCTGCGCCCCGCTCCGACGCCGACTTCACGGATCGTATAACCTCTCGCTGCGGGTGATGACTTCTGCCCTCAACTGCACCGTATGCCCGAACACCCCCTGGAGGATGGGGATAAAGACAGGGTATTCGTAGCCGAGGGTTACGGAGATGGGCGACCCATAGGCCGCACGCCGGGGCGTTATCCTCAGATCGGCCCGCTCCGGATCGAGATTCCCCATCGCGAGTTGGTCCAGGATTCGCTGATATGCCGGCGACGTCGCCCCGCCGTCCACCGCCGCGCGCCGTGCCCCCTCCCTCGCCGCACTGCTCAACACCAACTGGGCATTGATTACCAGGCCGAGTTCGATCATGGCAAAGCACAAGAACACGAGTATCCCCGCTACCAGTGCAAATTCGACGAGGGCTGCGCCCTCTTCCCGCCGGAGAAACCGCAAGGCAAACCCTCCCCGCCGTGCCGAGCGCGTTCTGGTCCGAGGGACTAGTTCGACGGTACATGACTCAACCGGTTGATGATCTCCTGCAGTCTCGCCTGCAGGGTCGTGCCGAGCTGGTTGAGCGTGGCGATGAGGACGACTACCACCAGCGCCAGCAAAAGGGCATATTCGGTGATGGTCGCCCCCTCCTCGCTCGCCAGCCATGCGAGGATCCGGTCCTTGAGGGTCACAGTTCCCACCTCCCCCCCCGGCGCGAGGCTCGTGGCGTCAGGCCGGTGAGTTCATGATATCCCCGGGACAAGGTGAACTGGTGGCGGGTTGCGCTTCGGACAGGCAACACCCGTCGGCAGGTTACGTCATCTTATCGGGTGATTCGCTTGGACGAGCCGGGGCCGGTCCCGTATCGACGGGCCCGGTCATCCGATCTTCTTTACGGACGCCGCCGAACGCCACCCACATTTTCGAACGCCACCCTCTTGACTAGACGCTTCTCTAACGCTAGAATATATACGCATGCTAGACTGAAATGGAGAAGTGTTCATCGTGAAACGCGCCCACCACGTCCGGCGTCCCGAAGAGTTCAAGGCCTTGGCCGACGCGCGGCGGATCAAGGTGCTCGGCTGGCTCACCCGGGAGGCCCTCACCGTCACGCAACTCGCGGAAAGATTGGGCGAACTCCCGGCCACGCTGCATCACCATGTGAAGCTGCTTGAGAAAGCAGGTCTGGTGAGGATCGCCCATACCCGCGAGAAGTCGGGGATACTCGAAAAGTATTACCGCGCGGTCGCCGAGCGAATCGTCGCCGATCACGGAGTAGGCGTGCTCAGCGAGCCTACGGCCATTGCCCTCGACGCGGCAGCAGGGGCGCTCCACGCCGGGCTTGAACGGCTTGACAAGACCCGGGCGGATGCCGCCTTTACCGCCATGGAGGAGCTGCGGCTGACGGGAGAACAAGTTGCGGATCTCGCCCTCCGCCTCCGGCAGGTCCTCGAAACTGCGGGCACGGGCAAGCAGGAGGACGGCGAGGAATGGCTGGCGGTGAGCCCCCTCTACCCGGTTACCGCCGAAGTAGCGTAAACCCTTGTGGTTCTCGGTGGTCC
>DBBB01000032.1:0-3194 GCA_002291985.1 Firmicutes bacterium UBA995
CCGGCAGTTCCTCGATCGGCCGATTCCCGAAGAGCTACTGGAGCAGGTATTGACCGCCGGCATCCGGGCACCCAGCGGCGGCAACCTTCAGCCCTTCGCCATCATCCGGGTAGAACGACCGGAGATCAAAGAGCGCCTCGCCAAGCTGTGTACCAACCAGCAATTCATCGCGTCGGCACCCGTGAACCTGCTGTTCTGCATGGACTGGCGCCGGCTGGAGCGCTGGGCCGCACTGTCCCATGCACCCTTTGCCGCCCACCGCAGTTTCCGGCACTTCTGGATTTCCTTCCAGGACACGGTGATCGCTGCCCACAGCATATGCGTGGCCGCGGATGCCGTGGGGCTCGGGTCGGTCTACGTG
This sequence comes from Firmicutes bacterium UBA995, assembly GCA_002291985.1. GTDB lineage: Bacteria > Bacillota > Sulfobacillia > UBA995 > UBA995 > UBA995. Next base: position 362 of record DBBB01000032.1, read on the forward strand.
GGCACGGTTATCGACTGCCCGGCCGAACTGAAAACCATGTTCAAGCTGCCGCCGAGGGTATTCCCCGTCGTGCTCTTGTGCCTCGGCTACCGCGCGGATCCGGTCACGCCCCGGCCCAAGCTCGATCTCGAGGCGATCGTCTCCCGCGAGACTTACCGGGAACTCGAGGACGGGGCGCTTGCGGACGTGTATGCTCGCAAGTACGCGGATGTCCGGGTGGAGGCAAGCCAGGAACACCTGTCGCGGATCGAGGAAGTCTGTCGCAACGTTCACGGCGCCGATTTCGCCGCGCGGTGCCTCCGGCAGATCGAGAAAGCAGGCTGGATCAACGCCGCTCAGCGCTACTTCGGCCTGCACTACCGGGCCGACCGGATGTCGGAGAGCAATCTCCCCTATCGCCAGACCATGCAGGCTTTCGGGTTCGATTGGCTGGAAGGGCCGGAGACCTGAGGCCAGGTAGTCAGCGGCGGGTGTGCCCGAGGCCTCCCTCAGCTCTTTCGGAGGGCGTCAACCGGGGGCGCAGCTTCCAGGATACGCGGCAGACGGGGGCGACGATCAGTTGCGCCACACGCTCCCCGCGCCGGATGACAACCGGTTCTCGCCCGAGGTTGATCAGGAGGACCTTGATCTCCCCGCGGTAATCGCTGTCGATGGTGCCCGGGCTGTTGAGCACCGTCAGGCCGTGCTCGACCGCCAGCCCGCTGCGCGGCCGGACCTGACCCTCGTAGCCGGGCGGTATCTCCAGGTGCAGGCCGGTAGACACGATTGCCCTTTCTCCGGGGAGAATCTCGAGGTCGGTCACGGCGGCGGGGAGATCAAGACCCGCCGACCCGGGAGTCATGGGCCGAGGCAAGGGCAGGTCCTCGGAACCGGGGGCCCGCACCACGCCTACTTGAACGACCTCACCGCCGGTCATGCCCCTCACGCCGGCGCGAGGTCGGAATCGACCGGCCCGATCGCGCACAAGGTCAGTCCGTCCGGGTTCAGCAGGGTGTCGGCGATCCGGTGAGCATCTTCCAGGGTCACGGCGTCGATCCGGGCGATGATCTCATCCGTGTCCAGCACTCTCCCCAGCATCAGCTCGCCCCTTGCCAGGCGGGACATGCGGCTGCTGGTCGACTCCAGGGACATCACCATCGCCGCCTTGACTTGATCTCGCGCCCGCTGCAATTCCCGCTCCGTGATGCCGCCCCGTGCCAGGGCCAGGAGTTCTGCCCGGACCAGCTCGAGGACCGAAGAGGCATGGCGGGGGCTGACCCCCGCGTAGATGGCGGAGAGCCCCCCGTCGCTGTACGACGCCGTATACGAGTAGACGGAATAGGCCAGCCCCCGCTCTTCCCGGATCTCCTGGAACAGCCGGGAGCTGGGACCTCCGCCCAGGATCATGCTGACCAGTTGCAGCCCGTACATGTCGGGATGCTCCAGGGGCACGCCCGTGCCGCCGACCGCGAGGTGAACCTGCTCGGTGTCCTTTCGGCGCACCTCGCGCTTGACTGCCCGGGTCGGGGCTCCTCCGTCGGGCGGCCTTACCCCTCCCTGGTGACCGTCAAAAGCCGCAGCCACGCTGCCGACGATCGCCGGGGCATCCACGTTGCCGGCCACGCCGACCACCATGTTGGTCGGGCAGTAATAGGCTTCGTAGAATCGTGTCACATCGGCAACATCGAAGGCTTGTACGGCCTCGGCCGTCCCCAGTACGCTACGGCCGAGAGCATGTCCCCCCCACATGGTCTGCACGAGGAGATCGTGAATGAGTTCGTCGGGAGTATCTTCATAGAGCTTGATCTCCTCGAGGACGATGCCTTTCTCCCTCTCCACATCTTGAGGGTCCAGGCGGGAATGAAGGGCCATATCGGATATGACATCAAGCCCGATGGGAAAGTGCTCGTCGAGCACCCGGGTGTAGATGCAGGTGTACTCCTTGGTGGTCACCGCGTTGAGCTGTCCCCCGACCTGGTCCATGGTCTCGGCGATATCGCGGGCGGTTCGCCGGGCCGTTCCCTTGAAGAACATGTGCTCGAGGAAGTGGGAAAGCCCGCTCGTCTTGTCGTCTTCGTGGCGGGAGCCCACGCCATACCACAGTCCCACCGCCACCGAGCGGACATGAGGGATGGGCTCCACGACAACCCTCAGTCCCCCGGGCAGGGTCTCCTTCACAAACGTGGTCGTCACCTCCCCTTGGAACTCAGTCCATGCGCAACCGCAGGAGGGCGGCCACCTGCAGTCCGAGGTCGGCATCGGAAGCGCGCGGCGCCTCCAGCACCCCCGGGAGTCCCCGCAAGCGCCGGTCGCGCAGGATGCGCCGGAAAGTACTCTCTCCCAACCGGCCTTCGCCCAATCGGACATGGCGATCCCGATGGCTGCCGACTTCCTCGGAGGTGTCGTTCAGGTGCAGCACCTTGACCTTGTCCAGCCCGACCTCTCCGGCCACTTCCCCCAGGAAACTCTCCCACCCGCTACCGGTTAGATCGTAGCCGGCAGCGTGGGCATGGGCTGTATCCAGGCAGATACCGTCAGCTCCCGACTCGTCCAGCAGCGCCCGAAGTTCGGAGATCGTACCCCCGAGCTGACCCCGGCCGCCCGCCGTCTGTTCGAGCAGCAAACCCGGGCCGGGTCCTCCTGCCGCCAGTAATCTCTGGATGCCGGCGCCGACCCGGGTGACGGCCTCCGCCAAGGACTCCCCTTTCCCCCGGGTGCCGGGATGGGTGACGACATGGGCCGCCCCCAGCATCCGCGCTCGTTCGCGGTCGAGGGCGACCGTCTCCTCCGAGTACTCGCGGATGTGCGGGTCGGGACTGGCCAGGTTGACGAAATACGGCACATGGACGATGAG
>DBBB01000032.1:3595-14559 GCA_002291985.1 Firmicutes bacterium UBA995
CAGCGGGCGCGGCCGACCCCCCCGGGGGCTGCGCGAGAATACCTGTACCGTCTCGCATCCCAGGTCGACGGCCAGCCCGGCCATGGCTTCGAGTCCCCGCCCGATTGACAGGTGCGCCCCCAGCCGCACGGGTCAGGTCGGTTTGGGGGTGGGCGCCGAGCCGCGGTCCTCCCGCAGCGCGGCCTTGCGGGACAGGTTGATCCTGCCCAGGCGGTCGATTTCCGACACCTTGACCAGGACCTGGTCTCCCACCTGGACCACGTCCTCCACCCGGTCTACCCGCTGATCGGCCAGTTCCGAGATGTGTACGAGTCCTTCTTTCCCGGGCAACACCTCGACGAAGGCGCCGAAGTTCATGATTCGTGTCACCCGGCCCACGTAAACCTCGCCGGGACGGACTTCGCGGGTGAGCTGCTGGATCATGCGGACCGCCCGCTCCCCGCCATCCTGGTCCACGGAAGCGATGAAGATGCGGCCGTCATCCTCAATGTCGATCTTGGCGCCGGTCTCGGCGATGATCCTGTTGATCACCTTGCCGCCCGGGCCGATGACCTCGCGAATCTTCTCCGGATCAATCTGTATGGTGATGATGCGAGGCGCCCACGGCGACAGATGCTTGCGCGGCTCGGCAATGGCCTCGACCATGCGGTCCAGGATGTGCAGCCGTCCTCGCCGGGCCTGTTCCAGTGCCTGACCCAGGATCTCGGGGGCGATGCCCCTGGTCTTGACGTCAAGTTGCAGGGCGGTGATGCCCCGCCGGGTGCCGGCCACCTTGAAATCCATGTCGCCGAGGGCATCCTCGATCCCCTGGATGTCGCTGAGGACCACTACCTGGTCTCCCTGCATGATCAGCCCCATGGCCACGCCGCCCACGGGTCCGCGAATGGGCACCCCCGCGTCCATCAAGGCCAGGCTACTCCCGCACACGCTAGCCATGGAGGTAGACCCGTTGGACTCGAGGACCTCTGATACCAGCCGGATGGTATAAGGGAACTCCGATTCGCCGGGCAACACCGGCAACAGGGCACGCTCGGCGAGGGCGCCGTGGCCGATGTCGCGCCTGCCGGGACCCCGCAGGGGTCTCGCCTCTCCCACGCTGTAGGGAGGGAAGTTGTAGTGATGCATGTAGCGCTTGGAATCTTCCGCCGACAAGTTGTCCAGGGTCTGGACGTCGCCGATCGTCCCCAGGGTGGCCACGGTGAGCACCTGTGTCTGCCCGCGGGTGAACAGGCCGGAACCGTGAACCCGGGGTAACATGCCCACGGAGGACTCGATCGCCCTGATCTCGTCGGGGGTTCGCCCGTCCACCCGAACCCCCTCGGTCAGGAGCAGGCGGCGGACCTCATCGCGCATGATGGAATCGAGCTGCGAACGGATTTCCCGTTCGCAACCGGGGAACTCACCCTCCAGCCGCTCGACCACCTCGGCGAAGACACGGCGCACGGACTCCTCGCGCCTGAGTTTATCCGTATCCCGCAGGGCGCTGACTATGGCCGCGCGGGACTGCCCCTCGACCCGTTTCTGCAGTTCGCGATCGAGGGGGGCCTCCACGTAGGCGAGCTTGGGCTTGCCCAGCCGCGCAACCGCCCCTTGCTGCAGTCCCACCAGCTCGCCCAGGAAAGGCCGGGCAAAGGCCGTGGCGTCGACTATCACTTGCTCATCCACCTCGGCCGCGCCCGCCTCGACCATGACCACGGCGTCGCCGGTACCCGCAATCACAAGGTGGAGGTCAGAACGACCCGTCTCCGCCAGGGTTGGGTTCAACACGAATTCGCCGTCAACCCGACCGACGACCACCGCTGCCAGCGGGCCGTCAAAGGGTATGTCCGAGACGGCGAGTGCCGCTGAAGCTCCCACCAGGCCGCAGAACTCCGGAGAGTTGTCGAGATCGACCGACAGGACGGTGACGACGACCTGGACGTCATTGCGAAGACTCTTCGGGAACAGGGGGCGAATCGCGCGATCGATCAGCCGGGAAGTGAGTATGGCCCTCTCCGAGGGGCGTCCTTCTCTACGGAAGAAGCTTCCCGGTATGCGGCCGGCCGCGTACAGCCGTTCTTCGTAGTCGACAGTGAGGGGAAAGAAGTCGACTCCCTCTCGTGGTTCTGGCGCAACGGTGGCCGTGACCAGCACCACCGTCTCGCCGTAACTCACCAGCATCGCTCCGTTGGCTTGCCGGGCCAGCCTTCCCGTATCCAGGATCAACCTGCGTCCGGCGACATTCAGCTCAAAAAGATCCACCATCTTCGAATCGTGGCCTCCCTACCTCCCGCCTCACCGGCGGAGGTTCAACTTGTCCAGAAGAGCGCGATAGCGCTCGACGTCCGTGTCGCGCAGATAGTTCAGCAGGCGCCGCCGCTGCCCCACCATCTGGTAAAGCCCCCGCCGGGAATGGAAGTCGCGCTTGTGTTCTTTCAGGTGTTCGGTGAGGTCCAAAATGCGCCGCGTCAAGAGCGCGACTTGCACCTCCGCGGAACCCGTGTCCTTCTCATGAGACTGGTGTTCCCCTATAATGGCCTGTTTGAGTTCGCCCTTGAGCACGCCCTTCGCCTCCTGCATACTTTGCCGATCGTTCAACGCATCACTTCAGGATTATAACCTGACCGGCAGTTCTTGCGCAAATGTCCCCGTTCCTCCGGCTTGCACGCCCGCGCCCGGGCGACGTCGGCCTGAATCTGGCGGCGCAGTCGCTCGGGCCCGGCAAAGGCGCGCTCGCCTCGCAACCTCGCCAGCAACTCCAGCCGAAGCGTCTGTCCGTACAGGCGCCCCTCGAAGTCCAGCAAGTGCACCTCCACGCTGATCGGCCCGCGGTCGAAGGTGGGGCGATGACCGACGTTCAGTAAACCCCGCCGCTCCCCGTCCGGCCCCTGGCAGTGCACGACATACACGCCGGGCGCCGGCAGGGCGGCGCGCGGTCCCAGGTCGAGATTGGCGGTAGGGAATCCCAGCGTACGCCCCCTGCCCTGACCGGGCACGACTTTCCCCACCAGCGCATGCCGCCGGCCGAGGAGGCGCTCCACCTCGGCGATCCGTCCCGAGGCCAGCGCCCGGCGCACGGCGCTGGAAGAGATCACTTGCCGGCCGAGACGGATGGGGGGAAATGCCCGGACCTCGAAACCGCCTGCCTCTCCCCAGCGCTCAAGCTCGGCGACCGTCCCCTCTCCGCCGGCGCCAAAGCGGAAGTTGAAGCCCACGAACACCCCGCCCGCCTTGACCCGAGCGACCACCATCTCGCGAACAAATGCTTGCGCCGACATGGCCGCCATTCCGGCATCGAAACGCAGCGCCACCATCTGGTCGACCCCGAGTCTCTCCATCAGTGACGCCTTCTCGCAGAGGGGGGTGAGGATGGGAGGCGCCGTATCCGGCCGCAAGATGGTTTCGGGATGGGGGTCGAAGGTGAGCGTCACCGACACTCCCCCCTGGTCACGAGCTTCCTTGACCGGGGCGTTGAGGATCTCCTGGTGGCCACGATGTACGCCGTCAAACACGCCTATGGCCACCCATCGGCGCCCGCAAGCCGGCAGGTCGGAGGGGTCGTGAACTACCCGCATGCTGCCATCAACTCCCGAGGACCACCCGGGGCAACAGGCGGCGGCGCTCCCCCAGCGATACCGCCTCGGCCATCGCGAGCAGCCGCCCATCACGGGCGGCGACTTGCACCGTTCCCCCGGGACCGGCCCCCACGGTCACGGGGCGCCCCTGCAAGATTCGCCTGGCCTCATCGTCCTCCAATATCACCCTGGGCCATGCGGCCACTCCCGCCGCCGGCGGCAGTAGCCGGCGGGACAGGCCTTGTTCCGTGAGTTCCTCAAGCGTACACGCGTCCTCCAGCCGGAAAGGGCCGCTCGCCGTCCGCACCAGAAAGGACAGATGCGCGCCTACGCCGAGGTCGTCCCCGAGGTCGGCGCACAAGGTGCGCACGTAAGTCCCCGCGGAACACTCCACGTCGAGCATGGCCACCGCCTGCCGCCCGGGACGAAACTCCAGGAGGTCCAAACGATGGAAAGTGAGCGGCCTCGGCGCCCGGGCGACTTCCTCGCCCCTCCGCGCCAGGCGATACAGGGGCACGCCGTCGCGCTTGATTGCCGACACCATGGGAGGAAGCTGGTAGCCCGGACCGAGCCGGCGCTTCAGGGCGCCTTCGACCAGTGGCCGACTTATCGACGAGGCATCGGCGGTGGCGACCACCTCGCCGTCGGCGTCTTGAGTTGTCGTGGTCTTGCCCAGGGTCATCTCCGCCCGGTAGGTCTTGGACCCCTCGAGCACGTAGCGGGACAGCCGGGTAGCCCGTCCGACGGCGAGGACCAACACTCCCGCCGCTCCCGGGTCGAGAGTGCCGGTGTGGCCTATCCGGGACTGCCCTGACCATCGCCGGACCGCGCTCACGACATCATGGGATGTCATCCCCGGCGGCTTGAGGAGGTTCACAAAACCGGCAGGGCCCACAGCGTTCAGGAAGACACCTCCCGCCAGGCCGCAGCCAGCACTCGGTCCAAAGCTCTATCGGGACCCGGCGGCAGGATGCAGCCGGCCGCGCGGGGATGCCCGCCTCCCCCCAGGGAGCGCGCGACCCGACTCACGTCCGCTCGACCCTTGGAGCGGAGGGCCACCCGCGTGCGGCCGTCGGCCATCGGCCGGAACAACATCGCCACCTCGACACCTTCGAGCGAGCGCGGGTAGTTGACGAACCCTTCCACTTCCTGCTCTTCCGCGCCGGCATCGGCCAGGGCCGCATCATCGACGGTCAGCCATGCCATCCGGCCGTCATCGCTCAGCCCCAGCGTAGTCAGAGCCCGCGCGAGCAGCCGGAGACTGGAGACGGGTCTCGACTCCCAGATGCGAGCGGCCAGCTCTTCGGGGGATGCCCCTGCCTCTACCAGTTCGGCGCCGATGCGGAAAGTATGGGCACTCGCGTTCGAGTATCGGAAAGACCCGGTATCGGTCATGATGCCCACGAAAAGGCAGTTGGCCAGATCCCGATCGATCTCGATCCCCAGATCGCGGGCCAGCGCATACACCAGTTCAGCGGTGGCCGACGCATGCGCATCCACCAGGTTGAGGTCGCCATAGCCGATGTTCGTTACATGATGATCGATGTTGATGAGCGTCCGCGCCTTCCGGGCGAGGGGCCAGGCAGCGCCCGCCCGTTCCGGGTCGGCACAGTCCAGCATGATCGACGTATCCCAGGATTCGACAGCCAGTCCTGCCGACAGCGGCAAGTCGCCTGAAACCACGGCCTTGTCGGCCCGCGGCAGGAATCGGTAAGGTCGAGGTATGCGGTCGACGCCGACGGCCATCACTCGCTTGCCCATGCGCTCGAGTACGAGCACCATGGCCAGTGCCGCCCCCACGCTATCCCCATCGGGCAACTCGTGGAGGAGGACCAGGAAGCTGCTGCCTTCGCGCAAGGCACGGATGATGGCCGGACGATCGTCGCCGCTCACGGCGACTCCCCGCGACCGTCCGCCGGCGCGGCATCAGGTGGGCGTCTCCGGGCATCGTCTGCCAGGAGTTCGAGGATCCGGGCACCCCGTTCGATGGAGCAGTCCAGGCGAAAGGACAGGTCAGGGACATTCCGAAGCCGAAACCTTCCGGCTACCTCGGACCGGATGAAACCGCGGGCGCATTCCAGGCCTTCCAGCGTTCGCCGGCGGGTCTCGTCGTCGCCCAGCACGCTCACGTGGACCGTGCCCGACTTGAGGTCGCGAGACAACTCCACCGCCACCACGCTGACCAAACCGGAAACCCGCGGATCTTTCAGCTCGTCCCGCAGAATGTCGCTGATCGTCTCCCGCATGGCCGCCTGCAGTCGCTCCAACCGCAAGCCGCCCCACCTCCCGGCTCAACCCATCTCCACATCGTACTCGCCGAGCACCGCATCCTCGTCGACTGCCAGCCGGCGCACCACGGCGGCCAAGACCGCATCCACGTGACCGCGCTCGTTGGCCACGGCCGCAACCCCCAGCACCGCATGTTGATGACTATCCTGGCGGGCCACCTCGGCTATCGCCACATTGAACTCACGCCGTACCCGCTCCATCAGGCCCTTGATCACGCGGCGCTTGCCTTTCAGGCACCGGTTACCGGGCAGGGTCAACTCCACCCGGAGTCGACCGACGATCACCTGGTCTGCTCCATCGTGTAGGCCTCGACCACGTCCCCCTCCCGGAAGTCGCTGTAACCTTCCAGGTTGAGACCACACTCGAAACCTTTCTGCACTTCCCGTACATCATCCTTGAAGTGCTTCAGCGACGACAGGCGCCCTTCGTGGATGATGGCGCCGTCTCGCAGCAGGCGGACCTTGCTCTGACGGGTTATCTTCCCCTCGGTCACGTAGCACCCGGCAACGGGGCCGACCTTGGGAATCCGGAAGATCGCCCTTATTTCCACCCTGCCCTGGACCACCTCGCGGTACTCGGGCTCCAGGAGACCTTCCATAGCCGCCCGCACGTCATTGATCACATCGTAGATAATGCGATAGGTGCGGAGGTCAACGCCTTTCTCCGCCGCGATGAGACCGGCGCCGGTCACCGGGCGCACGTTGAAGCCGATGATCACCGCCTCAGAAGCCACGGCCAGCATGACATCGCTCTCGCTGATGGCGCCCACGGCGCTGTGCACGATAGCCGGCTTGACTTCCGTGCCCTCCAGCCGCTCCAGCGATGCCCGAAGCGCTTCTACCGACCCCTGGGTGTCCCCCTTTATCAGCAGCCGCAGCTCCTTGGCCCGCCCCCCCGCGACGTCGCGGAACAGGTCTTCCAGGGCGGGGCGGCGAGTGGCGTCCATCTCCTGGCTCCGGAAGCGGAGTTGACGTTGAACGGCCAGCTCTCGCGCCACCCGCCCCTCGTCGACCACGCGCAGGACATCCCCGGCCTCGGGGACGTCGTCCAGGCCGTGGACCTGCACCGGCTCGGACGGCGGGGCTGCCTCGATACGCCGCCCCTGGTGATCCTGCATGGCTCGCACTCGACCATTGGTTCGTCCCACCACGAAAGCATCGCCGACCCTGAGGGTGCCGTTCTGGACCAGGACGGTAGCCACCGGACCCCGCCCGCGGTCGAGTTCCGCTTCGATGACCGTACCTCTCGCCGGCCGGTCCGGGTTCGCGGTGAGTTCCTCGATATCCGCCACGAGGAGGAGCATCTCCAGGAGCGTGTCCAGGCCCTGTCCCGTCTTGGCCGACACCGGCACCATCACCGTCTGGCCGCCCCACTCTTCTGGAACGAGATCGTGATCGGCAAGTTGCTGGCGCACGCGGTCCAGGTTGGCCGCCGCGATGTCTACCTTATTAATCGCCACGATGACGGGCACCTCGGCCGCCCGCGCGTGATTCAGCGCCTCGAGGGTCTGGGGCTTCACCCCGTCATCCGCCGCCACCACCAGCACGGCCAGGTCGGTAACTCTGGCGCCCCGAGCCCGCATGGCGGTAAACGCCTCGTGCCCCGGCGTATCTATGAATACCACCCTCCGGCCCGCGCGCTCCACCACCGATGCCCCGATGTGCTGGGTAATCCCGCCCGCCTCCCGGGCAGTGACGTTGGTGTGTCGAATCGCGTCGAGCAAGGACGTCTTCCCATGGTCCACGTGCCCCATCACCGTCACCACCGGGGGGCGCGGCCGCAGGCTGGCGGCGGGATCATCTTCCTCGGAGGGCTCGACCAGCGGGGCGCTGACGTCCTCCCCTTCCTCCTCATGAACCGGGAATCCCATCTCCCGGGCTACCAGGCGAGCGGTGCTCGCCTCCAGGGTATGGTTCAAGGTCACCATCAAACCCCGCCGCATCAGCTCCCTGATGGCTTCGGAACCCTTGATCTCGAGCAGTTCCGCGAACTCGCGCACGGTCAGCGGTCCGCCGATCCTGACTGTCTGTACCCGCTGCTCGTCCCCGCCCCGGCGGGCGACGGCCGCCCGCTTGCCGGCCCTGTGCACCAGTTGCCTTTCCGGACGGTCGAACCTGTCCGGCTTGTCCCCAACCCGGCCGGCCGGAGCAGTCGCGGAAGCTCGCCGGCGCACCGGCTTCTCTGTCTGAACTTCGGTAGGCGCGGGCGGGATCCGGGGAGGTTTTGCTCCCGGCCTGCCGCCCCGCCCGCCGAACGGCCGGGGCGGGCCACCTGGACCGCCTGCGGGCGCTATGGCGCGGCCGAGCGACGAGGACCGGGGGCGTTGTTCGGGTCGGGGCGTGGAGCCGGGCGGGCGCAACGGGCCCAGCCCGGATCGGAGAGGCGTCCCCTCGCCGGGATGCCCGCGTGAAGATGGAGGCGCGACCTTCGCCTCAGCGGCGCGCGAGGGCGCGCGAAGACGTATCCGATCGGCCGGTGCCGAGGCAGGCGACGACCCGGTCGCCACCGGGGTCACCGGTTGCAACGCGGGGGGTGCCCCGGCTTCAGATGGGGTGGCAACTCCCGGCGCCTCCTGGGCCGGCTCGGAGACCGGCTCGGCCTCTGCCGATCTTGGCCCTGCGGGTGCCAGAGTCTTCTCGGCCGCCCGTTTCTGCTTGAGTCGGCGGCGATACTCCGCCACAAACTTGACTGCCGCCTCCCTGACCGCCTCGTTGACCAGATCCTGAGGACTCTGCGCCGTCAGCCCAAGTCGGGCCAGGACCTTGAGGCAATCAGCTTCCGACAGCCCGGTCTCCCTTGCCAGATCCTCAACCGTGAACTTACCCTCTTCCATAAGCAGCCCCTTTGCCCCTCACAGCCCACGCCGGCAGTCGCGACTGCCCGCCATGGTTCCGTGTTCTCGCCTGATGGTGTTCAGCCACGGGTCACCGGACCCTCGGCGCCCAGCGCCAACCGCTCTCTCACTTCCGGTGATAGTTCGCACTCGAGGGCCTTTTCGAGCAGTCTCCCCTTGAGCACCCTGCTCAAGCAGGGGGAGTTCGGGCACACGTAGGCGCCTCGCCCCGATGCCTTCCCCCCCGGATCGACCTGGGTGCCGCCGTCCAGCCGGCGAACCACCCGGACGAGGTCCCGCTTGGGACGCATTTCCTGACAGGCCAGGCACTTGCGTGTGGGCACCTTGCGCCGCTGCGCCGCGCTCTTGCCGCCCGTGGCCTTATCACTCGGCCGGGTTGACCGTCTTGTCATCGCCCTCGATGGGAGCGGCCTCAGCTCTTACCGGCCCCTCCTCGTCTAACTCCAGTTCAAATTCGGCGTCATCGACGGCCGCCCGTGCCGCATCCCGGGCCTGCCGTTCCACTTGTCTCTGGCTCTCGCTCCTGATGTCGATGCGCCACCCGGTGAGTTTCGCCGCCAGCCGGGCGTTCTGTCCCTCACGGCCGATGGCCAACGAGAGCTGGTGATCGGGTACCACGACCCTTGCCGTCTTGGCGGTCAGGTCGAGTTCAACTCCCGTTGCCGTCGCCGGCGACAGCGCCTTGGCGACAAAAGCCTCGACCATCGGATCCCAGCGCACGATATCGATCTTCTCGCCGCGCAGCTCGTTCACCACCGCCTGCACCCGCGCCCCCCGCGTACCCACGCAGGCGCCCACCGGATCCACGTTCTCATCCCTCGACCACACGGCGACCTTGGCACGTGACCCCGGCTCGCGGGCGACGGCTTTGATCTCCACCACGCCATCGTGAATCTCGGGGACCTCGAACTCGAGGAGCCGTTTGATCAGGCCGGGATGGCTGCGGGACACCAGGATGTCAGGTCCCTTTTGTCCTGGCCGCGCCTCAACCACGAATACCTTCAGCCGCTCGCCGTGACGATACCGTTCGTTGGGCATCTGTTCCGCGGGGCCGAGGGAGGTCTCCGTCCTTCCGAGGTCCAGGATCACCGACTTCTGTTCGTGCCGCTGGACCACGGCGGTGACGATGTCCCCCTCGCGACTCGCGAACTCCTCGAGGATCACGCCTCGCTCGGCCTCCCGGATCCTCTGCACCACAACTTGCTTGGCGGTCTGCGCGGCGATACGGCCGAACTCGGCGGGAGTGACCTCGGTTTCGACGAAGTCCCCGGGTTCGTAGCGGGGGTCGATCGCGCGCGCCTCACGCACCGATATCTGGAACTGCGGATGCTCCACTTCCTCGACGACCAGTCGTTTGGCGAGCACGCGAATGGCGCCCGTGCTCCGATCGATGACCACGTCCACATGATGCTCTCCGGACCCGAAATTCTTCTTGTAGGCGGAGATGAGCGCGGCCTCGATCGCGTCGATCAGCACATCAGTGCCGATCCCTCGCTCTCCGCCGATTTGTTCCAGCGCGCGAATCAGCTCCGGGTTCGGTTTGACCTTGTCCCGGGCCTCGGCATAGGTGCCACGCTTCTTCTTGTCAGGACTCATGACCACCGCACCAGCCTGTCAAGGAACTCATCAATACTTTGGAGCCAGCCTGGCCCGGGCCACGGCCGCCCGGGGTATCCCCACCTCTTCGCCGCTTTCCAGGCGCAGTTTCACCTGGTCCTCGTACAGCCCGAGCAGCTGGCCGATCAGGCGCTTCCGACCGTCAATCGGGGCGAATACGACGACCTGGACGCGCCGGCCGGCGAAGCGCCGGAAGTCATCTTCTTTCTTCAAGGGCCGCTCCACACCCGGCGACGACACTTCAAGGACGTAGGAGTCAGCTACGAGGTCGGCCTCGTCCAGCGCCCGCCCCAACTCCTCGCTGAACCCCCGGCAGTCCTCCACCCCGATCCCGTTTTCCTTGTCCAGGATGACACGTAGTTGCCAGGACCCCGCCACCTTGCGATACTCGACCTCTACAAGTTCGAGTTCGAGACGCTCGGCAATCGGCTCCGCCAGCCCGGCCACTGCTGCCTCTACCCTGCCCATACCCGTCTCCTCATACATAGAGAGTGGGCTCTCACCCACTCTCCTCAGGCGGTCTCTCGATTCCGCCGGTCCGCCACTACCGGACCGTGAGATCAGCCCACGTAACTCTGCCCACTAGAGTATAGCACAGGGTGCCAGGCGTGACAAGGCCGCGCGATCTCCGTCCGTGTCAACCCATTGTA
>DBBB01000016.1 GCA_002291985.1 Firmicutes bacterium UBA995
GCCCGCTTTCCCGTGGTGGTGCGTGAGGCGGGCACCTTCGACGCCGAGGGGAAGCGGATTTTCGAAGAGTTCGGTATCGAATATCACGGAGACGATATCACTTTGACGGAAGCGGCCCGGATGATGGTGGAGAGCATGCGCCGGGCCTATCCCGAGTACGATCGGCAGGGGGTGTTGCAGTGGCGATCATAGTGGGCCGCGCTTCCCGGGTGGTCATCCAAGGCATCACCGGACGGGAAGCCTCCATGGTCACCAGGCTCATGCTCCAATACGGGACACCGGTGAGCGCGGGCGTGACGCCGGGACGCGGGGGCCAGCTGGCGGAAGGAGTCCCCGTCTATGATACGCTGCGCGCGGCCGCACGGGCCCACCCGCTCAACACCAGCATCGTCTACGTGCCGCCGGCGGCCACCCTGGATGCCGTTTGGGAAGCGGTGGATAGCGGCATCCAGACCATCCTGATCGTTACCGAGAACGTTCCCCAGCTGGACGTGCTCAAGATCCTGACTATCACCCGTGACCGCGGCGTCCGGGTCATCGGGCCCAACTCGGTGGGCGTCATCAGCCCGGGGGAGAAGTGCAAGCTGGGCGCCATCGGGGGGGACAACACCGAGCGGTGTTTTGTGCCCGGCCGGGTAGGGGTGATCTCTCGTAGCGGCGGGATGACCGCCGAGACGTCCTGGATGGTCAAACGGGCGGGCTATGGGGTAAGCACCAGCGTCAGTGTGGGGGGAGATGCCCTGATCGGGTCGCCTCCCGCTGAGCTTCTGGAGCTGTTCCAAGCGGACCCCGGCACCGATGCGGTGGTGATGTTTTCCGAACCGGGCACCAGGTTCGAAGAAGAAGTGGCGGAGAGCATTGCCTCCGGTCGCTTCACCAAGCCGTGCATCGTGTATGTGGCCGGCCGTTTCACTGAGAGCTTGCCCGAAGGCACGGTTTTCGGTCACGCGGCCTCTATGATCCAAGGGAAAAGCGGGCGCCCCTCCGGCAAGGAGGCGCGCCTGGCCCAGGCCGGCGCTCAGGTGGCGGAGGAGTTCGACCATATCATCCCCCTATTGCGGGGAGTGCTGAGGTAGGCGCGGCGGTGACGGTAACGGCAACCGTCTCCCTTGCTCAGACAGGAAAAAGCGCCTCACCACCGTGCGGGCCCTACGATTCCCGGCCGCCGGCGCAGGTCAGGCTGTCCGGAACACAGAGGATGGCGCCGGCGAGAAACCACGCTAGGCGCGACCCGGTTGCCGCTGCCAATCACGGTAGCGGCAACCGGATTCCCGTTACTTAGTGGAGTCCGCTACCCGAGCCGACGTCCCTCTTACTTTTCAAAGGCGTACCTGCGCTCAAACTTGAGCACCTCGAGCAGGCCTTCTGCCTCCAGTAGCTCCCGGATCTGGGCCCGGCTCTTGTGGGGTGCCGGCCAGTTCTCCGTCAGGTTGCACAGGCGCAAGGCCATCCTCGCGGTGGTGAGGGCGTCCATCTGCAGGGCCCTGGGCGAGACTTTGTCGAGAGTATCGGCGGCAGTGTGGCCCCAGCCCCGTCCCGAACGGGGTCCCCCGCTGACCGACATCATGGTGGCGGCCGGGACTCCCTCTAGCACGAAGGGATACATGTCCGAGTAGGTGCTGATGCGGTTGGTGACGGTCAAGGGGTGCTTCATCTCCCGGCACATGCTCTCGAAGACATCCTGGAGCTCACCGAAGCCCTGAAGCACCAGGTTGGTATCGCCGGGACGTCCCGCCCCATCCAAGTTGAGCATGAACTCACAGTTTTTCATCTCGGCCAGGTGCGCGTCTACGTAGGCATGGGAGCCGATGAGTCCGATTTCTTCCACCGGGAACAGAATGAACCTGATGCTCTTAGGCAAAAGATCCTTGTGCTTGGCCAGCGCCCGGCACGCTTCCATGGTCACCACCGCGCCGGCTCCATCATCCAGGGCCCCCTGGGAGAGGTCGTGGCCATCGAAGTGCGCGCCGATGACCAGGTAGCGGTCGGGATAGGTGTGTCCCCGGATCTCTCCGACCACATTCCAAGACGTCATGGGCTGGTTGACATTGCCGGTGACCATGCGTAGCCTTACCGGACCCTTTTTCGCCAGGCGCTGGAGGGCGGCGCCCACCTCCCGGGAGACGCCCACGCCGGGGATCTCGGCTTCGGCGTTGAACCGGATGGAACCGGTCTCCGGCAACAGCCCCGGTTCCTCCCTCATCCAGATGAAGCCCGCCGCCCCGGCCTCCAGGGCACGCCCGTACTTCTCCATGCGATGCATGGGCCTGCGTACTTGAGCTGGGGACTGGGTGCTGACCATGACTAGGTTGCCTTTGATTTGCCCGCGCTTCTTAGCATAGTCCTCCGGGGCGCCGTGGCCCAGGAACACCAAATCTCCCTGGATATCGGCGGTCCCACAGTACGGAAGCCCGATGCAGTCGAAACTGGCGGCGGTGGGCTGGACGGACTCCAGCCGGGCGGTACCGCGCACCCATCCCTGGTAGGGGAACGCCTCCACGGTAACGCTGTCTACGCCATACTCGCGGAGTCTGTTCGCCATGAACTCCACGGCGAGCCGCTCGCCCGGGGTACCGCCAAACCTGCTCCCGTAGTCATCACATAGGGTGACCAGGTTTTCGTACGCCGCCTCGGAGGTCCAGATATCGGCGATGATCTCCCGGTCGGCTTTGGTCAGTGCTTCTCCGGACATCACCCATCCCTGCCCTTCGTAGTCCCATTTGCCGGTGCAATCTATACACTTCCACCAAGTACCGGGATGTCCTGCCCGCCGCACCCGGGGGGATCGCGGGAGCACCGGGAGCGGGTAGCCGGAGCGGAGCCCGGCCGTGCGGTCTAGGGGGCACCCCGGTAGCCTCCCGTGGTTACGGCGCGGTTCCTGGGGATACCGGTGGAAGCGCCGGCACCCCACCGTTCCACCCCCCGGCGGCCGCAGGTGCGCGCCTCAATTTAGCCATGCTTTACGCGGCCATCACCGTCCCTTTACACGCCACGCCTATAGTAGATCTGGGGGGCGATCCTCCTCAAAATACGCATGGACGAAAGGAAGGACGGGCAGATGAACACCAGGACGAAGCTGGGCAAATGGTCGGCGGCCATGGTCGTTGTGGGTTTGTTGAGCTCTTTGTCACTGCTAGTGGACCTACCCGGCAGAGTGGCGGAGGCGGTCGGCGGAGGGGCACGTCATGTCATCTTCTTCCATCCAGACGGATATGGGGTCAGCCACTGGGATGCCTTGCGCGTACGGTTTGCCGGACCCGACGGTACGCTGAACTGGGATCAACTGCCCTTCGTTGCCCCGTACGCCGGGCACATGAAGGACGCCCTGACCGGTACCTCGCACGGAGGCGCTACCACCCACGCTTACGGTGTAAAGGTACTTCGTGACAGCTTCGGTCTTGACGGCGATACGCCCATCATGGCCCGTTCAGGCCGGGCCATGAGCATCATGGAGGAGGCCATTCGTGCGGGATTCGCTACCGCGCTCATCCAGACCGGTTCCCTGACCGAACCGGGTACCGCTGCCTTTGTGGCCTCCGTGACCGAGCGCGGCAATCATCACGAAATCGCCCGGCAGGTTGTGGAATCCGGGGTCGATATCATCCTCGGCGGCGGGGAAAGCCACCTACTGCCCGTAGGAGTTGCCGGTCGTCACGGGGTCGGTACGCGCACTGACGGCGTGAACCTCATACGGCGCGCCCAGGACCTGGGATATACCGTCGTCTACACCAGGGAAGAGCTGCAGCAGCTCCCCGGCACCGCCACGCGCGTATTGGGGGTGTTTGCCTCCGGGCATACCTTCAACGACCGGACCGAAGAAGCACTGCGCGCCGCCGGGCTACCCCTCTACGTGCCCACCGCACCCACCATCGCCGAGATGGCCACGGCAACGCTGGCCATCCTCTCCCGCAACCCGAGGGCGGTCAGACGGGGCATCTTCATAGTAGCCGAGGAGGAAGGAACCGACAACTTCCCCAATAACTCCAATGCCGCCGGTTCCTTCGAGGCCGGCCGTCGAGCCGATGAGGCTTTGGGGGTCTTCCGGGAATTCCTCTGGCAGCATCCACGCACGCTCCTCCTGGTCGCCGCCGACAGTAGCGCCGGTAGCAAGAGCATCGTCGACGTGACCGGCCCCGGCGCCGGAGAGGGCCCGGTCAACAGCGGGTTCGACGGCCGTTTTGTTAACGCGCCCTTCGACGGAATTGATGGAGCAGGTACGCAGCCGTTTCTTTCCGCGCCGGACAGACAGGGTAACACCTTCCCCTTTGCCGTGGCCTGGGCATCGCGATGGGATGTAGCCGGCGGTATCGTGGCTCGCGCCGAGGGGCTGAACGCCGAAAGGGTCAAAGAGCTAGGAGTAGTCGATAACAC
>DBBB01000038.1:0-870 GCA_002291985.1 Firmicutes bacterium UBA995
CCTGTTACTGCAAAACTAGCGGGGCGCGGGTGATGGTTGCGCCCCATGGGTCAGTCGTGTCCAACAGGAGATGCAGGCGCAAGGAGATGCAGGCGGCATTGACAGCCAGGCAGGAGGCTGATAGAGTTAGTAGGAAAGTGGAATGCCTTTAAGCTAGTCCCGCGAGGCTAGCAAGGGGAGAAGGCTAGAGACATGGTCTTCGAAGCTTCTTGCTAGCGGGCAAGGAGCTTTTTTCGTGCGACCTGAGGAGGGCAGGCTGTGACGGCAAAAGAAAAGGCCAGGATCATGGATGGGGAGGCGATCCGGCGAGCCCTATCCCGCATTGCCCACGAGGTGATCGAGAAGAATCGGGGCACGAAAGACCTGCTGATCGTGGGCATTCGCCGGCGGGGTGTGCCCCTGGCCCAGCGGCTGGTCGATCGCATCGCCGAGATCGAAGGGGTACGGCCGGTCATGGGCATCCTGGATATCACCCTGTATCGTGACGACCTGACCAGCCGGAGCGACCAGCCGGTGGTCCATCGCACGGAGATCCCCATCGACATCAGGGACAAACGAGTGGTCCTGGTGGACGATGTGCTGTATACGGGACGTACCATCAGGGCGGCCCTTGACGCGCTCATGGACCTGGGTCGGCCGCAGGTCATTCAGCTTGCAGTGCTCGTGGATCGGGGCCACCGGGAGCTGCCGATACGCGCGGACTACGTCGGCAAGAACGTGCCCACCGCACGCAAGGAAGTCGTCGAACTGAGGCTTTGCGAGGTAGATGGTACCGAGGACATGGTGTTGATCGTAGAGAAGCCCTGAAAGGCAGGTATCTCACCCACGTGGCCAGCCCTTTAAACCGGCCCGGTGAGGCCGGCAAGGGAC
>DBBB01000038.1:1274-6452 GCA_002291985.1 Firmicutes bacterium UBA995
TGCATTTGGCGCCGACAACGCGCACAAAAGGAGGAGACATGGGACGCCTGAGAAGTCACGATCTGTTGGGGCTCAGGGAGATGCCGGCGGAGGAGATGACGCTCATCCTGGACACGGCCGAGTCGATGAGGGAGATCATCGGCCGGGACATCAAGAAGGTGCCCACGCTTCGCGGACGCACGGTGGTGACCCTGTTTTACGAACCCAGCACCCGGACCCGCACCTCATTTGAGCTTGCCGGGAAGTACATGAGCGCAGACACGGTGAACATCGCCACCTCCACCTCGGCGGTGGTCAAGGGCGAGACGCTGAGGGACACGGCCCGGACCCTGGAGATGATGGGGACGGACGTGATGATCATGCGGCATCCCGTCTCCGGTTCCTGTCACCTCCTTGCCCGAGTGGTGGACTGCCCGGTGATCAACGCCGGCGACGGCATGCACGAGCATCCCTCCCAGGGACTGCTCGATCTGTTCACGATCCGGCAAAAGAAAGGCCGGATAGCCGGTTTGAAGGTGGCCATCGTCGGCGACATCCACCACAGCCGCGTTGCCCGCTCCAATATCTGGGGGTTGACCAGACTGGGCGCGCAGGTGACGGTCGCGGGACCCAGTACCCTGTTACCCCCGCAAGTCGAGGCGATGGGGGTGAAGGCCACCTCCAGCGTGGACGAAGCCCTGGAGGGGGCGGATGTGGTGAACGTGCTGAGGCTGCAACTCGAAAGGCAGAAAGGCGGGCTATTTCCCAGCATCCGGGAGTACTCCCGGGCTTTCGGGGTCAACCGGGAGCGGCTCAGCCGGGCACGTCCCGATGTGCTGCTGATGCACCCCGGCCCCATGAACCGGGGCGTGGAGATCAGCTCGGAAGTGGCGGATTCGTCCCATTCGAGCATCGAGGAACAGGTCACCAATGGAGTGGCGGTGCGGATGGCCATTCTGTACCTGCTCCTGGGGGGAGGCGAGGCGGCATGAAACTCTTGATACGGGGCGGCAGGGTAGTGGACCCCGGCCGGGCCGTCGACCGGGTGATGGATGTGCTGATAGATGGAGACCGCATCGGCCTGAACGGGACCCCCGACCGGGTGGTCGACGCCGGCGGCATGCTGGTCGTGCCCGGTCTGATCGACCTGCATACCCATCTCCGCGAGCCGGGCTTCGAGTACAAGGAAGACATCGCCAGCGGCACCCGGGCTGCCGCCCGGGGCGGCTACACCACCATTCTGGCCATGGCCAACACCCAGCCGGTGATCGACAACCGCGCGGCCGTGGAATGGGTCTTGAATGCGGGCAAGGCGCGCGGCGTGGTCAGGCTCCTGACCGTGGGTGCGGTCTCCAAGGGTCAGAAGGGTGAAGAGCTGGCCGAACTGGGTGACATGATAGAGGGGGGCGCGGCGGCCTTCTCCGATGACGGTAACCCGGTATCAAGCGGCGAGTTGATGCGCTGCGCCTTGCTCTATGCCCGGATGGGGGACAAGCCGGTGATAGCCCACTGCGAGGATCGTTCCCTCGCGGGCGAAGGGCTCATGAACCTGGGCTACTGGTCGACGATACTCGGGCTGCGGGGTATGCCCTGGGTTGCCGAGACGGCGATGGTGGCCCGCGACCTCATGTTGGCCGAACTTACCGGCGGCCGCCTGCATCTGGCTCACCTCTCGTGCGCGCGTAGCGTGGAAATGGTGAAGGAGGCAAAGGCACGGGGCGTGCGGGTCACCGCCGAAGTGACGCCGCATCATCTCCTGCTCACCGATGAAGCCGTCAACACCTACCGGTTCGACACCGACACCCGCGTCAACCCCCCTCTGCGCGGCGAGGCTGACGTGGAGGCGCTGCTTCAAGGTGTGCGGGATGGGACGATCGATGCCATCGCCACCGATCACGCCCCCCACCACCTCGACGACAAGGAGGTGGAGTACGCGTACGCCCTTCCCGGGATCGTCGGCCTGGAGACTACCGTGGGCCTTGTGATGAGCCGCCTGGTTGACACCGGCCGCCTCGCCCTGGGCACGGCGATACGGGCGCTGACGGCAGGCCCCGCGCAGGTGCTCGGGCTGGACCGGGGTACGCTCGCCCCCGGCTCTCCCGCGGACGTGACGGTGATCGACCCGGCCCGGGAGTGGACCTGCGACCCTTCCCGGTTCGCCTCGAAAGGCCGGAATACCCCCTTCAAGGGCTGGCAGCTCCGGGGGCAGGCGGTGTTGACGGTCGCCGGCGGGGAAGTCGTCCACGAGGGGATTGCATGACCATGCGCGACCATCTATAATTACGCTCAATTAGCTTGACGAGGGGGGAGTCGCATGGCGGTGGGCTGGCTGGTGCTGGAAGATGGGACGCGATTCGAGGGGCGGCTGTTCGGGGCGATGGGCCGTGCGGATGGGGAAGTAGTCGTGAGCATGGCGGCCACCGGGCACCGGGAGATCTTGAGCGACCCGGTCTTCTGCGGGCAGATCGTGGTACTCAGCTATCCGGTCATCGGCAACCTGGGAGCGCGCCATGAGGACCCGGACTGCTCGCGGGCCTATCTTGGCGGCCTGGTCGTCCGCCAACTCGCCGAACAACGATCGGGCTCGTCCGACTCGCTCGAGCGCTTCCTGGAAGGACGCGGAGTGGTGGGTCTCGAGGAGGTGGACACCCGGGCCTTGGCGCGGCACTTGCGGGCCAAGGGTTCGCTCCGCGGAGTGCTAAGCGCGTCGCCGGACGATGTCCCCGGTGTGGCCCAACCCCGGGACTGGGTGGAGGAAGTCACCACCCGTGGCCCCTACCGCGTATTCGGCGACGGCCCCCGCCTGGTCGTCATCGATTGCGGGCTGCGCCCGGCCATGCTGCGCGACCTGACCGATCGCTATGACGCCGATCTCGTGATCGTCCCTGCGGCCACCGACGGCCGGACCATCCTCGACTTGCGCCCCGAGGGGGTGCTCGTGTCCAGCGGACCCGGCGACGCCCGACAGCTCGGTTACGTCGCCCGCACCATCCGGGAGCTGATGGGAAAGGTGCCCATGTTCGGACTTGGGCTCGGCCATCAGCTGTTGGCGGCGGTACTGGGGGCAGAAGTCAGTCCCCTGCCCTTCGGGCACCGGGGGCTCAATCACCCCGTTCGGGAAGTTGCCAGCGGCCGGCTATTGACCACTGCCCAGAACCACGGACATGCCCTGAGGGAGGGCACGCTGGCCGGCGCCGGCCTGGAAGTGACCTACCGGAGCTGCCAGGACGCCACGGTGGAGGGTACCCGTCATCGCCGTCTCCCCGTAATGGGAGTAGACTTCCATGCCGAAGCGCGCTCGGGCCCCGACGATGGGGCAGGGGCTTTCACGGCTTTCTGGAACAGCCTCGGCGGTCGGGGGTGAAGGGAATGCCCTTGCGGAACGGCTTTCGCTCGGTGATGGTGGTGGGTTCAGGTCCGATCGTCGTTGGTCAGGCGGCGGAGTTCGATTACGCGGGAAGCCAGGCTTGCAGGACGCTGCGAGAACTGGGTATCGAGGTCATCCTGATGAACTCCAACCCGGCCACCATCATGACCGACGCGACCATGGCCGACCGTATCTACCTGGAACCCCTCAAAGCGTCCGTGGCCGAGATGATCTTGCGGCGCGAGCGCCCTCAGGGATTGTTGCCGACGCTCGGGGGACAGGTGGGCCTCAACCTCGCCGTGCAGTTGGCCGAAGCGGGGGTCTTGGACGAACTCGGGGTCACCCTGCTGGGAACGCCCGTGTCCGCCATCCGCCGCGGCGAGGATCGTGATGCTTTTCGATCGTTGCTGGGGGAAATCGGCGAGCCCTGTCCGGCCAGCCGGGCGGCGCGATCGGTGGCGGAAGCGCTGGCGCACGCCGGGCAACTTGATTTCCCGCTCGTGGTGCGACCTGCCTACACCCTGGGGGGCGAGGGAAGCGGCGTCGCCCGCGATGAGGCGGAACTGGCCGCCGCCGTGGCCCGGGGACTGGCCCGCAGTCCGGTCGGTCAGTGTCTGGTGGAGGAGTACCTGGAGGGCTGGCGCGAGATCGAGTTCGAGATCATCCGGGATAGCATGGACAACTGCATCGTGGTGTGCGGGATGGAGAACCTCGACCCCATGGGCATCCATACCGGCGACAGCATCGTAGTGGCGCCGTGCCAGACTCTCTCCAGCGAGGAATACCACCTGTTGCGCGGGGCATCGTTCCGGGTCATCCGGGCACTCGGCATCGAGGGAGGCTGCAATATCCAGTTTGCCCTGGCCCCCGAAGGGTCCCGCTATCACGTGATCGAGGTCAACCCCCGGGTCAGCAGGTCGAGCGCCCTGGCATCCAAGGCCACCGGGCTGCCCATCGCTGCCGTGACCACGCGGATTGCCCTGGGGTACACCCTGGACGAGATCCGGCAACCCTCGGGCGAACGAGCCGGGTGTTTCGAACCGGTGGCCGACTACGTCGTGGTGAAGATCCCGCGCTGGCCGTTCGACAAGTTCGCGTCGGCCGACCGGCGTCTCGGAACGCAGATGAAGGCGACGGGCGAGGTCATGGGCATCGACCGCACCTTTGAAGGCGCCTTGCTCAAGGCCGTCCGTTCTCTGGAACTCGGGGGGACCGGGCTGTTCCGCCCCGAGTTCGCTACCTGGTCGGAGAGCACCCTGCTGGACGCCCTCCAGCGACCCGACGACCGAAGATTATTCGTCCTGGCAGAGGCATGCCGGCGCGGTCTGGACGCCCGGGAACTGGCGGCGAGGAGCGGTATTCCCTCTCACTTCATACGGCGGCTCCAGTTCCTGGCCGGCATGATCGAGGAGGTGAAGCAGGGGGGGCTCGAGGGAAATGCTGCCTTGCTCCGCCGGGCCAAACGAGCCGGCTTCAGCGATCGCGAGCTGGCGAGGGCTGCCGGTATGACGGAGGAGACGGTCGAGGCCAGGCGGCTGGCGACGGGACTGCACCCGGTATACAAGGCGGTGGACGCCTGGGCCGCCGGAGCCGGCAACGGGGTTACCTGCTATTACTCCACCTACGAGGAAGAGGACGAAGCGCCGCTTCCCGGGGGGCGGTCGGTCCTGGTGGTGGGCTCCGGCCCCATCCGCATCGGTCAGGGGATAGAGTTTGACTACTGCAGCGTGCACGCCGCCGAGGAACTCCGGGCGGCCGGTTTCCGTTCGCTGGTCATCAACAACAATCCCGAGACGGTGTCCACGGATTACGCGACCTCCGACTGCCTGTTT
>DBBB01000038.1:6864-18985 GCA_002291985.1 Firmicutes bacterium UBA995
ACGGCGCTCAACCTGGTGGCCGAGATCGATGACCTGGGCGTGCCCATACTGGGCACCGCCCCTGGGGGCATCGACCTCGCGGAAGACCGGCACCGGTTTGACCGTCTGCTGAGCGAACTGGGTGTGCCCCGGCCGCCGGGGCGCGTGGCTTGCTCGCCCGAACAGGTGCTGGCCGCGGCGGGGGAACTCGGCTACCCGGTCATCGTCCGACCATCGTACGTCCTGGGTGGCCGGGGAATGGCCGTGCTTCACGAGAGCGACGACTTCGGGCGCCTGGCCGGCGCCGTCGACTGGGACCGCCCCGTATGGGTGGACCGGTTCATCGCCGGCCGCGAGCTGGAGGTCGATGCGCTGGCCGACGGCGAAGGGGTGCTGGTGCTGGGCATCATGGAGCACGTGGAGGCTGCGGGGGTGCACTCGGGTGACTCGTTGCTGGTATACCCGGCCCGGCGCCTGGATGCCGGAGGGCGCGAGCGACTGGTGGAATTGACCACCCGGTTGTCCCTGGCGCTCGGGGTCAGGGGTCTGGTCAACATCCAGTGTGTGTTGACTGACGGAGAACTCCTGGTCCTCGAAGCCAATCCGAGGGCCAGCCGTACCGTGCCCATCCTCGCGAAGGTACTTGGATTCCCGGCGGTGCGGGCAGCCACCCGGCTGGCCCTGGGCTCCACGCTCGCCCAGCTTGGGCTGAGTCCAGGTTTGTATCCCGAACCCGCCCATGTTGCCGTGAAAGCTCCCGTGTTTTCCTGGGCGAAGCTGCCCGGCGTCGACAGCGTGGTCGGCCCGGAGATGAAGTCGACGGGAGAGGTACTGGGTTTGGACTGGCAGTTTGCCGGCGCCCTGGTAAGGGCGCTGGAGGCCAGCGGCCTTCGCTTGCCCACGAACGGGGGGACGGTCGCATTCAGCCTGGCCGAGCGCGACAAGGGACGCGGGGTCGAGTTGGCCAGGGGCTACGCCGAGGAGGGGCTGCAATTGGCCGCGACCGCCGGTACGGCCGCCGCGCTTCGCCGGGCGGGTCTGCCGGTGAGAGCTTACCGTAAGCTCCGCGAGGGCTCGCCCAACCTGATCGACGGACTGGTTGGCCGGGAGGTCGACCTCGTCGTCAACACCCTCACTCGCGGGGCGGAAGCGTCGCGGGACGGCCACCGCATCCGGCGGGCGGCGGTCGAGCAGGGAGTGCCCTGCCTGACGGCGTTGGATACGGCGGATGCTGTGCTGGAGGCCATCCGCACGCGACAGGCGGGGACGGCATTCCCCGTGCGGGCACTGCAGGACTATCTCGAGGGGGCGCCGCGGTGAGACTGGAAGGAGCCAGGGTGGAAGAGAATCGCCTGCTGGCGCCGGAACACCGCCGGATGGTCCTTCATGCGCCGGATATCGCCACCTCGGCCGCGCCCGGGCAGTTCGTGCACTTGCGGGTGCATGACTCCCTGCACCCACTGCTGCGGCGGCCCTTCAGCGTGGCGCGACGCGATGTGACGGCCGGGACGCTCACCCTCATTTACCGCGTGGTCGGGGAGGGGACGGCCCGTCTGGCGGACCGCCGCCCCGGCGATCGGATGGACGTGCTGGGGCCGCTGGGTCGCGGGTTTCGGATGTTGCCGGGGAAGATTCCCCTGTTGGTGGGAGGGGGCGTGGGCATCGCCCCCCTGATCTTCCTGGCGGAGGAAGCGCGCCGGACGGGCCGTCAGGTTGAGTTGCTGGCGGGCGCCCGGACGGCCGCGTTGCTGGTGGGCGAGGAGGATTTGCGCGAGTTCGGGGTCGAATGCTGCCCCGCCACCGATGACGGCAGCAGGGGGTACCGGGGACCGGTTACCGGACTCGTCGCCGGGCGGCTGGACGGCCGGGCAGTGTATGCTTCGGGGCCGCCCGCGATGCTCAGGCAAGTCCAGTTGCTTGCGGAGTCGGTGCCCGCGCAACTCTGCATTGAAGGCGTGATGGCCTGTGGGGTGGGGGCCTGCCTGGGCTGCTCCTGCCGGACCCGGGACGGCGGCCGTCGCCTGGTCTGCACCGATGGCCCTGTCTTCGATGCCCATGAGGTGAGCCTGGATGGCTGACCTGGCCGTGAACCTTGCGGGGATCCGCCTGCGCAACCCGGTGCTGGCCGCGTCGGGGACCTTCGGTTATGGCAGGGAGTATGCGGCGGTCGTGCCCCTCGACCGCATCGGCGGCATCATCACCAAGGGCACATCGCTCGAGCCCTGGCCGGGCAACCCCCCGCCCCGGACGGCGGAGACGGCTGCGGGGATGCTGAACGCGATCGGCCTGGAGAACCCCGGTCTGAAACACCTGGTCGAGGTCGATTTGCCCTGGCTGGCAGGTCAAGGTGCGACGGTGGTGGTCAACGTGGTGGGCAGGACGGTGGACGAGTACGCGGCGGTGGCCGAGGTGCTCGATGGCCAGCCGCGGGTGGCGGGCCTCGAACTCAACGTGTCGTGTCCCAACGTCGACAAGGGCGGCATGGCGTTCGGCGTCAACCCCGAAAGCACTTATGCGCTGGTGCGGGCGGTGCGCAGGCGGACCCGCCATCCCCTCCTGGTCAAACTGTCTCCGAACGTCACCGACATCGTGCGCATCGCCGAACAGGCTCGCGACGCCGGGGCGGATGGATTGTCGGCCGTCAATACTCTGGTCGGCATGGCCATTGACATCGAGCGCCGCCGGCCGGTGCTGGGCAATGTGACCGGGGGCCTCTCGGGTCCGGCGATCAAGCCGATGGCCCTGGCGGCGGTCTGGCGGCTGGCCCGGGTCGGGCTCCCCATCCTGGGGGGAGGAGGCATCTCCGTCTGGCGCGATGCCGTCGAATTCCTGTTGGCGGGCGCGACGGCCGTCGCCATCGGCACCGCAACCTTCGTGCGGCCTCGCGCCATGCTGGAAATCGCGGAAGGACTGGAGGAATACCTGCTATGCCAGGGGATCGAGCGCATCTCCGATCTGGTGGGGGCGGCCAACCCCGGGGCGCGGGCCGGTTGATCGTGGCCCTCGATGTCGGCGATCGGGACCGCGCCTCCGACCTGGTGGCCCTGCTGGCGCCCGTCGTGGACTGGTTCAAGGTTGGTGTAGAGCTCTACACCCGGGTCGGCCCCGCCGCCGTAGCCCTGGTCGCCGGGGCGGGGAAGCAAGTCTTTCTCGACCTCAAGTTCCACGATATCCCGGCAACGGTTGCCGGCGCGGGCCGGGCGGTGAAGGACTTGCCCGGCGTCGGCATGTGGAACGTCCATGCTGCGGGGGGCGCAGCGATGCTGTCGGCCGCGGCGGCCGCCAACCGGCCGGCGGGGACACGCAAGTTGCTGGGCGTCACCGTGCTTACCAGCCTGGATGACCGGGCGCTCCCCCCCCTCGGCATCGGCAGGGCCCTGGCGGATCAGGTAGTGGCGCTGGCCAGGTTGAGCCAGGAGGCGGGCCTGGACGGGGTCGTCGCCACTCCCCGGGAGGTGGCGGACGTGCGGGCGGCATGTGGGCCCAGGTTCCTGGTAGTCACCCCGGGGGTGCGCCCGGAGGGGACGGATCTCGACGACCAGCGGCGGGTGATGACTCCGGCCGAGGCGGTGCGGGCCGGAGCCGATTACCTGGTAATAGGCAGGCCGATCACCGGGGCCGTCGATCCCTTGGCGGCCGCGCGACGGATCATCGACGAATTGGCGGAGGTGGATGGGTGAAACCCCAGGATCTCGAGGCAATGCTGGTCGAGTCGGGGGCCGTCCTGCACGGTCACTTCCTGCTCACGTCCGGGCGACACAGCCCCTTCTTCGTGCAGTGTTCCCAGGTATTGCAGCACCCCGGGAAAGTGGCCCGGCTGGCGGAGGAGCTGGCGGCCCGACTCGGGCTGGCGGAAAGACCCGAGGTGGTGGTGGGACCGGCCGTGGGGGGGATCATCCTCGCCTACGAGACGGCCCGGCTTTTGGGCGCCCGGGCGATCTTCGCCGAAAAGGATCCGGGGGGACTCATGGTCTTTCGGCGTGGCTTTCGCCTCGCGCCGGGGGAGCGGGTAATGGTCGTCGAAGACGTGATTACCACCGGAGGTTCGGTCAAGGCGGTGATCGACGCGGTGAAGCGCGCCGAGGCGCGGGCGCTGGCCGTGGGCGCGCTGGTGGACCGGAGCGGGGGCCGGGTTTCCTTCGAGGTACCGTCGGCCGCGACGGTCGTGCTGCCGGCCGAGGACTACGCCCCCGGCCAGTGTCCCCTGTGTCGAGCAGGCGTGCCCCTGGCACATCCGAAGATGTGGACCGGGGAAAATGGGTGAACAAGCCGCGAACTACGACCCGCTTCACTATCCGGGGGGCACGAGGTGGAGGTCTTCTGTTGCTCGCTCGATCCGCGGAAGTATGACCATGTGCCATTGCCGGACCTCGGCTTCGCGCCGGTCAACGGGTCCGACCCCCACCAGTTTGCGTCCCGGGCCGACGACCGGGTCATCGATGCCACGGCCGTCCTGGGGTGGGACATCCTCGAGGCGTACGGGGGCGAAGCCGTCCAGGTTGTCCTGATTGATGGCCCTTGTCCCGGCCAGGATACGGGATGTTGGCCGCCGAAAGAGATCATCGAGCAGGAGGTGGAATCGATGGTCACGGCAGACGACATTCGGCAGGCCCGGGCGCGCATCGCCGGTCGACTGCACCGTACCGTGCTGGATCTATCCAGCAGCTTTAGCCGGCCGGCCGGCGGCCAGGTATACTTGAAACCGGAAAGCCTGCAAAAGACGGGTTCGTTCAAGATCCGCGGGGCGACCAACTACATCTTGCAGTTGGACCCGGAAAGGGGACGTCGAGGGGTCATCGCCGCTTCCTCGGGCAACCACGGACAGGCGGTGGCCTGCGCCGCAAGCTGGATGGGCTATCCTTGCGCCGTGGTGGTCCCTGAGGCGGCCTCGCCGGTGAAGGTGGAGGCCGCCCGCGCGTACGGAGCCGAAGTGATTCGACACGGGCACACTTCCCGGCAGCGGCTCGAGTTGGCCGAACGCCTGGCCGAGGAAAGGGGCCTGGCTTTCATCCACGCCTTCGACGACCCCCGGGTGATTGCCGGTCAAGGTACGGTGGGGCTCGAGATCCTGGAGGACCTCCCCGATGTTGACCAGGTGGTGGTCCCGGTGGGCGGGGGAGGCCTGATCGCGGGAGTGGCCGTGGCCATAAAAGCGCAGCGTCCGCAAGCGCAGGTGATCGGGGTCGAACCGGAGGGCGCCAATGCCCTCCAACGGTCGCTGAAGGCCGGCGCGATCGTCTGCGTTGACCAACCCACGAGCATAGCCGACGGCCTGCTGCCGAGCCGGCCGGGCCTGCTCCCCTTCGTCTTGGCCGGGACTCATGTCGACGACATCGTCGTGGTCAGCGATGAGGAACTCTGTCGAGCGGTGATCGCCCTCCTCGAACGGGCGCGCCTGGTCGTGGAACCTTCCGGTGCGGCGGGCGTGGCAGCGATCCTGTCCGGCAAGGTCTCCGGCCGTGACCGGCGGACGGCGGTCGTGCTGAGCGGGGGGAACCTGAGCCTCGATTTCCTGTCTCGTCTGCTTGCGAAGCCGGACGGGAAGTAGCTCCACGACCGATGCCTCCACCTGCTGTAAGACCTTCGCGCCCCGCGACTCACGGGGGGCAAGCCGGGACGACGGCGCCTTCCGTAGTTAGTCCGCCCGCAAGGCGGACGCTCGGTGCCCGGAGGGAGTGACCTGGACGGTACGGTGCCCGGTGTAGGTGACTTTCCCGGGAGGACTGCCGGGTCGCCGGCGAACGTTGCGCCGCTCCGTGTAGTCCACGGGGACTTTCCCCGACCGGCGAGCCTGGCTGTGCCACGCTGCCAGTTCCGCCGCCTGGCGGAGACTGGCCGGGGGCGCCTCCCGCCCGCCGGTCTTCAGTATCACGTGGGATCCAGGGATTTCCCGGGCGTGGAACCAAAGGTCGCCGGGCGCCGCATCGCGGAACGTGAGCTGGTCGTTCTCCCGGCTGTTCCGTCCGACCAGCACCGACAAGCCGTCCGGCGTCCGGTATCGGGCAAAAGGGGGCGGCGAGCCCCGCCGCCGTCCCCCGGTAACCGGGCCCCCGGAGCGATAGCCGCGGGCAGCCATGTCGGCGAGCACCTGGGCGCCATCCGTCCCTGCCGCTAACTCTTCGAGCCTGGCAACGAGATAAGATCGTTCCGCCTCGAGTTCTGCCCGCCGCCGTTCCCCGGCCGCTTCCGCCCGCCGGGCGTGGTCATACCGCCGGAAGAGTGCCTGGGCGTTCTCGGCCGGACTCAGGCGGGGGGCAAGCCTTACCACCACCGGCGGCCCGTCCGGGTCGGCCGGGTCCTCGAGCACGGCTTCCTTCAGCTTGCCCTTGAGGCGATACAGGTTGGCCGTCAGCAACTCCGCGTGACGACGATATTCGTTGCCTGCAGGCGATGCCGAGACCTGACGGGCGACGTCCGCAAGGAGATCCTGGACGCGACCCAGCTCCCGGTGAAGCGCAGACTCCGCGCGCTCCCGGTCGCGGCGCCGGGCTGCGCGTTGCTTGAGTCGGTCGTACACATGGTCCAGCATTGCTGCGACTGAGGCGAACTCCCGGCTTCTTCCCGTACCCAGCAGGGGGAATACCCAGAACTCGCCCGGCTCGCCTTCCTCATCCTCGAGCAGGTTGGGGACGAAGCGACCTTCTTGCCGATCGGCGTCGATGGCCCGGAGCGCGTCCACGAGGCGGGCCGCTCCGGCAGCGTCGAGCCGGGCCGCCGGCTCTTCCGGGTCGAGCCCGACCCGCAGACAGAGTTGGCGGGCCAGCGTGGGGCTGCCCCCCCGGACCACCCCGGCGAGGTGTCGGGCCAGAGAGGAGGCGGAGGTCGGTTCGAGCAGGTCGGAGACCTGAAGCCGGTCGATGGGCTCACCGGCGAGGGGAGGGGGAGAGCAATAAGCGATCCCCGGCAGCACCTGTCGGAAACGACTTTGTCCCGGGCCGACGCGCCTTATGGCATCGGCAATGCGGCCGTCGGGATGAAGCAAGATGATGTTGCTGTGACGGCCCATGGCCTCGACCACGAGCGTGCGTTCGCACGGTTCGCCAAATTCGTCGCGGGACGCCACTGCCAGCCGCACGATCCGTTCTCCGGGCACGACGGCAACCCGCAGTAGTCGATGTCCTTCGAGATGACGGCGGACCAGCGTACAGAAAGCCGGAGGCACAGAGGGTCGGGCGGGCAAGGTCGCCGTGAGGTGAACCCGCGACCACTCCGGCGCCGCCGAACACAGGACCATGCCCTTCCGCCCCCGCAAGTACACGGCCAGCACCAGTTCGTCACGGTCGGGCTGGTAAATGCGCTCGATACGTCCGCCCTCGAAGGCCGCGATCTCGCAGGCAGCCGCAGCCATGGTGAGCGCATCGTAGGGCATGGTTGACCTTTCCTCCCGCCATGCTGGTATAATGAACTCCGTGAACATCATGCACCAGGTCAGCGGATTGCTCTGCACAACGGTCAGGCGGCGATGGGCGCTTCGACGGCTGCTGGCGGTGAACGTCCTGGGGGCCGCCTACGGCTTCGTCTGGTACAGGGACCAACTTGCAGGCGTTCCCTTATGGCTGTGGCCCTTGACCGCCGACAGCCCCATGAGCCTCCTATTCTCCTCCGTGGCCCTGGCTTCCTGGCTGCGCGGGCGGCGCTTGCCCGTCATCGAGAGCCTGGGCTATCTCGGACTGCTGAAATACGGGTGCTGGACCATGCTGGTCGTCGCGCGTCACTGGGCCCGCGAAGGGGTCGCCCTGGACATCGACCTGTTCCTCTTCCTCTCCCACGGGTTCATGGCGGTGCAGGCGGTGCTGTTGGCGATGACCCGGGCGCCCGCCCCGTCGTCTGTCGCCATTGCCTTGCTATGGTATCTGGGAAATGACTACGTCGACTATCTGCATCCGGACACGCCCACCCTTCCGCCCGTGTCAGAACTCGGCCTGATTCGTCCCATCAGCCTTGCGTCCACGCTGGTCTTTGCGATCATGCTGGCGGGGGTGGCGAGGGGCGTGGGGGGTTGCCGAGGCAGGTCGGCGCCCAGTAGTGCCCGCCCCCCTTGCTGACGGCCCGGCCTCCACGCCCGGACCGCCCCTGAACAGGGAAATGAGGTTCCAACATGCTTGGATCGGCACTCTTCCCGTCCTCGCCGGAGCGCCGCAGCCAGGTGCTGGCACTGGCCGTACCGGCCATGGGCGAGATGATGCTCCACATGTTCATATGGATCGTGGACACCGCCATGGTCGGCCGCCTCGGCGCTACCGCCCTCAGCGCGGTAGGTCTGGGCGGTCACGTTTACTTCAGCCTGAGTTTCGTGTTCGGGGCGGTGGGAGTGGGGGTCACCGCCCTGGTATCCCGGTGCAAGGGTACCGGCGATCTCGCTACCGCCGCCCGCATTGCCCGCCAGGGCTTGCTGGTCGCGACGGGGCTCGGGGTGGTGCTGGGCGTCGTGGTCTTTGCCGCGGCGCCGGTGATATTCCGCGATCTTGCCCGCCTGGGAGATGATACAACCCGCCTGGGCGTCCAGTACCTGCGGATTCTGTGCGCGGGAGCGCCGGTGCTCCTGGCGGGTTTCGCCGCCAATGCGGCGGTGCGGGCGACCGGCAACACCCGGGTGCCGCTCTTCGCCGCAATGCTCGGCAATGTGGTAAATGGGGTGCTGGACTACCTCCTCATCTTCGGCGTCCTCGGTTTCCCGAGGCTGGAGGTGGCCGGCGCCGCCGTCGCCGCGGTCCTGGGCCAGAGTGCGGCGGCCGCAGTGTCCCCTGGCTATCTATTTAGTGGCCGTTCCGGGCTGGCCGTGTCGGGGCCGTGGGCGCTTGAGCGAGACGTCCTCCAACGGTTGGCCCGGCTGAGCCTGCCCGCTGCGGGTGAGGCCCTGCTCCTGGACGGCGGGCGCATAGTAGTGCAGTTCGCCGTGGCCTCGCTGGGAACGGTGGCGTTCGCCGCCCACCAGGTTACGGTGGTCGCCGAATCGCTGTCGTTCATGCCCGGGCATGGCTTCGCCATCGCCGCGGCGGTGTTGGCCGGTCAGGGGCTTGGCGCCGGCCGCCCCGATGACGTCCGCGGGTGGACCGCCGAAGCTACCCGCCTGGCAGGAATGATCATGGGAGGGATGGCCATGATCTTCCTCCTCCTTGCACCCGCCATCCTCCGAGCCTTCACTCCCGACCCGGCGGTGGTGGCGCTGGGGGCGGTGTGTCTGAGGATCGCCGCCCCTGGCCAGTTGGCCATCGCTTACGCCGAGACCCATTCCGGAGCGCTGCGCGGCGCCGGCGATACCCGGGCGGTCATGGCGGCGACGGCGACCGGCATCTGGGCGCTGCGCGTGCCCCTCAGCTACCTCGCGGTCTTTGGCCTGGGGCTGGATCTGAGGGCCATATGGGTTATAATGGTGGGCGAGTGGGTGGTGCGAGCCGCCCTGATCCGGAGCGCGTTCGGTAAAGGGCGTTGGGCCACCATGAAAGTATGAAGGAGGGGCCGGACTTGCGAGTACCTTTCACCAAGATGCACGGGGTGGGCAATGACTACCTGTTCATCGACATGGTCAGCTCTCCCCTGGTCCTGCCCGACTTGCCCGGTCTGGCACGGGCGATGAGCCATCGTCGCCTGGGCGTGGGCGCAGATGGAGTCATCCTGGTGCTCCCGTCGAAGGAGGCCGACTTTGCCATGCGCACCTTCAACGCCGATGGCAGCGAGGCGGAGATGTGCGGAAACGGTCTTCGCTGCCTGGCCCGACTGGTATTCGAGCGGGGCCATACCCGGCGCGAGCAGTTCACCGTCGAGACAGGAGCAGGGATCATGCGCCCGGAACTGGTAGTGGAGGGAGGCCGGGTTACGAGGGTGCGGGTGGACCTGGGTCCACCTCGCCTGGCCCGAGGGGAGATCCCCCTCGCTTCCGACCCTGAGCAGGACGACCGGCCGGTGGTCAGCCAGCGGCTGGAGGCCGACGGTCGCATATGGTGCTTCACCGCGGTCTCGATGGGCAACCCCCACTGCGTCATCATGGTCCCGGAGGCGCAGGCGGTCGACCTTGAGCGAATCGGACCCCGGATCGAATGGCATCCCCTGTTTCCCCGCCGGACCAACGTGGAGTTCGTCCAGGTGATCGACCGCGGGCGGCTCCGCATGCGGGTCTGGGAGCGAGGCGCGGGAGTGACCGCCGGCAGCGGCACCGGTTCCGCCGCCGCCGCCGTGGCCTGTATCCTGGAAGGCCGGTGCGACCGGCGCGTGCAGGTGGTCATGGACGGCGGCGAGGTGGAGGTGGAGTGGCGGGATGACGGCCGGGTTATCCAGACAGGACCGGCCGTGGAAGTGTTCCGGGGGGAGTTCCCCGGGGGAGGAGAAGGACCATGTTGAAGCCGGCAGCCCGGCTGGGACAATTGCCGCCTTACCTGTTCGCGGAACTCGACCGCCGCCGAGAGGCGGCGCGAGCCCGGGGTCTCGACGTGATCGATCTCGGAATCGGCGACCCTGACCGGCCGACGCCCCCGCCCATCGTCGAGCGGCTCCGGCGCGAAGCCGCCGACCCTCGCCACCACCGCTATCCTGCCTACGAGGGGTCGGGCCTGTTTCGCCGGACGGTAGCCGATTACTACCGGCGCCGCTTCGGGGTTGACCTCGACCCCGACCGCGAGGTGTTGGCGGTGATAGGCTCCAAGGAAGGCATCTCCCACCTGATCTGGGCATGGGTCGATCCGGGCGATGCGGTATTGGTGCCCGACCCCGCCTATCCCGTGTATCGCACGCAGACCATCCTCGCGGGCGGGCGCCCTGTACCCATGCCCCTTCTGCCCGAACGCGGCTTCTTCCCCGACCTCGCGGCCATCTCTCGCCAAGATCGCGAGCAAACCCGGCTCATGTTCCTCAACTACCCGAACAACCCGACGGCAGGCGTGGCCACCCGTGAGCAGCTCGGGGAGGCGGTCGATTTCGCGCGGCAGCAAGGCCTCCTTTTATGTCATGATGCGGCCTATGTCGAGATGACCTACGCGGGCACCATTGCGCCCAGCATCTTTGAGATTCCCGGGGCGAAGGAAATCGCCGTCGAGTTCTACTCGCTCTCCAAACCGTTCAACATGACGGGCTGGCGCATCGGGGCCGCGGTGGGGAACGCCGAAGCGGTGGCCGCCCTGGGCCGGGTCAAGAACAACACCGACTCGGGTCAGTTCACGGCCGTTCAGTATGCCGCCGTCGAGGCCCTTACCTGGCCGGGAGGACCCGACTTCATCCAGGAGATGAACGCCGTCTATCAGCGAAGACGCGATCTCGCTGCCACCCGGCTCGCAAAGGCCGGCTGGGAGTTGCGGGTACCCGAGGGCACCTTCTATCTGTGGGCTCGCCCGCCCGGCGTTAGCGATAGCGGGACCTTCGCTGCCGAACTCCTCGAGCGAACCGGCGTCAGTGTTGCTCCCGGGCCCGCCTATGGTCGTCAGGGCGAAGGCTACGTACGGGTGGCCCTGTGTTGCGAGGAAACTCGCCTGGCCGAGGCGCTTGACCGGATTGCCTCCCTGGTCGGGCGATTTAGCGAGTCAGGGGGAGCTTGGCGAAAGGAATCCTCGCAGCCAGGTCGAACCACGAAGAGAACCTGGTATGATGTGCCAGGGTCGGGGTGAGCGATGCCGAGGAGCATGACGGGCTATGGCCGGGGTGAAGGCCGGACTTCTGACTACCGTGCCGTCATCGAGGTGCGGTCGGTAAACCATCGTTTCTTCGACCTTAACTTGCGCCTGCCCCGGGGCTACGGCGCTCTCGAAGAACGGATCCGCGCGGTCGTCCAGGATCAGGTGACCCGAGGCCGGCTTGACTTGTCGCTCGTCCTCGAGCGAAGTGCCGGCGGCGATGGTCAGGTTCGGCTGGACACGGCGTTGGCAGAGCGATATCACCAGATGCTTTGTGACCTCGGGCGGCGGCTTGCGCTCTCCGACCCGCCCCGCCTCGATACCATCTTGACCTTGCCGGGCGTGATCACGAACGGGTTTGAAGACGAAGACGTCGAGGCGGCGTACCCAGCGGTGCACGAGGCGCTGGCCGAGAGTATCGGGCAACTGGTTGCCATGCGCCGGCGCGAGGGGGAACGACTTCACCGCGACCTGGCACATAGACTGGCTCGGCTCGGGCAACTTATGGAAGAGGTTAGCATGGCCGCGCCGCGAGCGCTCGA
>DBBB01000133.1 GCA_002291985.1 Firmicutes bacterium UBA995
GTCCGGGCGGGCGCGAACGGCTCGTCCGCCTCCGATATCACCATCCGGCAGGCCACGCTGGAGGACGTCTTCATCAAACTCACGGGGAGGCGAATCCGCGAGTGAGGACTTTCAGACAGCTCACGCTGGCTACCGTCAAGGAAATCACCCGGGACAAGATGGCACTCTTCTGGTACCTGGCCTTCCCCATCCTGTTCATGACCATCATCGGACTGGTCTTCGGGGGAGCGGGGGGCGAACGGACTTCCTTCCCCATCGGGGTGGTTACCGCCGGCACGCCCCATGGGGCGGCGGTGGAGCAGGCATTGCGCCAGGTCCCGGCATTCGAGGTGCACGCCGGCGCGGAGCAACAGGAACTGGCCGCGTTGCGGGCGGGCGACCGCTTCTTCGTGGTGGTCTTCCCCCCGGTGACGGCGGCCCCCCCGGCAGGGGCGGCGCAGGTCCGCATATACTACGATCAGGCACGGGGCGAAACCAATCGGCTGCTCATTGCCTCGGTGCAACAAATCGTCGCCGAAATCGAGCGGCACATCACCGGCGCGCCGCGCCTCTTCATCCTTGACGCCAGGCCCATTCAAGCCCGGGAGCTGCGTAATATCGATTTCTTCGCGCCCAGCATCATCGCCGTGTCCATGATGCAGCTTGGCCTGTTCGGCTCCCTCCGCCTGGTGAGCCTGCGCCAGCGAAACATCCTCAAGCGGCTGGGCGCCACCCCCCTGCCCCGCCACACCTTGATAGCAGGCGAGGTCGTGGTACGGGTGGCGGTCGCCCTGGTTCAGACGGCCATCCTCCTGGCCATCGCCCACTTCGGGTTCGGCGTGCCCATACTCGGGAACTGGTTTGCGTTGGCCGGGCTGACCATTTTAGGGGCCCTCACCTTCACCAGCCTTGGCTATATGCTGGTCGCTTTCGTACGGACGGCGGAGAGCGCAGAGGGCATCATGCAGGTGGTCCAGTTCCCCATGATGTTCCTGTCGGGAGCGCTGTTCCCCGCGGAAATCATGCCGGAGTTCTTGCTGCCGGTAGTGCGGGCCATCCCCCTGACCTATCTCGCCGACGCTTTCCGTCAGATAGCGGTGGACATGCCCGCCACCTTCAGTTCGGTGGGGGGCGCAGCCCTGGTCTTGCTGGGCTGGCTGGTGGGGTCTTTCGTCCTCGCCGTCCGTTTCTTCCGCTGGGAATGATCAGGGGTCAATAGTGCCCGAGCGAACCCCGGTCCCGGGCTATCCGCTCCATCCGCGCGAAGACGAGCAAACCCAGGGCCAAGTAGCCGGCGCCGACTCCCACGAGCGCCAGCAGGTCGGCGCCCGGCAACTGCCAGATGCGCACCCCCTCGCCCATTACTCGTCCCAACAACCGGGTACCCAGATTGAAAGGCAGGTAGCGGGCGACGGCCCAGTGGCCGGGGGCCATGATGAACCCGACGAACACGAACTGCAGGATCTGAAACGCGGCCTGGATGCGCTTGTGGACCAGCGCCAGCCCCCCGGCCATCAAGCCGAACCCGTAGGCGGCGGCGACCGTGGCGAGGAGCAGGGGAATCACGCTGATGAGGTCGATGTTCAAGAAGGTGCCGGTGGTGAACATGATGGCCAGTAGCATGAGGAAACCGAGGCCGAAATTGAAGACGAGACCTCCCAACTCGTTGAAGACGGTCACCCAGCGGAACCCGGCTGGACTGAGGAACAGCTTCTCCAGGGTCCCGATCTGGGCCTGCATGATGAGTTCCCAGGCCAGGTCGGAGTAGGCGAACAGGGCGAACATCCACACAAGGTAGCCCACGACCAGCCCCTCAAGGCCGTCGCCCAGGAACAGGGGGCCGGCAAGGGCGCGTCCCCCCAGGAACAGGAGCAAGAACACCAGGTAAATCGTGATCAGGCTGGACAACGTGTTGAAGGCATAACGGCGCGCCATGATCAGGCGGTGCATCCACATGGCCCGGAACACGCAAGCGAGCAGGCTCATATCCCTTCACCTCTCACCAG
This sequence comes from Firmicutes bacterium UBA995, assembly GCA_002291985.1. GTDB lineage: Bacteria > Bacillota > Sulfobacillia > UBA995 > UBA995 > UBA995. Next base: position 1,986 of record DBBB01000133.1, read on the forward strand.
GCGGAGGAAGGCTTCTTCCAGGTCAGGCTCCCGCTGGGTGATGCTGTCGATCAGGACTCCGTCCGCGCGCAATGCATCGATGATCGCGTATAAGTCCTCGGGTCGGTCCAGCACGACTTCCAACAGGAACGGCCTTCCCGGGGTCACCGTCACCCCAACGAATCGCCCGCGAAGACGAGACTCAAAACCGTCGGGGCAGCCGTCGGACAAAGTGAAGCGATAGGCGCGGGTTCGGAACAAGGCCAGCAAGTTTGCAACCGAATCGTCCGCTACCACCCGCCCTTCCTTCACGATTACCACCCTCCGGCACACATCCTGCACGACCGCCATGTCGTGGCTGCTGAGCACGATCGTACGGCCCTCGCTCGTCGCGAGTTCCCGAAGGAGGCGGCGCAGTTCGTGAGAAGTCTCGAGATCTAGCCCCAGCGTTGGCTCATCCAGGAAGACGAGTGACGCTCGGGTAGCCAGGGCGCAGGCCACCGCCACTTTCTGGCGCATACCCGCCGACAGCTCCTGCACGGAGACATTCTTCCGGTCGGCCAGGCCGAAAACCTCGAGCAACCGGTGATTGTAGGCTCGCGCCTCCCGCGGTGGGACGCCGTGCAGCAGCGTGAAGAACCCGAGATTCTCGGCAGCGGTCATCCGCCAGTAGATGTTGCGGCTGCCTTCGAGGACGGCGCTCATCTGCCGAGCGGCCTCGGAGCGGCGGCGGACCGTGTCATGCCCGAAAACGCGGACCGATCCCTGCGTACTCCTCATCAGCCCCAGGATGCACTTGATGGTCGTCGTCTTCCCTGCCCCGTTCGGTCCCAGGAGCCCG
>DBBB01000009.1 GCA_002291985.1 Firmicutes bacterium UBA995
GAAGTCTCTTGTCGGGTAAGTTCCGACCCGCAACGATGGCGTAACGACTTGGGCGCTGTCTCAACGAGGGACCCGGTGAAATTGAAATACCTGTGAAGATGCAGGTTACCCGCGACTGGACAGAAAGACCCCGTGGAGCTTTACTGTAGCCTGACATTGGACTTTGGTGATTCATGTACAGCATAGGTGGGAGGCTGGGAAACCGGGGCGTCAGCTCCGGTGGAGCCACCGGTGGGATACCACCCTTGAATTACTGAAGCTCTAACCCAGGGCCCTTACCGGGTCCGGGGACCGTGTCAGGTGGGCAGTTTGACTGGGGCGGTCGCCTCCCAAAAGGTAACGGAGGCGCCCAAAGGTTCCCTCAGCGCGGTCGGAAATCGCGCGTGGAGTGCAAAGGCATAAGGGAGCTTGACTGCGAGACCTACCGGTCAAGCAGGGACGAAAGTCGGGCTTAGTGACCCGGCGGCTCCGAGTGGAAGGGCCGTCGACATCGGATAAAAGCTACCCCGGGGATAACAGGCTTATCTCCCCCAAGAGTCCATATCGACGGGGAGGTTTGGCACCTCGATGTCGGCTCATCGCATCCTGGGGCTGGATAAGGTCCCAAGGGTTGGGCTGTTCGCCCATTAAAGCGGTACGTGAGCTGGGTTCAGAACGTCGTGAGACAGTTCGGTCCCTATCCGTCGCGGGCGCAGGAAACTTGAGGGGAGCCGCCCCCAGTATGAGAAGACCGGGGTGGACGGACCAATGGTGTACCAGTTGTCCCGCCAGGGGCAGCGCTGGGTAGCTACGTCCGGAAGGGATAAGCGCTGAAAGCATCTAAGTGCGAAACCCCCCCCAAGATGAGGTTTCCCATCCGGTCAACGGAGTAAGACCCCAGGTAGACTACCTGGTCGATAGGCCAGAGGTGCAAGGACAGCAATGTCCTCAGCTGACTGGTACTAATCGGTCGAGGGCTTGACCTGCCTAAAGCCGCTCACTCCCTTACCCTCTGTGTGGTCCAACTAAATCAGCTTTCCGGTGGCTATGGCGGAGGGGTCCAACCCGTTCCCATCCCGAACACGGAAGTTAAACCCTCCAGCGCCCATGGTACTCGGCGGGTAACCGCCCGGGAGAGTAGGTCGCCGCCGGAAAGTTTTTCTTATCCGTGATTCGACCACCGCGAGCATCCGGTGTCCGGTGCCTCCTTGTGGGGCGGCTGAGACGCGGGAGGACTGCACTGGCCCGGCGGAGAATACGCTCGACCGCCGGGCAGTCCCGATTGTCGGATGAACGAGGAGGTGAGCGAATGGCCTACAAGATCACCGAAGACTGCGCCACTTGTGGCGTGTGCGAACCGGAATGTCCCAATCAGGCAATCTCGGAGGGAACAGAGACCTACGTGATCGACCCTGATCGTTGCAACGAGTGTGTAGGGTTCCACGATGAACCTCAATGTGCCGCGGTGTGCCCGGTGGATGCTTGCGTTCCCGATCCGGAGCATCGGGAATCCAGGGATGAACTGCTTGCCAAGAAGAGCCGCCTGCAGGGCAACTGATGAGTCAGGGAGCACGGGGCGGCGGTCGCAGTATGCATCCCCGTGTTCCCTCTGCTGCGATGCTGCTTGCAAGAAGGAGTTGGCGGTCATGGATAGAATGAGAAAGCAAAATCCCGGCAGCCAAGCAAACGGGCGGTCGTGACCGCCACGAAGCCGGGGCAGGGGAGTTATATCCGGAGGAGGATAACCCATGGACGCCGCGCTGGTACTGATAGTGGATGACGAGCCGTTCATTCTCCGCTCTTTGGCTTTCGTCTTGAAAAAGGAAGGTCTCAGGGTGGAGACTGCGGGCGACGGGGTGGAGGCACTCGAGAAGATCCGGGCATTGCGGCCGCGGGTGGTTTTCCTCGACATCATGATGCCGCGTATGAACGGTTACGAAGTCTGCAGTCAAATCAAGGCCGATCCTCGCCTCCGGGACACTCACGTCGTTTTCCTTACTGCCAAGGGGCAGCAAATTGACAAGGTCAGAGGACTGATCCAGGGGGCCGACGACTACATAACCAAACCCTTCAGCCCGCGAGCGATCCTGCAAAAGGTGCAGGATATCGTGGCCGCCAGCCGGCAACCCCTCCATCCTCACCAGAGCTGAAGGAGGCGTTGAGCGTTGTCCGGTCAGGCCATAAGTGGCCCGGAGAAACATGCGTCGTTGAGCGAACACGAGGAACTGATGACTCGGATCAAGCTCACGACGATGGCTCGTCGCCTGACCATCGGCACTTTTGCCGCCGTGCTTCTCGGGCTACGCATGCTGGCGCGAGTCGAGGTCCCCACAGGAGCGTTCGCGGCGCTCGCCGTGTGGTTTGTATTCTCCTTTGTCCTCGACCACTTCGTGGAGGTCGACCGCCGTCGCTGGCGGGTGCCCACCATTCGCCGTCCGGATGCTTGGACGCCGCTCGGGACCCAGGCAACGCCCGTCTACGTGCCACGATACACCGGCAAGCTGGCGGAGGCCGTGCAGATCGACCCCCACCAGGCTCTGGAAAACCGGCATGTCGGCTACCTCGTCCTGGAGCTTTCGATAGCGACCATGACAGTTCACTACCTGGGGGGGATAGGTGGGTTCGGCGTACTGCTTTACCTGGTGATAATCCTCTTCGCCAACATGTTCCTCCCAGGGCGAAGGGAATGGCCGTCACTCTGCTGGGGTCGGCGCTCTTCAGCGTGCTGGCCGTGACGGAATACCTCGGGGTCGCTCGTCCTCAGCCCTTCTTTGCCGTAGTACGAATCCGGGACCTCAGCTACCTGGTCACGATGATCGCTGCCGTGCCCATGGGTTTGTTCCCCATTTTCGGTTACAGCGTGGGCACTTTCTCCAGCGCCCTCCAGCGGAAGAGCATTCAGTTGCAGACAATGTTTCACCAGTTGCAGGGTTATGTGAATGAACTGGCCCGGCACAAGACGGAACTCGAAGACACTGTCGCCGCGCGTACCCGCGACCTGCAGGTCGCCTATGACGAGTTGAAGAACGCCCATCAGGAATTGCAGGCGCTCGACGAAATGAAGTCCAGCTTCCTGGCAAACGTGTCCCATGAACTCCGGACACCCCTCACTTCCATCCGCTCTTTCTCCGAGATTCTCCTGACCTATCCCGACGAAGATCGCAGCTCGCAGATCGAGTTCATCCAGATCATCAACCAGGAAAGCGAACGACTGACCAGGCTGATCAATGACGTCTTGGATGTGTCCAAGATCGAGGCCGGTCGCATGGAATGGCATCCTGCCGAGGGGCGACTGGACGAACTCCTGCACGACGCCGCTCGCACTGCGCGACCCCTGTTTGCCGAGGCTGGTTTGGACTTTTCCCTCCAAATCGGCCCCGGTGACTACCTGGTCGAGGTCGATCGTGATCGGATCTCACAACTCCTGACGAACCTGCTCAATAATGCCCTGAAGTTCACCAGGCAGGGACGGGTGGCGCTGGAAATGCGCCGCACAGGCGATGTGGCAGAGGTAGTGGTTCGCGATACCGGGGTAGGCATCCCTCCCGACAAGTTGAGCAAGGTCTTCGACAAGTTCTACCAGGTCTCCGAGGAAGGGCGGATGGACGGCGCCAAGACGGCCGGCACCGGACTGGGTCTGGCCATCTGCAAGGAGATCGTGGAACACCACGGCGGCCGTCTCTGGGTGGAGTCGGAACTGGGGCTGGGCAGCGCCTTTCACTTCACCGTCCGGTGCCTGGCCCCGCGTCTCGTCGCACGCTCCGAGGTCGCCGCCGGCGGGACGACCGGCCTTGCGCCGGGCGGCCAGCCCAGGGCTGGAACGGTTTCTCGCGTGGTCATGGTGGTGGACGATGAACCCGCCATCCGGCGCAGTCTCCGGTTCTTGCTGGAAAGGGAAGGGTACGGAGTGGTCGAAGCGGGCAGCGGTCGTGAAGCTATTGAGCTGTGCAAGCAGCAGCGACCCGATTTGATTACCATGGACGTGCTATTGCCTGATGCCTCCGGCTTCAATGTCCTCGAAGAACTCAAGAACCGTCCCTCTACGGCCGACATTCCCGTCGTGATGGTCTCGGTCGTGGATGATCGGGAGCGAGGGGAGCAGCTCGGGGCAAGCGGTTATGTCACGAAACCGGTTGATTTCCGCGAGTTGGCCCACAAGGTTCGAGCCCTGTTGTCTCCGAGCCGCCGGCCCAGCAAGGTCCTGGTGGTAGACGATGACGACGCGGTAGCCCGCAGCATTGAAGTAGCCTTGCTCAGGGAGGGCTACCAGGCCACTCGTACGAACAGCGCTGACGACGCATTACAGATGAGCCAGCGCGAACGCCCGGATCTGATCGTCAGCGACCTTGTGATGCCCGGCTCGAGTGGGTATGATTTGTTGAGAGCTTTGCGGCAGAATCCCGCCACCCGCGAGATCCCCGTGGTGGTGCTGACCGGGCATCCGGATGGGGCTAGCCGGGTAGCCGCCCTATCGCTGGGGGCGGATCGCTTCATCGCGAAAGATGAAGGGTTGGCTAAGCTTCTTGGACAGATTCGAGAACTAATAGACACTGATGTTCGAGCCGGCTGACAGGAGGGGCGGAGGGGAACCGGGATGCCGAGCACCAACCTGCTCGAATCCGTGGGCGGCAGTCAGCTCCGCAAGGTACTGGAAGAGGCATCTTGGCGAGCGAATCTCTCCCTGATCCTCCTCGATGCCCGTGGCAACGTGACCATGCAGAGTCACCCCATGATCGGGGCTTGCTCCAAGGTTGGACCTCGGCAGTCGGATCACCGGGAGTGCCCGGTCAGTCACACGGGTGTGATCAACGACCTTGCGGGCAAGCACGGACCGCGTTCCTTTCCTTGTCCCGCCCACACCGGCTACTCGGTACTGGCCAGGGTTATCGCTCCCCGGTCCTACCTCAGTGGAGCGATGCTTGCTTGTCTGAGTCCCCGTGAGGACTCGTCCTGGCGCGAAGAGCTGTTCTTTCTCACCGTCGCCAGGATTCAGGAACTGGCCGAGATCGCCCAGGACATAGAGAGTCTATCGCAAGAGGTCGCCCATACTTACGAGGAACTGAGCTTGCTCTACGATATAAGCGCCGAACTCACTACCGTCAGCGATGCCCCCACCGCTTGCCAGCATGTACTCGAAAAGGCGGCAACCGTGATTCAGGCCAAACGTGGCGCAGTCTTCCTGAATGAGGAAGCCGATAGGATGCTGCGGCCCGTCGCTGTACGGGGACTCGCCGTCGATGCCGCCGCCGAGTTCGCTGCGCAGTCGCCGGGTGGGGGGCTGCTCGCCCGGGTCCTGGCTGCTGGAGAGGGCGAACTCGTTGAAGATGCGGCTGCCTTGCCCGAGGAGGAGCGCTTGGAGAGAGAGGACCGGTGTCCTCTTGCACCTCCACTGATCATATGTTCCCTGAAGGTGCGCGATCGCGTTCTCGGGGCCATAGTGATCGCCGACAAGGGGTTTGGCAAGCGTTTCACTTCAGGTGACTTGAAGCTGCTGAATGCCATCGCGAGCCAGGCGGCGGTGACGGTGCTGAGTATACGCCTTCACGAGGACTCCCGCAAGGTCCTGCTTTCCACCATCAAATCCCTGGTGGCTGCCATCGACGCGCGCGACCCGTATACCGTCGGCCATAGCGAACGCGTGGCCAGATTGGCCGTCGCCATCGGTCGAGAGCTAGGACTGTCTTACCGCGATCTGGAAGACCTGCAAGTTGCCGCGCAGTTGCACGATATCGGCAAGCTGACCGTACGCGACGCCATATTGACAAAGCGTGACCGACTTGCGGCCGCCGAGTGGGATATGGTCATGCAGCATCCCGATCACGGCGCGGAGATGGTCGGGCACCTACCAGAGATGGAACGAGTGATATCAGGCATTCGGCATCACCATGAGCGGTATGACGGCAAGGGCTATCCTCGGGGCATTGCCGGATCAGACATTCCCTTGAGCGCGCGCATTATCGCCGTCGCCGACAGCTTCGATGCCATCATTTCTCGCCGTCCGTACCGGCCGGGAACCACTTGGACAGTACAGCAGGTTCTGGAGGAACTCGAGGCATCGGCCGGTTCCCACTATGATCCGATGGTCTGCAGGGCTCTGTCCAGAGCATGGAAACAGGGCAAGGTCGATGAGGCAGCAATGGGCCCGCTGCTCCGCAAGGACGGCTGACCGGCGTCCGGAGGGCTGCGCCGGCGCGCCGTCGAATAACTTGAGGGGTGGGCGGGAGGCCTTTGGAGAAGTTGATCGCTCTCGAAGGCAGTGATGGGGCCGGCAAGACCACTCAAGCCCACTTGCTTGGCGAGTACCTCTCGGCCAAGGGGATTGCGTGTGTTTCGGTGAGGGAGCCCGGGGGCACGGATTTGGGAGAGGCCATACGTAATCTGGTACTTGATCCTGCTCACCCGGAGATCGACCCTGTGGCCGAATTGTTCCTGTTCGCAGCTGCCCGCGCGCAACTTGTGAGGGAAGTCATACGCCCCGCCCTGGCGAGCGGCCAGGTCGTCCTGGTTGAGCGGTACGCCCATTCTACGGTAGCCTATCAGGGATACGGGGCAGGGATCGATCTGGGCGTGGTGGATCTAGTGAATCGGTGGGCCACGGGGGGCATCGTCCCCGACCTCACCATAGTGCTCGATGCCGATCCCGCCACGCTGAAAAGCCGCCGCGGCCACCTTGTCGACGATCGCATCGAGCAACGAGGGCTAGCCTTCCAGCGGCGGGTAAGGGAAGGGTATTGGGCGTGCGCCGCCGGTGACCCGGACCGGGTCAGCCTGATCGATGCCACCCGGGACGAATTCGCCGTACATCGAGATATCGTTGCGCGGGTTGACACCACACTGGCCGACCCGTCCGCTACCCGAGCCCGGTCGTAGGCATGCAACCTGAAGGTGGTGGTGGAAGCATGAGACTGGTTGTGGCTGTCGTACAGGACAAGGATGCGCCCCGGGTCCTTCAGGTGCTGGTGGACAAGGGATATCGTGCGACCAAGCTGGCCAGCACAGGCGGCTTCCTCAAGGAAGGCAACACTACTCTGCTGCTGGGCGTTGGCGACGATGCCGTGGAAGAGGTGGTGGCCATCATCAAGCAGACCTGCAAGTCCAGGGAACAACTGGTCACTCCCCTCACCCCCGTCGGCGGTCCGGTTGACTCCTATGTCCCTTACCCGGTGGAGGTGCTCGTTGGGGGAGCGACCATTTTTGTCCTCTCCGTTGAACGGTACGAAAGGGCTTGACGCGGGGAGGTGGGTGGCGCCCGCCGAGATGCTCGGCCGTTGGGCTGCGGCGGGGCGGATCGGGCATGCCTATCTCTTCGTGGGGCCGGCAGGCATGGGCAAGAGGGCGGCCGCCGGGCAACTGGCACGGCTCCTGAACTGCGAGCGGCTGGATGCCGGAAGGCCGTGCGGGCAATGTCATGCCTGCGTACTGATGACCCGTAACATGCATCCGGAGGTACTGGTCATAACTCCGAGCGGGGCAACGCTGAAGCTCGAGCAAGTCCGCGAGGCTCATCAAACATTGCTGTTAAGGCCCGCAGTGGGCAGACGGCGGGTCGGCATTTTCGAGCATGCGGATCGCCTTACCATTCCGGCGGCCAATGCCCTGCTGTCGGTTCTGGAGGACCCACCCGCGTACGCCGTCCTGGTTCTACTGGCCGAGAATGGCCAGGCAGTGCTGCCGACCATCCGTTCGCGATGCCACGTCTTGGACTTCCGACCATGGCCGGAAGGGATGCTGGCGGCACGCCTCGAACAGGAGACTTCAGCCGTGCCCCCTCGACTGGCAGCAGCTCTTGCGCAGGGCAACCCCGGAATGGCCCTACGTTTGACGAGGGGCGATGACTTGCTGGCCGGGCGGGTCCGAGTGGAGCGATTCCTGGAAGAGACCCTGAGCGGCGCTTCCCTCAACGCATATGGTCTAGCTGCCGATCTCGAAAGCTACACTCGCGATCGGCAGGGTACGCTCGACTTTCTGGATGTCTTGCAATTGTGTTTGAGAGATCTGCTGGTCTGGCGGATTGCGGCCAATCCCCAGTTGCTCATCAATCGTGATCGGATGGGTTGGATAGCCGCTCTGGCGTGCCGCCACCAGCCGGCCCGCCTTCTACGGGCCTTATCGGCAGCAGCCTATGTTCGTGATGCGGTCCGGCAGAACGTCCTGCGGAGGTTGTGCCTTGACCTGCTGATACTGCGAGTGGTCGAGGGGGATTGAGAACAATGCCTCACGTGGTGGGCGTCCGTTTCCGGCGGGCGGGGAGGGTGTATTACTTCGATCCCGACGATCTCGACTTGGCTCCGGCTGACCGGGTGGTGGTAGAGACGGTACGGGGCACGGAACTCGGGCGAGTGGCGACGCCGGCACGGGACGTCCCCGACGCCGAGGTAACCCTGCCGCTCCGGCGCGTCCTCCGCAAGGCTGTGCCTGACGATCTCGAGACGGCCCGGGGCAATCGCGCCCGCGAACGCGATGCCCATGACGTCGCTCGCCAAAAGATTGAAGCGTACGGTCTCGACATGAGTCTGGTGGATGTCGAATACAGCTTCGATGGCAGCAGGATCATCTTCTACTTCACCGCAGACGAACGGGTGGATTTCCGCGAGTTGGTCAAAGACCTGGCAACAACGTTCCGGACCCGCATCGAGTTACGGCAGATCGGCGTCAGGGACGAGGCCAAGCTACTCGGCGGTCTAGGTCCCTGCGGGCGTGAGCTTTGCTGCTGTTCCTTCCTGACCGAGTTCCAGCCGGTGTCCATCCGGATGGCCAAGGACCAGAACTTGAGCCTGAATCCCGCCAAGATTTCCGGCGTCTGCGGGCGCCTGATGTGTTGCCTGAGGTTCGAATGCGAGCAGTATGACAAGTGCCGGGCGTTGCTTCCGGCCGTTGGAGCAGCCGTGGTCACGCCGCAAGGTGAGGGTCGGGTGACGGCCACCAATCCTGCCCGGGGCACCGTCACCGTCGCCATCGGCGAGCGGCCGGAACAGAGTTTCCCCGCCCACCAGGTCGCGGTTCAAGAGATCTCATGAACGGCGGCGTATTGTATCTCGTCGGCACGCCCATCGGCCACCTCGAGGACATTACCTTGCGGGCTTTGAGTGTGCTGCGCGGTGTCACGCTGGTTGCTGCGGAGGACACTCGCCAGGTCCGAAAACTCCTCGACCGATATCAGGTGGCCGCCGCCGTCACCAGTTATAGACAACACAACGCCCGGAGGAAATGCCACGCCATACTTGATGAACTGGCGCAAGGCCGAGACGTCGCTCTCGTATCCGATGCGGGCATGCCCGGCATATCCGACCCGGGAGCGGAGTTGGTGGCCGCAGCGCGCCGACAGGGCTTTCGGGTCACCTGCGTGCCCGGGCCCAGCGCCGCCGTGGTCGCCCTCGCCCTGTCGGGGATCGCCGCACCGACCTGGTGGTTCCTTGGTTTCCTGCCGCGCCGGGCCGGGCAACGCCGGCGCGTTCTGCGTCGCGCTCTTGGTGTTGGCGCTGCGCTGGTGGTGTTCGAGGCGCCGCATCGCGTCCTCGCGACGCTCGCCGACCTGGCCGAACTGGCGCCTGAATCCAAATCTGCCCTGGCTCGTGAGATGACGAAACTCCACGAGGAGGTACTGGTGGGCACACCTGACCAGGTACGGCAGCAACTTGCCCGCCGGTTTCCCGACGGCTGTCCCCGGGGGGAGTACACGCTCGTCATCGAGGGCGGTACTCCCGTGCGGGCAACCTGTTCCCCCGGGGACCTCGCCGGTGCAGTGAACTTGCGTCGTGCGTCCGGCGAATCAGTCAGTCAAGCGGTGCGCAACGTGGCCGATGCGGAAGCCGTGCCCCGCCAAGAGGTATACCGGGCTATCCGGCTCCAGAATGCCGCCGCGTCTCCTCCTCGCGATGACGGGGACTAGCCGACCTTCGCTTGCATGGTCTCCATGCAGTGCCTGCACACTTTCTTGCCCCGGAAATTGTCGACCTCATCGGCGTTCCCACAGAAGATGCATGCCGGCTCGTACTTCCGGAGGATGATCTTCTCCCCGTCCACGTAGATCTCCAGTGCATCCCTTTCCTCGATATCCAGGGTGCGCCTGAGTTCAATCGGAATTACCACCCGGCCAAGTTCATCCACCTTGCGCACGATTCCCGTCGACTTCATCACAATCCACTCCTCCTTACGACAGCATTCGACATCTCTCGCCCATGTTACCAGGGCAGACCGCATTAGTCAATACCTGGAAAACTTTATTACATGGGCAACCCCTTTTTTAGCCATCCTAACAGAGTCGAATAATGGGCGAGTACCCGGTATTGCTGCTCAGCTTTGTCCCCCTCCCCGCTATCCCCGTCACTCCCTTGTGTTGCCGTCCGGACGCCTTGACAGTCCGAAGGCGGCCTATGTATAGTGAGCCTAAGCTGGGAGACGTCGGGCAGCCGCGACGGTGCCGACCACGTCGCCGCGCGCTCATGGGCGAGCAGCGTCTCGGCGGAGCCGACGCCGGCGCCGTTGGTTGCCGCGAGGAGGAACGTCCCGTGCGCGATCGCTTCTATATCACCACCCCCATTTACTATCCGGACTCGGATTTGCACATTGGCCATGCCTACACGACCGTGGCCGCCGATGCGATAGCTCGATGGCATCGCCTGCACGGCATCAGGACCTTCTTTCTCACCGGCACGGACGAGCATGGACAGAAGATAGAGCGCAAGGCCTGCCAGATGGGAGAGACCCCCCACGCGTTCGTCAGCCGCATGGCTGACCGGATCAAAGGACTCTGGAGTGCTCTGGGAATCAGCTACGACGACTTCATCCGCACCTCGGAACCCCGCCACCGGCGGGCGGTCCAGGCCCTGTTCGAGCGAGTCTATCGGCAGGGCGATATCTACCTTGGACGATATCTGGGCTGGTACTGCACGCCGTGCGAGACATTCTGGCTGGAACGACAACTTGAGCAGGGACTCTGCCCGGACTGCAAGCGTACGGTCGAGTTCCTCGAGGAGGAAGCGTATTTCCTCCGGCTGACGAAGTATGCCGACCGGTGGCTAGAACACATCGCTGCCTACCCCGAGTTCATTCAGCCTGTCTCCCGGCGCAATGAGATGGTGAGTTTTGTGCGAGCCGGGCTGGAGGACCTTTGTGTTTCGCGCACCTCTTTCCGCTGGGGCGTCCCCGTCCCCTTTGATCTGGACCACGTGATATATGTCTGGTTCGACGCCCTGACGAACTACCTTTCTGCGCTTGGTTATGGTTCGGGGGACGGCGAGGCGCGGGCGTGTTTCGAGACCTTCTGGCCGGCCGACGTACACCTGGTAGGCAAGGAGATCGTCCGATTCCACGCGGTCATCTGGCCCATCATCCTCATGGCTGCGGACATTCCCCTGCCCCGCCAAGTTTACGGGCACGGCTGGCTGGTGCTCAAGGAGGGGAAGATCTCCAAATCGCGGGCTAATTCGGTAGATCCACTGGTGCTGGTCGACCGATACGGGGTGGACGCGATCAGGTACTACTTGCTCCGTGAGATACCATTTGGCGCCGACGGGCAGTACTCGGAGGACAGCCTGGTGGCCAGGGCCGACTCGGATCTGGCCAATGACCTCGGAAACCTGCTATCGCGTTCCACGGCGATGCTTGAGCGGTTCTGTGGCGGGGTCGTGCCCCACGCCACGGACAGTGACGGCCAGTTGGCAGCGGCAATAGAGCGGGCCGTCGGGCAGGTCTCGCGAGCAATGCAGGCACTGCAACTGGCGGACGCGCTGGGTGCAATCCTGGAAGTCGCCCGGCGCGCTAACAAGTACATCGAGGAACAGGCACCCTGGGAGCTTGCCCGTGCTGCCGGCGGCGGCAGGCGACTCGGCAGTGTCCTCTATGATCTGGCGGAATGCCAACGAATTCTCGCCGTCCTGCTCAAGCCTTTTCTGGTGCGGGCGCCAGATGTCATCTGGCATCAACTCGGCATGGCGCGCACCACCGCGGACGCGACTCACCACGAACTGGCGTGGGGCGGCTTGCCTCCCGGCCTCACCATCCGCCGCGGTGAACCGCTATTCCCCCGCATTGTCAGCAAGGGGGCGGGACGTTGAGACTGTCGCCGCTGGTAGACACACACGCCCACGCGAGCAGAAATCCGGCCAGCGTCTTGCGTGAACTCGAGCGCGCCTTTGCGGCCGGACTGGCGGGGGTGGTTATCGTCGGGATCGATCTGGCCTCATCCCGGATCGCTGTCGACCTGGCCGGACGGGAACCGAGAGCTCGTGCCGCCGTGGGGGTTCACCCTCATAACGCCTCGCGTTGGACGCCCCAGGTCGAGCGCGACCTCAGGGCACTGGCCCAGAGACCGGAAGTGGTGGCAGTGGGCGAGTGCGGGCTTGACTACTATCGAAACCTCTCCCCCCCGGTCGACCAGGAACGCGCCTTTCGCGCCCAGGTCGAACTCGCTCAGGAGTTGGGGAAACCCCTCATCGTGCACGATCGCGACGCTCACCGGGAAGTACTCGAAGTGCTGTCCGCTAACGGTTGTGCATCAGGCTGCGTGCTGCACTGTTTCTCGGGTGACCGGGTTCACGCGCAACGGTGCATTGAACACGGCTCTTACCTGGGAATCGCAGGCACGATCACCTATCCCCGCTCGCTCGCCCTACGCGACGTGGTCCGGTGGGCGCCCCTGAACCGGTTGCTCCTCGAAACCGACTGCCCCTATCTCTCCCCCGAGCCCCTCCGAGGACGGCCGAATGAGCCGGCGAACCTGCCCCTGATCGCCGCCGCCGTGGGTAGGATTCGCGCCATCGAACCCGAGGAAGTAGCCCGGGCAACGACGGTGAATGCTCGCGCTCTCTTCGGCTGGCCCCCGCGGTCAGAAGGTGATTAGCCCGGGGGATGGCGAGGCGTATCAGGACCTGACTTCCCCCGCTTGCATCCGCCGGCTCTTACGGGGGAACGGTCTGGCGCCGCTGAGCCATCTGGGACAGCACTTCCTCGTGAGTCGAAGGGTTCTCGAGGAGATAGTTGCCGCCGTGGACCCTGCTCCCCAGGATGTGATCCTGGAGATCGGTCCCGGTCTGGGAACGGTGACCCGCGCCCTCGCGCCGGCTGTGAAGCGGCTGGTGGCGGTGGAGGTGGACCGGGGGCTGGCAGGACTGCTGGACTCGACGCTCGCCGGTCTCGGCAACGTCCAAGTGGTAGTGGGGGACGCTACCCGAATGGACCTCGGGGAAGTGCTCGCCAAGGAAGGGGGAGATGTCGGCAAGGGGGTGAGCAACTTGCCCTACTACCTGACCAGCCCCCTTCTCTTCCAGATGATAGCAATGGAGTTCCTGACGAAGCTGGTCCTCATGGTACAGAAGGAGGTTGCCGATCGGCTCACGGCTTTGCCGGCCACGAAGGACTACGGCGCCCTCACCGTCGCGGTGACCGCAGTGTGCCAGGTACGGGTGGCGGCGAAGGTGACCAGGCAGGCGTTCTATCCTGCGCCGGGGGTGGACTCCAGCCTGGTGGTGCTTGACCGGCGAAACCCCGCCGAACCCACCGCCCTGAACGGGTCACTGTCGGCGGTGGCCAGGGCTGCCTTCGGCTATCGCCGCAAGACGCTGCCACGGGCCCTTGCCGGGGCGCACCTGCCGGGAGTCGATCGATCTTGCGCCGTCCGGGCGCTGGCACTCGCGGGGATCGACGCTCGCCGGCGGGGCGAAACACTCAGCGTCGAGGAGTTCGCGGCCGTCGCGCGAGCCTTCCAGGAACTCCTCGGTCGCGAGTGGCCCATGCGGGAGGTTTGAAGTCCGGCCGCCGATTGACTATAATCTGGTCAGGAGTTCATACGCCGGAAGGAAGCCGCTTATGGCCTTCATCAGCCCCAGCAAGGGGCCCATGACTTTCGACATGATGTTCGACGACATGTTGGCCTACGTGACGGGGGCGCCCGAGGAGGACTATCGCCTGATTGTCGGCACGGACTCTCAGGCCCGGGACGACGTCCACTTCGTGACAGCCGTGGTCATCCATCGCCGGGGGAAAGGCGCTCGCTACTACTACGAGCGCCGCCGCCATGAGCCCATGGCGAGTTTGCGGCAGCGCCTCTACCACGAGACAGCTCTCAGCCTGCACACAGGTGGGCAACTGGCCGAACGCCTGTCCAGGGACAAGGTGGACGTGGACGTCGAGATTCATCTGGACATCGGGAAGAATGGCGCGACGCGCGATCTCATCCGGGAGATCGTCGGTTGGGTGACCGGCAGCGGGTTCGACGCAAAGGTCAAGCCCGATGCTTACGGCGCCAGCAAGGTGGCAGACAAGCATACGAAGTAGGGCGAGACCGCTAGCCCCTCCCCTCCGGCCCGTCGGCGGCAAGGGTGCTGGGATACGAGCCGGGTACTTGGCCGTGCTACACGGCACCTGACAAGTGCAGCTCGACCCGGCGAGCCGTCTGCCTTTCTTCTTCCAAGGCAAGAGCCGTACGAGCGGACACTCGAGGTGCTGGAGAGTAGCCCACGGGTCGGCCGCCCGGGTGTCGGCGATTGCCGGGGAGCGGATTTGAAGCCATCGGAGGTCAGGCCGAGATGAACGGAGAAGCTATTTCTCATGCTCGTCCTGACTGCCCCGGCAAAGCTGAACCTCACGCTGGAAGTGGGCGATACCCGGGTCGATGGCTATCACAACCTGGACTCGATCTTCTCCGAACTCTGCCTGGCCGACAAGCTGCTGATACGCGCCCAGGGACCGCCGGGGACCCTGGTTTTTTCCGTCCGGGGGCTCCCCGTTCCCGAGGGCGCAGACAACATCTGCGTCACCGTCTGCCGGCGACTGGCAGCGGACCGGCGGGACCTGCCGGGCGTTGAAATGGTCCTGGTCAAAGCCATACCCGTCGGCTCAGGTCTGGGGGGCGGTAGTGCTGACGCCGCGGCTACCCTGGTCGGACTCAACTGGTGGTGGGGGCTTGACCTCACGCGCCGGCAGCTCGGCGACCTTGCCGCGTCGGTCGGGTCGGATGTGCTCTTCTGTCTCACGGGAGGCCAGGCGCGGGTAAAGGGACGCGGCGACATCATCGAGCCCTTACCCTTCCCCGGCCGAAAGCTATGGTTAGTGTTATTGCGACCGCCAGGACCCAAGTCCACCCGCCTGGTCTACGAGGAGTTCGACAGGCTACCCCACGACCGACGGCGCTCGCCTCGGCCGGACACCGCCGGCGCCTTACGGGCCCTGGCAACCGGGGACTGGGGAAGCCTTGCGAAGAGCCTGGGCAATAACCTCGAACCGGCGCTGGCGGTGTCCCACCCGGACGTAGGTCAGGCCCGGGTCCTGCTCGAAGCCTGTGGAGCACTCGGCACCGCAATGACGGGCAGCGGGTCCACCGTGTTCGGGATCGCGCGGGATCGAGACCACGCGGAGGCGATCGGCCGAGAAGTATCGAAGCGGCTACCCGGACCCGGCTGGTGGAAGGCCGTGACGCGTCTGGCCTCTCGCGAGGAGGGCGATGCCTTGGCCGGCTGTCATGACCGGAGCCGGCGGTCAACTTCGGGAGGTGAAGAGCACGATGGTTGATGCGGTGGTGTTGGCCGGCCGGGCCAACGACGGCAGACTGGCTTCGATAGGTCCGCCGGGCAACGAGGCTTTGATCGAGGTGGCCGGCAAGCCAATGCTCAGTTATGTGGTGGAGAGCCTTTTAGGAGCGCGGCGGGTGGGGAGGGTAATCATATCGGGACCAGAGTCTGTCCTCGCATCGTCGCTGGGCCCGCTGGCGGACAGGATTACCTTCGTCCATCCCGCCGGGGACGTGATCGACAACCTGCAGGCGGCAGTCGACAGGCTGGGGAACCCGGAGATGGTACTCATCGTCACTTCCGATATCCCCCTGATCACGCCGGTTGTCATCGATGGGTTCATCGAGGAGTGCTCGGCCCGCAGCGCCGACCTGCACTATCCCGTCATCTCCCGGGAACTGGCGGAAAGGGCATACCCGGGCATGTGCCGCACCTACGGCCGTCTGAAGGACGGGACTTTCACGGGGGGCAACCTCGTGCTGGTGAGTTCCCGAAGCTTGCTTTCCTCCGCCGAACTCGCGAGGTCTCTGTTCGCGGCGCGGAAGAAGCCCGTGCGCCTGGCAGCCGTGCTCGGCCCCGTTTTCATCCTGCGACTGTTGTTGGTCAGGCTCACCCTGTCCGAACTCGAGGCAGCCGCATGCCGTTTCCTGGGGTTGGCAGGCGCCCATGCAGTGCGCACCGCTTTTCCCGAAATAGGGGTCGATGTCGATAAGCCGGAGGACCATGCCATGGTCAGCCGAATCCTCGGTTCGCACGGCGGTCCTTTTCCGCCCGACCGCACGTCGGTTTGACGCCAGCGATCGACAGAGGAGTTTGGCCGCATGCACCAGAATAGTCGTTGCCATCCAGCTCGAAGCAACGCGGAGGTGGCGGGCGTGCGAATCACGGATGTCCGGTTACGGAGAGTAACTGCCGGGGAGGGCAAGATGAAGGCGGTCGCCTCGATCACCATGGATGAGGAGTTCGTCGTCCACGATGTCAGGGTGGTGGAAGGGCAGAAAGGGCTCTTTGTGGCCATGCCCAGCAAGAAGACTCCGGAGGGAGAATTCCGCGACATCGCCCACCCGATCACTTCCGACGCCCGGGAAAGGATACAGACCGCGGTCCTGAAGGCGTATCAAGAACGCCGGGAGGCGTGCGGGGCAGGCCGTTGATGGGCCTCAGACATGCTGAGGAAAAAATCCCGGGCACAGATGCCCGGGATTTTTGCCGGGCAGGTGCCCCGACCGCCCGACACGAAGAACAATGACCGGCAAGCCAGTGCTCGGAGGCGAACGCTCGTGGCGAATCCGATAGTTATCGTACTAGCAGCCGGCAAATCGAAACGCATGTGCTCGGAGACCCCGAAAGTGCTTCACAGCGTGGCCGGCCGCCCGATGATCTTACACGTCGTGGATGCGGTCAGGGGCCTCGGTCCAGAGCGCATCATCGTGGTGGTAGGCGATCAGACTCAGCCAATCGAGGAACTCCTCGGGGAGGACTTCACCTACGTTCGCCAGGAGCAGTCGCTCGGCACCGGCCATGCCGTCGCGCAGGTCAAACCCGCAGAACTGGCGGGTGGATCAGGAGAAGTACTGGTGGTCTACGGGGATGTGCCCACCATCACCTCGGAGTCGTTGCGGGACCTGCTGGCCGCGCATCGCCGTGACCGGGCAGCGGCTACCATCCTGACTGCCCGGGTGCCCAACCCGACGGGTCTCGGCAGGATCCTGCGGGCCCCCTCGGGTGAGTTCCTGAGCATCATTGAGGAGGCGGACGCCTCTCCCCTCGAGCGCGAGATAGCCGAGGTCAATTCGGGGCTCTACTGCTTTCAGGCTGACCAGCTCATGAGGCGGGTCGGCGAGCTTACTCGCGAGAACTCCCAGGGCGAATACTACCTGACGGACGTGCTGACCATCCTGCGGGCACAAGGCGAGAAGGTGTCTTTGTATCCGATCGACGATCCCTCGGTGGTCCGCTCGATCAACAACCGCCGGGAACTGGCGGAAGCTGAACAGATCCTTCGACAGCGGCTGCTGGCGCACCTGATGGACCAGGGGGTCACGGTCGTGGATCCTGCCAGCACTTTCGTGGGCCACGGGGTGCAGGTAGGCGAAGATACGATACTCTACCCGTTCACCTTTCTGGAAGGCGCTACGCAGGTCGGACGCGCATGCGGCATTGGGCCCGGCGCCCACCTGGTCGACACCCTGGTTGGAGATCGGTCGGTCATTCGACATTCCGTGGTGGAAGGGAGCCGACTGGCAGCCGGGGTCACCGTTGGACCCTATGCCCACTTGCGCCAGGGTACGGAACTGGCAACCGGGGTTCGGGTCGGGAATTTCGCCGAGATCAAGAACTCCGCTCTCGGGGAGGGCTGTCGCGTCTCTCATCACTGCTATGTGGGAGATGCCAGCGTGGGGGCAGACGTGAACCTCGGCGCGGGAGCGGTCGTGGTGAACTACGATGGCCGGCAGAAGCACAGGACCCGGATTGGGAGCGGCGCCTTCGTCGGCTGCAATGCGAACCTGGTTGCGCCGGTTGACGTGGCAGCGGGCAGCTTTGTGGGGGCCGGTTCCACGATCACGCGCGACGTGCCGGCGGGGGCGCTGGGGGTGGCGAGAGCGAGGCAGGTCAACATCGAGAATTGGGCAAGTCGACGCGGACTGGGCAAGACTGCTGGTCGGCAGGGGCCGGACGCCCAGTGAACGCTGTCAGTCAAGTTTGCGGGGGGTAGCAAGGTGAGCCAAGACACCGAGGGGCTGAAAGTCTTCACGGGTACGGCCAATCCGGCATTGGCCCGAGAGATTGCCGACCACTTGCGGATCGACCTGGGGAGAATGGAAGTCGGACGGTTCTCCAACGGGGAGACCCACGTGCTCATCCAGGAGAACGTGCGGGGTGAGGACGTCTTCGTCATTCAGCCCACGGGCGCGCCGGCCAACGACACGCTCATGGAACTCCTGATCATCCTCGATGCGATGCTCCGCGCGTCGGCTCGCCGAATCACCGCCGTGGTGCCTTACTACGGGTACGCGCGCCAGGACCGGAAGACTCGCGGCCGCGAGCCGATAACCGCCAAGCTCGTCGCCAATCTGATCACCACGGCACGCGCCGGACGTGTCCTCACCATGGACCTGCACGCCGGGCAGATTCAGGGTTTTTTCGACTTGCCGGTAGACCACTTGTCGGCGATGCCTTTGCTGGCAGAGCACTTCCGCCAACGGGCCCTTCACCATGCGGTGGTCGTGTCACCGGATGTAGGGGGAGTGCCCCGAGCCCGCGACATCGCGCGACGCCTGGGTACAGGCGTGGCCTTCCTCGATAAGCGCCACCCTCGCCCGGGCATCTCAGAGGTAATCCACGTGGTCGGAAATGTGCGGGGGATGCAGGCCATCCTGGTCGATGACATGATCGATACGGCGGGCTCGATCAGCAATGGAGCTCGGGCGCTGGTCGACAAAGGGGCGGCGGAGGTATACGCTTGCTGTACCCACGCCGTTTTCTCAGGACCTGCCTTTGACCGGTTGGCAGATTCGCCGATAAGAGAACTCGTGGTGACCAACACGCTGGGCATCGACCCCTCTCGCCTCCCCTCAACGGTGACGGTCTTGTCGGTTGCTCCCTTATTGGCGGAGGCCATCATACGCATTCACGAGGATCGGTCGGTCAGCGAGTTGTTCTCGTGAGGACGACATCACCTACAATGGGTTGACACACACGGTCAGGACGGCGGGCCGTTTGACAGGGGGACGCGACCTGCCTTAACATGGAGTATGTGGCCCAGGGGCCACCGGGGAGGTTCCGTGAGTCATGCAACCGGTGCAACTTTCGGCAGGAGTTCGCGAAGCAGGTAAAGGTATTAGCCGCAACTTGCGGCGCAATATGCGCTTGCCCGCGGTTCTCTACGGTCAGGGGAAGACAAGCCTGTCGGTCTCAATCGGAACCCGCGAGTTCGAGCGAGTCATGCAGGCGGGGGGAACGCATCCCCTGGTAGCTCTGGAGGTCGAGGGGCACGGGTCGAGGACGGCGGTTGTGAAGGCACTCCAGCGGCATCCCGCCACCGGAAGCCTTCTGCACGTGGACTTTCAGGAAGTCTCGCTGACCCATCGCATGTCGGTCCGCGTCCCCGTGCTGGCGCAAGGGACGGAGGAACTGGAGGGGATGGGCGTGGCCGTCCAGCACCAGTCCCGTGAACTCGAGGTTGAGTGTCTGCCCCTCGACATCCCGGAGTATCTCGTGGTAGACGTGGGCGGTTTGAAGGCGGGGGACATCATACGCGCGGCCAGTGTACCCCTGCCTCCGGGCGTGAGCCTGCTGAGCGACCCCGAGGAGATCGTCTTGGGCATTGTCCTTGCCCGGATGGCGGAGGCCGCCGAACCGCAACCGGCGGCGGACGCGGAGGCGGCCGCCGCGGAGCCACCGGCGAAAGGCACCGGGCAGGACTGACCCTGGTCAGGGGAGGCTGGAGAACTGAGGTTGATCGTGGGGCTGGGTAATCCCGGCCCCGCTTATCGAGACACCTGGCATAATGCCGGTTTCCGAGTGGTTGACCGGCTGATGTCCCTTCATGCGGCGGGTCATGCCGGTGACACATGGACCGGCCTCATTGCCGCCCACCGCGTCACCTTGTTCAAACCGCGAGCGTACATGAATCTCAGTGGTCCACCTGTCTTACGGTACCTCAAACGATCGCGTCTCGGCGCCACCAACCTGCTGGTGATTCACGACGATCTCGACTTGCCCCGGGGCAGACTTCGTTTCAAGACCAGAGGGCGTTCGGGCGGACATCGCGGCGTTGAATCGCTCATGGATGCGTTGGGGACGGACGCTTTCTTGAGACTCAAGCTGGGCGTGGGCCGCCCCCCGCCGGCCGTCGACCCCGCGGACTTCGTCCTGACCCCGCTTGCGGGCCAGGAACTGGCGCACCTGGATACTGTAGCCCGGGCGGCGGCGGCGGCGGTCGTGACTTGGCTCGTACATGGTCTGGACGCCGCACGGCAGTGCTGCTCACGCCCGCCGGCTGACGGTCGCGAGCCTGGCTGAAGGCACCGCGACGGAGGCAGAGAATGCGCCACTTCCTCGATCTACTCAAGTTCCATGCCGGCTACCGGCAACTCCTCGAGCGCCTGGATGCCGGATGGTCGACCCAGCACGTAACCGGGCTGGCCGGATCGGCCCTCGCCTACGTGACCGCAGGCCTGGTTGTCCACTGTAAGCGGCCCGCCATCTATGTTGCCGCCGATGTTGCAGCCGCCGAACGCGCCCGAGAACACCTGTCGGCCTGGTTGGGGGGCAAGATGACCTTCTCCTTCCCACCCGCAGGTCGCGTGCCCCTGGAAGTGCTGGCCGACAGCCATGAACTGGACCGCCGCCGGTCAGGTGCTCTGGAACAGCTCGAAGGGGGGACGCCCGGCCTGGTGGTGACCACCGGTGAGGGTATGCTGGAGAGGTTACCCCCACCCGGGAGCCTGGGCGAAGCAACTCTCACTATTAGGCAAGGCCGTCCCCTTGACCGCGAGGAGTTCCTCGCAGGACTCGTCAAGGCCGGATACGCCCCGGCGGACCCGGTGGAGCGTCCCGGGGAGTTCGTGGCACGAGGCGGCCTGATGGACATTTACCCGTTTACCCGCGCCGCTCCCGTCAGAGTGGAGCTTGCGGGTGACGGGGTGGAGTCGCTGCGCGAATTCGACCCGATCACCCAGCGTTCCGGGGCGGCTTGTGATGAGGTTGCGATATTCCCCGCTCGAGAACTCGTGCTCGAACCGACCAGGCGGTCTGCCTTCGAGAAAGCTGTCCAGGACTCTCTGGCGGCCACCATGAGTCGACTACGGGCGGCGGGGAGACATGCGGCGGCGACGAGGTTGCGCGACCGGGTGCACGCCCATCTGCACGCCATGGACGCACAAGGACGCCGAAGCTACCTGCCGTTTGCCTTCGAACTGGTCCACCTGGTGGACTATCTGCCGGCCGGAGGGCTGATTTTCGTCGAGGACTTGCCCCGAGTTGTCGAGCAGACCCGCATCACCGAGGAGGTGGCGCTGGACATCCTTGCCCGGCAAATCGAGGAGGGAAGGCTGCTACCCGAGGAGGTGGATCTTCATGCCCCGTCCTCCCAGCTTCCCGAAGTGCTCAGCCGGCGAACTCAGGTGGCCTTCTCCCTCCTGCCCCGCGAGCACGACCAGCCTGCAGTCGACTTCCGCTGCCGAAACCCGGGAGACTATCGCGGTCGCCGGTCTTCTCTGCTCGAGCAACTGAACGCCTGGCGCGAACAGGACTACGTGGTCGGGTTGATTGCCGGCGACACCGCTCGAGCGGAAGCGATGACAAAAGCTCTGGTCGAGGCCGGCCTGCCGGCCGGACCCTGCCCACCCCTCCCCGGGCGGGTGACCGTGACGGAGGGTTGGCTCGGCCGGGGCTTTGAGTTGATCGACCTCCGCATCGCGTTCCTCGCCGAGAGCGACATTACCGGCCGCGCCCCGGCCAGGAGACCTTCGGGGACGGCCCGCAGCGGGCGGCAAATCGGTGACCTGCGCGAACTCCGGGCGGGCGACTACGTGGTGCACGTCCAACACGGAATCGGCGCCTTTGAGGGGGTCCAGAACCTCACGGTTGGCGGAGTCACCAGGGATTACCTGTTCATCCGCTATGCCGGCGCCGACCGGCTGTATGTGCCGGCGGAGCAGGTAGAATCAATTCAGAAATACGTCGGCCCTGAAGGACACGAGCCGCGGCTCAACCGCCTGGGAGGTGGGGAGTGGAGTCGCACCCGGCGTCGGGTGCAGGAGTCCGTCAAGAGATTGGCCTTCGACTTGCTGCTGTTGCAGGCCAGGCGACAGGCTTTGCCGGGACATGCCTTTTGCCCGGATGGGCCCTGGCAGGCCGACATGGAAGCCCTCTTCCCTTACGAGGAGACTCCCGATCAGCTTCGCTCCATTCGCGAGGTAAAGGAAGATCTGGAGCGACCGCACCCCATGGACCGATTGGTGTTGGGGGACGTGGGCTATGGCAAGACAGAGGTGGCAATCCGCGCCGCTTTCAAGGTAGCCACCGAGGGACGCCAGGTGGCCGTGCTGGTTCCCACCACCGTTCTCGCCCAACAGCACTATGGCAGCTTCCGGGAGCGACTGAGCGGCTTCCCCCTCAAGATCGAACTGATGTCGCGCCTGCGTAAACCGTCTGAGCAGACCCACACCCGGGAACTGCTCAGAAGCGGCGCCGCAGACATCGTCATCGGTACCCACCGGCTGCTGCAGGACGATGTCGTCTTCAGGGACTTGGGCTTACTGATCGTCGATGAGGAGCACCGTTTCGGCGTCGCCCACAAGGAGCGGCTCAAACTGCTCAAGGAAGGAGTCGACGTTTTAACCCTGTCGGCCACGCCCATACCCCGAACCCTGCAGACAGCCGTGGCAGGCGTGAGGGCAACGAGCTTCATCGACACGCCTCCGGAAGATCGCCACCCGGTACAGACCTATGTTTGCGAGTTTGGGGAGGACCTGGTGAGAGAGGCGGCATTTCGAGAACTGTCCCGTGGAGGCCAGGTTTACTACGTGCACAATCGGGTACAGACCATCTACCGTACGGCACAACGTCTGACTACGTTGCTTCCCGGGGTGCGTCTCGCGGTAGCCCATGGCCAGATGCGGGAGAACCAGCTCGAGGAAGTCTTCCTTCGGTTCGTTGCCGGGGAGTACTCCCTGCTGGTATGTACCACCATAATCGAGGCGGGCCTGGATCTGCCCAATGTCAACACCCTGATCGTGGAAGACGCAGACCGCCTGGGCCTGGCACAGCTTTACCAGCTTCGGGGTAGAGTGGGACGCTCAACGCGGCTGGCCTACGCCTATCTTACCTATCGGCGAGGAAAGGTCCTCAGCGAACTTGCCGAGAAGCGCCTGGCCACGTTGCGGGAATTCACTGAACTGGGATCGGGATATCGCGTGGCCCTGCGCGATCTGGAACTGCGAGGGGCGGGCAATCTCCTCGGGCCCCAACAACATGGCTTCATGGTGGACGTTGGTTTTGACCTCTATTGCCGACTTCTGGAGCAGGCGGTGCAGGAGTTGAAGGGGGAAAGCACTCGGCCCAGGCCGGATGTTCAGGTTGATTTGGCCGTGAGTGCCTACCTGCCGGCTGATTTCGTTCCGGACGAGCGACAACGCCTGGACCTGTACCGGCGCCTTGCCGAGTCACCCGGCTTGTCGCATCTGGACGACCTGGGGAGAGAACTCCAGGACAGGTACGGCGATCTGCCGGAACCAGCGGAAAACTTGTTGGCCGTGGCGACACTGAGGTTACTGGCCATCAAGGCAGGATTTGCCGCCCTTACCCATCAGGGCCGTCGGCTATCCTGCCGTCTGGCGCCGGGTGGCAGGGGCGATCCCCTTTCCCTGGCCCGGGTGGTCAAATGGGGTCGGGGCAGGGTTCAGGCAAGTCCGCCGCGAAGCAAGGACCTGCTTGTCTTCAAGCTCGACGGCATGGGGGGAAGGGAAGTCGTGGCCTACGTCACGGCTGCACTCAGGCAGTACCTTGGGGACTCGGACTAGAGAGGGGAATCTGCATGGGTGGCAGACGCACGAGTCAAGCCAGGACGATCTCCACTGCCCGGGCGGTTCGACGGCGGACCCAGCGGCAGCGTCAGGCACTTGGGCGAAGGAAATCCCAGGCATGGCTCAAGCCGTGGCAGCGCGTCCTGATCATGGCGCTCAGCGCCGTCATCATCCTGGGACTCGTCGGATGGGGATTCTGGGAACAGATCGATGAGCGGTGGGTTAGCGGCCCAAGGGTGCTGGCCACGGTAGGCGGCCAGCCCGTGACCCAGGGTCAGGTCCTTGTGCGCGCAAGGCTCATGAGATACCTGCTCGCCGAACCTGGCAGCAATGAGGAGTTGCTCGAACAACTCATCAATGAACGGCTCATCCTGGCAGAGGCTGCCTCGAGACAACTCCTGCCCACCGGCGACGAAGTCGCCCGGCAGGCTGATGGGCTGCTGGGCACCTTGGCCCAGACGCATGGGGGCGAGGAGGCCGCGGAACGGGCGATGCGCGAGGCCCGAATCACTCGCACCCACCTGGAAGATCTGATGAGGGTATCGCTCGCCGCCCAGTCGGTGTTCGCCGAGATAACCGGGGACGTGACCGTCAGCGATGAGGAGGTACGGGCGTTTCACGAACAGGATCCCTGGCGGTATGATGAACCGCTGTCCGTGCAAGTGCGCCACATCCTCGTCGCCAGCCGGGCGGAGGCTGAAGAGGTGCGCCGGCTGATTCTGGCCGGCGAAGACTTCATCCGGCTCGCCGCGGAGCGTTCGATTGACCCCGGAAGCCGGGAACAGGGCGGCCAGCTCCCCTGGCCCATCTCTCCCGGTGACGAACGTCTCGTGCCCGAGTTCGTAGCTGCGGCAGTCGCCCTCGTTGAAGGCGAGGTGAGCGAGCCGGTCAAGACGGAGCACGGCTACCACATCATCCGCGCGGACTCCGTCACCCCTGCCCGCCGCCCTTCCTTCGAGGAGGTGAAAGAGACCGCGAGGGAAGAGTTGCTGAGCGAACGACGCGGGCAGGCATTTGAAGCATGGCTGCAACAGCGTCGTGATGCCGCGCCCGTGCGCTACAGTGGCTCCTAGCTGTGTCTGAGGCGGCACCGCCCTGAAAGGAGGGCGGACCTGTTGCACGAGGCGATCGGTCATATCGCGCTCATCGCGGATCGCGATCAGATCATTGCGGTTGCGGAAGAACGTCGGAGTTCCCTCCTGATCCGGCCTGCGGACCAGAAGGGAATCACCGACTGTGTTGTCTTGGCCGACGAGAAGCGGTGCAGGTTCTCCGACGTGGTCATGGCGCCGATTATCACCGGCGGCGATCCCATCGGCGCCGTTATCATTTGCTCCAAGGAACCTGCCGTCGAAACGGGAGAACTGGAACTGAAGCTCGCCGAAACGGCGGTCAGCTTTCTGGCCAAACAGATGGAGCAATGACCGACACGGGACAGGCCCCCGGGGCGGGCGATGCGCCACTTGCGGGCACCATGTGATATAATTCGGGCGTAGTGCGGTCTGCCCCCGCCCGAACCCCTGGACGGCCTCCTGCCTCCGACGGGGATCGAAGGGAAGCGGTCAGCGTGAGAAGGCAATCTTTCCTCCAAGGGGCCATGACGCTTGCCGCCGCCGGCCTGATCAGCAGAGCCCTGGGTGCCGTATACCGGATCCCCCTGACGCGCATCTTGGGCGACGAAGGGATGGGCCTGTTCCAGATGGCGCATCCCATCTACGCCGCCATCCTCACCATATCTACCGTCGGGTTCAATGTGGCCATCTCGAAGCTGGTAGCGGGGCATCTAGCTCGGGGGATGATCGGCGCGGCACGACGCACGTTCCAGATCTCCCTGGTACTGATGGGAGCGCTTGGTCTCCTGTTCTCCGTGTTGATGTTCTTCACCGCCCGACCCATTGCCGTTCACGTCGCCCATAATCTGGATGCCTACTACCCCATTGTCGCCCTCTCCCCCGCCATCTTCATCGTATCGGTGGCTTCGGCCTTGCGTGGTTATTTTCAGGGACAGCAAATCATGACACCCACCGCCATCTCTCAAGTGCTGGAGCAGATGGTGAGGGTTGCGACCATGCTGGTGCTCGGGTACTACCTGTTGCGGATCGGTCTACCCCACGTAGCCGCGGGCCCGACTTTCGGAGCTTCGGCGGGAGGATTGGCGGGCTTACTCGCTTTGCTGGTCATTTTCCGGCATAGAAGGGCACCTTCTCCTCTGCTGGAGCCCCGTCCGCCGGGAGGCGACCCGTCCCCCCGGGGGGTCGTAGCGTCGGTCCTGCGTTTGGCCGTCCCGATATCGCTTGCCGGCATCGTGGTATCGGTCATGAACCTCATCGATCTGGTGGTCGTACCCAACCGGCTCATCGCCATCGGCTTCACTCCCACCGATGCCACCCGCCTCTACGGACAGCTTACCGGCATGGCCCTCACTCTGGTTAACATGCCGACCGTGTTGACCTCGGCGCTGCAGGCGAGTCTGGTCCCGTCAATATCTGAAGCACAGGCAATCAACGATAAGGCATCCATCCAGGCCCGCACGACCGCCGGCATCCGGATAACCTTACTCATGGCCATACCGGCGACCGTGGGGCTGTACTTGCTGGCCACTCCCATTGCCGACCTGTTGTTCGGAATACCGGAGGCGGGTCCTCCCATAGCCGCCATGTCCGGTGGCCTCTTGTTTCTGAGCCTGCAGCAGACGACCAGCGGTGTCTTGCAAGGACTGGGTCGTACGGATCTCCCCGTGCGCAACCTGCTTCTCGGCGCGTTGTGCAAACTCGTTGTGAGCTGGATTCTGACCGGCATCCCCGCTTTTGGCATACGCGGGGCCGCCCTCGGCACCACCCTGGGCTTCATGGTAGCCGCCAGCTTGAATCTGGCCGGGGTCAAGGCGCTTACCGGGGCCGGGGTTTCGGTTAAGGACACGCTCGTGAAGCCGATCGGGGCAACGATTGCGATGGGCCTGGCGGCCGTGGGGGGATATCGCTGGTTCTTCTCCCTCCTCGGCAGCAATGGGCAAGCCACGCTGATCGCCATCACTCTGGCCATGGCCGTGTACGTGCTGGTCTTGCTCTTGAGTGGAGGCTTGCGCGAGCGCGACTTCGAACTCGTGCCGGCGGCCGGTCCCCGGCTCGCCCGGTGGCTGAAGGGCAAGGGGGTCTTCCGCCGATGATGGACCACTCGCCCCCTGGTTGCCGCTATCCCCTGGACGCGCTGGTGGACACCATGCAAACCCTGCGCCGCCGTTGTCCCTGGGATCGGGAGCAAGACCATCGGACGCTCAGGAGCTACGTCCTGGAGGAAGCGTACGAACTGGTCGATGCCATCGATTCCGGTTCATCGCATAAGCTGGTTGACGAACTGGGAGACTTACTCCTGCAGGTAGTGTTCCATTGCGTCATCGGCATGGAACAGGAGACATTCGACCTCAATCGGGTGGTGGAGGGGATCGGAGAGAAGCTGCGCCGGCGACACCCTCACGTCTTCGGGGACTCGACCGCGAGCACCAGCCGGGCAGTGTTGGCCCAGTGGAGTCGCTCAAAGGCGGAGGAGTCCGGCGCCATCCTGGGGAACATACCCCGCAGTCTGCCCGCGCTGATGCGGGCGGCGCGGGTGCAATCGAGGGCCAGCGCCGCAGGCATCGGGGACGAAGTCTCCGGGGGTTTTGCTGCGGTTCTTCCGCAGACCGGGAGTTCGCTGGAGCGGGCAACGGGGGAACTCCTCCTCGGCATCGCCCTGACCGCCGCCACGCGAGGAGTGGACCCCGAGGCAGCCCTACATGAGGCAACCGATCGCCTCATCCATGAGTTGAATCAGAAAGTCAGGGCGGGGAGGGGCAAGGATGAACAAGGGTGATCTCGTGAACAGCGTGGCCAACCGTTCGGGAATGACCAGAAAGCAAGCGGAACAAGCCGTGACCGCCGTGTTCGACAGTATTGCCGATGCCCTCGCATCGGGGGATCGGGTGGCAGGCTGATACGGGGAGCGACGGGGTGCGCCTGGACAAGTTCCTCAAGCTGTCGCGACTGGTGCGTCGCCGGACCGTTGCCCGCGACTTGGCCGATCAGGGTCGCGTGCTCGTCAACGGACGACCCGGCAAACCCGCTACCGGGGTGCGGCCGGGCGACGCGATCCGCCTGGACTTCGGCAGTCGCACGCTGCACGTCGAAGTAAGGTCTACCCACTCGGCGGCGGATCCTGACAGCATGTACCTCATAACTCAACCGGAATCTGGCAGCGTCCAATCCGTCCCGCGGTAGGCACTTGAGGAGGCGAGGGAGGCACTGCATCTGCTCGAGCATGGTGGCGCAGAAAAGCGCGGTGGCCCGATCAGCTGGTCCGGTTGGCTCTGGCGTGCGCTCCGGATCCCCGTTCTCGGCGTCATCTACGTCATCGCCGGCCCACCGGCACTACTGGTCGACATCCTCACCCCCCGGCGCCGGCTCGCCGCCGGCTGGGTAGTGGGTTACATGCTGCTGGCCTTGGCCGCGACCTGGGGCGGTTGGATTCTCGGCGAGTTCGAGGAAGATGCCGAGTGGCAGTGGACAGTCCAGCTTACCGAGAGCTACTACCAGGCCCGGGACAACCTCCAGGACCTTCCCTATGCCGATCTGATAAGGCTGTACGCAGCCCGCAACGACCTCGACCCGGCGCTCGTCGCAGCCGTAATCCAGTTGGAGAGCGCGTATGACCCGAACGCCGTGTCGCGGGCGGGAGCCCGGGGGCTGATGCAGATCCTGCCTTCTACCTGGCGATATCTGCATCCCGAGTCACTTTGCCCTGGAAACCACGCGCCGCCTTCTTGCGGGCCTGGATGCATTTTCGATCCTGCTGCCAACATTCGAGGGGGGACCACCTACCTCCGCTTGCTGCTGGGTGAGTTCCATGGCGATGTGGTTCTCGCAACCGCCGCATACAACGCGGGGCCTTCGGCCGTGCGTCGCCTGGGGCGTCAGGAGCCGGCCGGCATTCCCCCCTTCCGCGAGACCCGCCAGTACGTGAGGAACGTCCTGTACCGGTGGGCTTACCTCCGGGAAGAGCCCAGACAGATGGTGATGTCCATGGAACTCGGCGCCATGGGACGTCTGGCCTCGGGAGTCCGCGCCTTCAGCGCTGGCCTCTGGCTCCTATTTTGCCTGTGGACCTTACGCCGGCTACCGTGGACGCTCGAGCGGTGATTCCCGTAAACCCCGACGAGTCCCGCGCACAGGATTGGGGGGAAGGGGAGGCAACTGGACTCGGGACTTGCGGCCGGACTCATGGAAGGACTTGAGGTACAGGCGGCGAACCGGTGGTTCGGGGTCATGCGGGCAAGGGGGTGCAGGCAGGTGAGACAGCGTTTCCGCGGATCGTCATCGGCGGGCAAAGTAATCCCCTTTCCTACCCCGCGGATGCTGCCTGCACGCCCGCGCGTCGCACGTCGGATCCGACTTGGTCGCCTGTTCTTCGTGGTATTGGCCGGTTACCTGCTGGTCGCCGCCGGCTTCGAGGTCATAAGGCTGGCCGAGCTTCGCGGAGAGCTTCGCCGCGTCCGCGAAAAGGTCGCCCTGCAAGAAGCAGTAAATGCCGGTTTACGCGAGCAGATCGGCTATACGCAAACCGATGACTATCTCGAACAGGCAGCCCGCCAGCTTGGCCTGGTGCGGCCGGGTGAGATCCTCTTCTTGCTCCCCGAATCCTTCACGACACCCGATTCCGGCAGGTGAAGGGCCGGACAAACCCCTGCTTGGCGCCGCGCGGCGGAGCGGTCCGTGGTGGAGCGTTCCGTTGACCATGACGCCTGTACGTACTATAATGATGGAGCATTCGGCGACCCGTGGCGGCGTAGCTCAGGGGCTAGAGCATGCGGTTCATACCCGCAGAGTCGCTGGTTCAAATCCAGCCGCCGCTACCAAGGATTTCAAGCTCGGTGGGCCATTAGCTCAACTGGTAGAGCATCCGACTCTTAATCGGACGGTTTAGGGTTCGAGTCCCTGATGGCCCACCAACTCTATGAGGGTGTTTGCGGGAGAAGGACGCGCCACAGGGTTGGCTGACAGTCATTCTGACAGCCAAACGAGAGGGGCGCGGATGGTGAATCCACGCCCCCGCCCGGCCTATCCGAAGCTGAAAAGGGGTCAAGATCGTGAACCCATTCGCCGATTGACCGAGTAGAATCCGCCGCGAGCCTCACCTGCGATATCATCCTACCGGGCTTTGTCTTGCCGGCGGTCGAGCAGGTACAGCAGCCGATACAGCAAACTTGCCCCGGCACGGAAGGCCGCGCACAGCAAGAAGGCCCGGGTGAAGCCGAGTCGGCCCAGAAGTGCCACCCCGAGCATCGGCGCTACCACGCTCGAGAGGTTGACCGCTGAAGTGTAGTAGGCAATATAGGTCGCTTTGTGTTCTTCCGGCGTTACCTCTAGCAGGCAGTTGAACAGGGACAGGGCGACCCCCGAGAAGACCGCGCCTATGAGCAGGTTGAAGGCCGCCAGGGTGGGCAGGTTGGTGGAGTAGGCGTATATCACCGGCACCACCCAGAGCCCTGCGCTCGACACACTCAAGGTCCACATGTGTCCCCGCCGTTCTGCTTGCCTTGCCCAGAAGCCGAAACCCAGCAAGGTCCCGCCGGTGTTGACCAGACTCAGAAGGCCGATCCACGTATTGCTGGCTTCCAATACCCGCACCTGATAGATCGTGAACAGCGGCCAGGGTGTCTGCCAGGCCAGGTAGAACACCGCCGACGCCAGGGTATAGCGCACAAAACGCGCGCGAAGGGGGACGCGATCCAGGGAACCCGGTGGCTGGAGTACGCTGGGGCTTTCGATAGGCGCCGGCGGAATCTCAAGGCGGTTGAGGATTGCCAGCTCGCCCAGCGCGAACAGGAACCCTAACCCGAAGGCGATCTGGTAGCCGAGGGGCTGCCGGACCAGGTCGATGGTCTGGCCGGCCAGCAGGACGGTGCCGGCACCGGCCAGACTCATCAGGCGGTTGCGAGTCGCAAAAGCGGCGGCGCGTCGCTCGGGGGGAATGACCCGCGATATCAGGGCTTGCCAGCCAACATTCCCCACCGCGCCGGGCAGGTTCATCAAGGCGACCGCGGCCACCAGGAGCGCAGCCTGACGGCCGGGGTCGAACAGGGGGATGATGGCCAAGACAAGATAGAACGCGCGGTGTGCCAGAAGGAAACGACAGGTCCAACCCTTGCGATCGGTGCGCGAGTCCAGAAAGCGGGCGCCGGGTATCATGGCCAACAGACTCATCATCGCCGGAAGGGACGAAAGCAGAGCGACCTGCACGTTGGAGGCGCCGATGCGGACGGCGAAGATGCCCATGAAGGGGCCAACGAGGTTGGCGGACATCATTGCCAGCACGCCGTTCAAGGCGTTGAGGGTCAAGTTCTTGCGGAGGACCGGATCGGGGGGGGCTGACGGGAGCACGCTATCGACAAGCACTTGCCGCAAGTGGCCCCAGGGGGGGACCCGCCGCACGTTGATCTTCCTCTCAGGATAGCCGCATGATAGGCCTCACAGGGACCGACCGGAAGGCCGTTCGCGCAAGGGGTCTTCCACGAAGCCCGGGCTTTTGCCTTCCAGTGGCCCTTCTGCTGCGCGTCAGCGACCTTCGGTCGCAGGCGGGCCGTGCAGGAGGACGATTGGTTGCCATGAAGAAGACCCCGGATCGAAACGGGGGGGGCAGCCGGTCATGAAAGGACGCTGGTTTGTGGAGAGCATTGCCGATATCGTCACCCGGCGCCGGCTGATCGAGCCGGGGCAGGGGGTCCTTGTGGGCGTGTCCGGCGGTCCGGATTCCGTCGCCTTGTTTCACGTACTGACCATCCTTGCCCCCGATCACGGGTGGGATGTCTCGGCAGGCCACCTGAACCACGGACTCCGCGGGGAGGCCTCCGAGGAAGATGCTCGATACGTGTGCGCCCTGGCTTCCTCGCTCAAGCGCGGTTGCATCGAAGAGCAAGTGAAGGTACGGGAGATGGCCCGCCTCGCCGCCGTGTCCCTTGAGCAGGCCGGCCGCACCGCCCGTTATTCTTTCTTCCGGCGCGTCGCTGACGAACGCGGGCTGCAACGGGTTGCGACCGGACACACCCTGGATGATCAGGCAGAGACCGTGCTCCTCCGCTTGTTGCGCGGCGCGGGGGTCGAGGGACTGGCCGGGATACCCTGGCAGCGGCCCATCGCGGTGGACTCGGCCGTCCAGGTGGTCAGGCCGTTACTGGGGACTACTCGCGAGGAGATACTGGAATACTGCGCGGCGGTGGACCTGAAACCGCGCATCGATGCCAGCAACGACGACCTCGGGTTCTGGCGCAATCGGGTCCGGCACCTGCTCATGCCATTGCTTGAGGGGGAGTTCACGCCCAACATACGCCAGTTGCTGGGCCGGACTGCGGCCATCTGCCGGGAAGAAACCATCGTCCTCAATCACGACACGGACCTGGCATTCCCCGCAGCTTTGTTGGCGCAGACGGACGACTCGCTGGTGCTCGATCGATCGTTCATGCTGGAACAAGCTCCTGGCAGGTGCCGGCGAATCCTGAGGCGTGCCCTGATGAGCATGGAGTTGACTCCGGAATACGGTCATGTGGAGTCCGTGACCGACCTCGTACGCGGGGCGGCGGAAGGGGCGGCAGTGCACCTGCCGGGGGGAGTTGTCGCGGTCCTCCAGGAAGAGGGACGCCTGCTCCTGTCACGGGGCATATCGCTGACGACTCCTCGCCCATGGCGCGGGATCTACAATCTTGCCATCCCCGGTGATACCCATGTGCCCGAACTCGGAGTGCACTTTCATGCCTCCTGGCTTGAGGGGGAGGAGGCTCGGCGAGTGGTGAGCGGCGATCTGCCCGGACACATTGCCGTGCTCGACGCAGCGGCTATCGAGCAACCCTTGCAGGTTCGCACCCGCCGCGAGGGGGATCGGTTCCGCCCCCTGGGCATGACGGGAACGCGAAAGCTGAAGGACTTTCTGATGAGCGCACGCATCCCCCGGACGGAACGCGACCGGGTGCCGCTCGTCATGTCGGCGGGACAGATTGCCTGGGTGGCCGGACATCGCGCCGACGATCGCTTTCGGGTGACCGCGCACACCCGACTGGCCCTGCAACTTGAATGCTATCGCTACTCGCCCCGGGACTAACACGGGACTGGGGGCAATTGCCCTCGCCCATCATGTATGGTAGAATTAGACTTGCTCTTTTCCAAAGGAAAGGAGCCATGAAGTTCTTCGAAGCCTCCGAGTCTGAGGGGCGACCGCCAGGAGGAGGAATCGACTGAGTGCACCGGGTGCTTCGTAGTCTCACCTTTTACATCCTGATCCTCCTCCTCGTCGTGTCGGTGGTAAACTACTTCTCTGACCAAACCGTCAGCCCAGAGGACATCGGCTACACGGCGTTCGTTCGGCTCCTGGAGGAAGGTCGGGTGACTTCGGTCACCATCAGCGAGTCCCGGGTCACGGGCACTCTGGACGACGGCCAGGAGTTCGCCACGGTGATCCTCGCCGACGACGCGCGGGTCCTGAATCTGCTCCATCAACAGCAGGTGGAGGTCCGAGTCCTGCCCCCTGCTGAACCTCCCTGGTGGACCAATCTGCTGATGACCATGCTCCCCGTGGCAGTGGTAGTGGCGGCCTTCTTCTTCCTGATGCAGCAGTCACAAGGCGGAGGCAACCGGGTCATGCAGTTTGGGCGTAGTCGAGCCCGGACGTACGGTGCTGACGACAAGCGACGCGTGACCTTCGCGGAGGTAGCCGGTTGCGACGAGGTCAAGGAAGAGCTTCAAGAAGTAGTTGACTACCTGAAGCATCCGAAACGCTACCTGGATATGGGGGCACGCATACCGAAGGGCATCCTGCTGATGGGCGCTCCCGGTACGGGCAAGACCCTGGTGGCACGAGCGGTTGCCGGAGAGGCGGGTGTGCCCTTCTTCAGCATTTCCGGCTCGGACTTCGTGGAGATGTTCGTGGGGGTGGGCGCCTCTCGGGTGCGCGACCTCTTTGATCAGGCCAAGAAGAGTTCGCCGGCAATCGTGTTCATAGATGAGATCGATGCCGTCGGTCGCCAGCGAGGAGCGGGTTATGGGGGAGGTCACGACGAGCGGGAGCAAACACTGAATCAGTTGCTGGTGGAGATGGACGGATTCAGCGTCAATGAAGGGATCATCGTCATGGCCGCCACCAACCGGCCGGACGTACTTGACCCGGCGTTGCTGCGACCGGGGAGATTCGACCGGCACGTGGTCATAGACCGCCCGGACATCAGGGGCCGCCAAGAAATCCTGACCGTCCACGGCCGGGCAAAGCCGCTGGCGCGAGATGTGGATCTTGGCCTGCTTGCGCGGCGTACGCCGGGGATGACCGGGGCAGACCTCGAGAATGTGATGAACGAGTCCTCCCTGCTGGCCGCCAGGCGACGCAAGAAGAAGATCGGCATGGAGGAGTTGACGGAAGCCGTCGACCGGGTGATGGCCGGACCGGAACGCAAGTCGCGGGTGATAAGCGAGAGAGAAAAACGCATCATCGCCTATCACGAGGCGGCGCATGCCCTGGTCGCCAAGCTGACTCCGAATGCCGAGCCCGTCCGCAAGGTGTCCATCATCCCTCGGGGCGCAGCGCTGGGCTATGTACTCCAGCTTCCCCTGGAAGATAGATACCTCATAACCAAGCCCGAGATCCTCGTCCGCATCACCGTTGCCCTGGCCGGGCGGGCGGCCGAAGAAGTCGTCTTCAACGAACTCAGTTCTGGCGCCCATGACGATCTCGACAAGGCCACGCGCCTGGCGCGCAAGATGATCACCGAATTCGGGATGAGCCAGCAACTCGGCCCGCTCACCTTCGGCCAGAAGTACGACTCGCCCTTCCTGGGCCGGGATATGGCCCGCGACCGCGACTACTCGGAAGAAGTGGCAGCGGCCATCGATCGTGAGGTTAGAGCCGTCATTCACGAGTGCTACGATCGAGCCATCGAACTCCTGCAAAAGCATCGCGATCGCCTGGACCACATAGCGAACGCGCTGCTGGCAAAAGAGACCCTCGAAGACCAAGACCTGGAGGACGTCCTTGGTAAGGCTGAGCTCAAGCTGGCAACCGGCCACTAGGCCAGGTGCTGCTTGACGCTGAACCGGTTCCACCTGGCCCGGTTCCTCCCGCCTTATGTGGCCGAGATCCTCGGCAACTTGATTGCGACCGGCCATCATGCCTGCCTGGTCGGAGGCTGCGTCCGCGATGTGATCAGGGGACAACGGCCGCTTGACTGGGATGTAGCCACGGCAGCCCGCCCCGAGCAGGTTGCCCTCATCTTCCCCCACACCTTGCCCACCGGGGTAAGGTATGGTACGACGACCGTAATCCACCGGGGGCGGGCAATCGAGGTGACGACCTTCCGCAAGGAGGCCGGCTACAGCGACCGCCGGCATCCCGATCGGATTACCTTCATTACCGACCTCAATGCGGATCTGGCCCGCCGGGACTTCGCCTTCAACGCCATGGCTTTGGATCTGAACGGGCGTTTGTTAGACCCGTTCGGGGGGCGACGGGACCTCCGTCGCCGGGTAGTCCGCGCCGTCGGATCCGCAGGGGAGCGCTTTGAGGAGGATGCGTTGCGCCTGCTCCGTGGCGTGAGGTTTGCCGCAGAGCTGGGCTTTGACCTCGAAGGCGATACATTCCAGGCAATGCGCAGCCATGCCGAGTTGATCCAGCGCGTGGCACGGGAGCGAATCGGGCCGGAACTCGAACGCATCCTCCTGTCCCCTCATCCCGGGAAGGGCCTGGTGCTGCTGGAACAGACCGGGCTGCTGGGAGAGATCCTCCCTGAACTTCACGCAGGAGTGAATGTGGCTCAGGACGGGCCGACCGCACTAACCGTATGGCAGCACACGGTGAGGACGGTTACCCGTATCCGGAAGGACCCGGTTTTGCGCCTGGCAGCACTGCTTCACGATGTAGCCAAGCCGCGCACCCTGACGGCAGGCAAGGGCGGCAGACCGGACTTCCCCGGGCACGAAGTTCTCGGGGCGGCGATGAGCGAGGCAATCTTGCTCCGCCTCAAGTTTGGCCGATCGATGGTCGACCGGGTGGCGCATCTCATACGCCATCACCTGGTGTTGCAGCAGTCATGCGCACCACCGGCACAGAACGCGGTGCGGCAGACGGGCATCAGCGATGCAGCCATCCGTCGGTTGATCGCCCGTGTCGGCGTGGATGCTGTCGGCGACCTGGCGGAGCTTCATCGAGCGGATCGCGCGGCATCAAGGATCGGTGTCGGTCTCCGGCTTGACCCTACCGCCCGGCTGCTGGCGCGAGTCCGCCGGATAGCAGCCGGCAAGCCACCCCTGGGGCCGGAAGACCTGGCGATCGATGGCGATGACGTTCAGCGGTTGACGGGATGGACGCCGGGGCCCGCCATCGGCCGGGTTCTCCGCCAGCTCGTCGATGACGTGATTCAGGATCCTGGGCTCAACCGCCGTGACCGGCTCGAAGGGAGGGTGATGGACCTCATCGCCTCCCAGGAGACGGACGAGGGCTGATCCGATGGCTGACCAAGCGTGGTACCCCTCCATGATTGGCTGCCATGCTCTGGCGGTGGCGCTCGTACTCCCAGTTCCCGTCGCAAGTAGGGGATGAGAGCGCGAGGCATTTGCCGGGAGGATCTCGGGATGTGCCTGAGGAAGGCTCATTCAAATGTCTGCGGCAGGCCGTCGGGGCAAGGAGGCAGATGGGATTGCTCGGAGAGGAATTGTGGAAAGCGGCCCGCTCGGCCCGGGATGAGCGGCGGGAGAAACTCAGTCGGCTGTCCGCCGCCATCCATGCTAACCCCGAGGAGGGCTGGGAGGAAATCAAGGCCGCCGGGTGGCTGGGGGAATACCTCGCCGGGGAGGGTTTCCATGTCATGGCGCCGGCCGGAGGAGTTGCGACCGCCTTCCGGGGGGAATGGTCGCGAGGCAAGGGCGGACCCGCCATCGCCTACCTGGCCGAGTATGACGCCCTGCCCGATCTGGGGCATGCCTGTGGGCATAACCTGATCGGTGCAGCCGCCGTGGGCGCCGGGGCGACCTTGCGGCAGGTGATGATCGATGCGGAACTCGAGGGCAGGGTGGTGGTCCTGGGCACGCCCGCCGAGGAAGTGGGCGGCGGCAAGCTCAGATTGCTGGAAGCGGGCATGTTTCGAGACCTGGATGCCGTGTTCATGATGCACCCGGCCACCTCCACCCGGGTGGGGGGCACGTCCCTGGCTCTGACCCCCGTCCGGTTTGCTTTCCAGGGCAGAGCCGCCCATGCCGCCGCCTCTCCCCACGAGGGGATCAACGCGCTCGACGCCGTCATTCAGACTTTCAACAGCGTCAATGCCCTGCGCCAGCACCTCACCGAGGACGTGCGCCTTCACGGCATCATCACCCGTGGCGGAGTGGCGCCCAACATAGTGCCCGACGCTGCGGAAGCATACTTCTACGTGCGGGCAAGTAGTGGCGACGGCGTGCGGGGCACTCTCGGCCGCCTGGAGAATTGCGCGCGGGCCGCCGCCCTGGCTACGGGCGCGTCGCTCCAGATAAACACCGAGGACAGCTATCTCGAGATCCTACCCAACCCCCCTTTGGAACAATGCCTGCACCGACTACTGGCACAAGCCGGCGTGGTGGTGGATCCCACCCCCGAAACGGGCATGCGCGCTTCCACCGACTTCGGCAACGTCTCGCACGCCTGTCCCGCCGCCGCCTTCACCATGGCCATTGCTTCCGAGAAGGTGGTCGTTCACAGCCCCGAATTCGCAGCGGCATCTGCTTCAAAAGCCGCGGAAGCGGCCATGCACGAAGCCGTCCTGGTCCTCGCGGCGGTCGGCGTGAAGCTCATGGAGGAACCAACCCTGGTCGCGGCCGCTCATGGCGCCTGGAAAGAACGCGCGCGAGACCCGGCCCGGAAGTGACGGCCGGCCTTTGTCCGGCCTGACCCGCTCCGAAAGGCGTGGGGATTTCCCGGAGGTGAGGGGATGGCTCGTCTGCTCGAGAGTGTGCCGAACTTCAGTGAAGGTCGCCGCCCCGAGGTCGTGCGGGACATAGTGGAGGCCGCAACCGCCACGCCCGGCGTGCGGACTCTGGACTGGTCCTCCGACCCCGATCATCACCGGTCGGTCGTGACTCTGGTCGGTGAGCCGGAGGCAGTGCTGGTAGCCGTCAAAGCGATGACCGCCCGGGCCATCCACCACATCGACTTGCGGGCGCACCAGGGCTCCCATCCCCGCATGGGCGCGATGGACGTCATTCCCTTGATTCCCCTGACCGGACTGACCATGGCCGATGCGGTCGCGGCGGCGCGTCGCCTTGCTGCCGATCTCGCCGCCGCTCACGACCTGCCGGTATACCTCTATGGAGAAGCGGCCGCGCGCCCGGCCAACCGCGACTTGAGCCGGGTACGCGAGGGGCAGTTCGAAGGCTTGTCTTCGGCTATCGCCCGGCCGGAGCGGGCTCCCGACTACGGTCCAGCCCGGATTCACCGGACGGCGGGGGCCACGGCGGTAGGCGCCCGCGGTCCGCTGATTGCCTTCAATGTCAACCTGGACTGCGCGGATGTAGGGGTTGCAAGGCGGATAGCCCGGGAGATCCGCGAGTCAAGCGGCGGTTTACCTGCCGTCAAGGCCATCGGGCTATCCCTCGCCGATCGCGGCCAGACCCAGGTCTCCATGAACCTGACCGACTTCCGGCGCACGTCGATCGGCGAGGCTTACCGGGCGGTGACTCGGGCGGCTGAAGCCCAGGGCGCCTCCGTCGTCGAGAGCGAGGTCGTCGGGCTCGTCCCGGCCGAGGCTCTATTGGGGGAGGCGGCCAGGTCGTTGCGCCTGTCCGGGTTCTGTCTCGAACAGGTCCTGGAACTGCGCTTGCTGGATGATGACGGCAATGCCGGCGGTGCCAAGGAGGTTGGACGTTGACCCGGAGGTTGGATGGGAAGAGTCTCTCGCGCTTTCTCGACGAGTTGGCATCCGAGCAACCGGTACCGGGCGGCGGCACGGCTGCCGCCATCGCGGGCTGCCTTGCCGCGGCACTGGCGGGGATGGTCGTGCGCCTGTCACTGGCGCGGGAAGTCGGGTCGGCAACCCGGCTTGAGCCCTGGCGCCACCGCGCGGACGCGGTACGGAGGCGGCTGCTCGAGTTGGCCCAAGCCGATGCTGAAGCATATCAAGCCGTGCTGGTCGCGTATCGACTTCCCCGGGAGACTCCTGCCGACAAGACCCACCGCCGCGAGGCTGTTGACGCGGCCCTGCAGCAGGCGGCATCCGTTCCCCTGGAAGTTGCCGGCCTGGCGCGAGAAGTCCTCGAGATGGCGGGCTGTCTGGAACGGGAAGGATATCGCCCGGCGGCGACTGATGCCCGGGTCGCGGCGGCCCTGGCCCGGGCGGCCCTCGAAGGGGCTCTAGCCAATGTCACCGTGAACCTCGACTCGATGAAAGAGAGTGAGGTCCGGCAGTCGTTGCGCCGGCGGGCGGAAGCGCTGGCGGACGGCAGTTGAAGACAACGCATCTTGGCAGACCGCTACTCCACTATCCAACCTTGCCGTCGACCAATACCACGGCCTGGGAGTTCGCGCGTCGGGGATGGCCGGAAGGGGTTACCGTGTGGGCTGACGAGCAGTCAGCCGGACGGGGCAGGCGGGGACGGAGTTGGTTTTCGCCGCGCGGTGCCGGTGTATGGCTGAGCGTCTTGCTCAGACCATCCTTTCCTGCCGAACAAGCCCCACGGATTGCCATTGCCGCCGGTCTGTCCGTGGTCCGGACCGTCCGGAGGACGGCCGGGCTGACCTGCGATCTCAAGTGGCCGAACGATATCCTCTGGGACGGCCGGAAACTTGCGGGTATCCTCGCCGAAGGGGGAACGGCCGAGGACCGGTTACCCTTTGTCGTGCTGGGAGTAGGTGTCAACGTTTCCGTCGCGGAGGATCAATGGCCCCCGCCCCTGCGGGCTGTCGCCGTTTCTCTGGCTGCAGCCGGTCGCCCGGTCGATCGAAGCGAGTTTGTTGGAGCACTGATGGAGGAACTCGACACGGACTACTCCCGTCTCTTGGCCGGAGACTGGGAAAGCATTCGACGGGAGTGGCAGGCCGCGTCGCGCATGATGGGCGAGGTGGTCACGGCGAGCACGGGAGGCGGCGCCGTCCGGGGACGTGCCATTGAGCTGGGAAATCTCGGCGAACTGCTGCTGGCACTCGAGGACGGCTCAGTGCAAAGCATGGTGGCCGGAGAAGTCACGGTGACGCCGGCCGACCGCGGGGCGACAAAGTAGGGGCAGGTAACCGCGCCGGGCATTCACGGCAAGGCAGGGGCGCGTTCCCCCCCTATGCAACTTGCACAATATCGGATAAAATGACATAGAACCCGAATTGACGACCACTGGCAGCCGGTCGCTGACCCGGGAGGAGTTGCACCAGACTCGTCCTGGGAAAAGCCGGTCGCACGCCGGTCCTGAGCCGAAGGGCTTTGCGGCCTGACGGAAAGGGAGGGCGCTCGCGGAGATGTTGCGCAGCTCCGCCTGACCCTCGAGGACAGGCGGAGCTGTTTAGTTTGTCTTGAGGGACAGGAGGTAATGCGGCGTGGAGTCGAGGTTGGCGGTAATCGGGATCATCGTCGAACACCCCGAACGGTCTGCCCGGGCAATGCAAGACATCCTCACGCGCCACAACGCCGTCATCGTCGGCCGGATGGGGATTCCTTATCGTAGCCGCGGCGTATCGGTCATCGCCTTGATCGTGGACGGGACCACCGACCAGATCGGCTCGCTCAGCGGTCAACTGGGGAGTCTGCCAGGAGTTCGGACCAGGACGGCCGTCACCAGTCCGCCGGCGGAAGGGAGGGCGGAGTTGTGCCAGGGACCTTCGATGCCGTACTGAAACGGGTGGCCGGTGACCCCGCGCGCGCAGGCATCGCCGACCTCGTGTGCTTGCTGGCAGTGGAAGGGGCGGAACGACAGGCGCAACTGTTTCGGCTTGCCGATGCGATCCGAGCCCGGGAGATGGGTGATGCCGTCCACCTGCGGGGCGTGCTCGAGTTCTCGAGCTATTGCCAGGCCGACTGCTACTACTGTGGTCTGCGTGCCTCGAACTCCGGGGCAAAAAGGTATCGTCTCAGGCCCGAAGCGATCTTTGAGCAGGCCAAACGCGGTGCAACCCTGGGGCTCGGAACCATCGTACTGCAGTCGGGCGAGGATCCCTGGTATGACCGGAACACACTGAGCCGGCTCATAGCGCGCATTGCCCGGGAAACACCGCTTGCCATCACCCTGTCGCTGGGAGAAAGGTCGTATGCCGACCTGCAAGCTTTCCGGGAGGCCGGCGCCCACCGCTACTTGCTCAAACACGAGACAAGTGACCGGCGTCTTTACCGCCGCCTCCGGCCCGCGCGAAGTCTGAGCCGACGTCTCCGCCTGCTGTCCTGGTTGCGCCGTCTCGGCTACCAGGTGGGATCGGGCTGTATCGTCGGACTGCCCGGGCAAACGCTATCTTCGCTGGCCCAGGACATAAAGATGCTTCGCGACCTTGACGTGGAGATGGTCGGAGCTGGACCGTTCATTCCCCATCCCGCGACACCCCTCGGCACGAGCGAACCCGGTTCGGTTGACCTCACCCTCAAGGTGGTAGCGGTCACGCGACTCCTCGTGCCTTCCGCGCATATCGCCGCCACCACCGCGATGGCCACCCTGCACCCGCAAGGCCGAGAACTGGCCCTACAGGCGGGGGCCAACGTGGTCATGCCCAACCTGACGCCCATCGAGTACCGGCGGCAGTACGAAATATATCCGGCCAAAGCCTGCCTGGATGAGACCACCGAGCACTGTCTTGGATGCTTGCGGGGTCGCATCGAGGACATCGGCAGGACTTTGGGACACGGCCGGGGTGATAGCCCGAAGTGGCATACAGGAGAGGTGACAGGTGATGCAGGCCAACGCCGTCGTTGACCCCCGGGTGATCGGTGAATGGCTGGAGGCAGGCCGTCGAGCCCCCTCGGGTCGCACCCGCGACATCCTCGAGAAGGCCGAGACTGCAGCCGGGCTGACACCCGATGAAGCAGCCTGCCTTTTGTGGGTGGACGACGAGGAACTGGAGCAGGAACTACTCGGCGCAGCCGGCAAGGTCAAGGACTGCATCTATGGGAAGCGCGTGGTCCTGTTCGCTCCGCTTTACATCTCCAATTACTGCGTCAATGATTGTGCCTACTGCGGATATCGGGCCGGAAACCACGGCCTGGTCCGGCGAAGGCTGTCGCTTTCGGAGATCGCCCAGGAAGTCATCGCCCTCGAGAGCATGGGCCACAAGCGCCTGGTGATCGAAACGGGCGACGACCCCGATCACTGTCCCCTCGATTACGTCCTGGAAGCCATAGCCACCATCTACGCCACCACCCACGAGCGGGGCAACATCCGCAGGGTGAACGCGAACCTCCCTGCCGCCACGGTGGATGACTACCGGCGGCTCAAAACCGCAGGGATTGGCACTTACGTGCTATTCCAAGAGACATACCACGAACCCACTTACAGGCGGCTGCACCACGGCCCCAAAGCCGATTACCCCTGGCATCTCCAAGCCATGGACCGGGCCTTGACCGCCGGGCTCGACGACGTCGGCATCGGCGTGTTGTTCGGTTTACACGACCATCGCTTCGAGGTCCTGGCGATGCTGGCCCACGCCGATCACCTCGAGGGCCGTTTCGGTGTGGGGCCGCACACTATCTCCGTGCCTCGCCTGCGACCGGCACCTGGCATGAACGAGGGACTCCTGGCGTCGCCCGTGTCTGATCGAAACTTCAAGCGACTGGTAGCCGTCCTGAGACTTGCCGTGCCTTATACCGGCCTGATCTTGTCGACCCGGGAGAAACCGGCCCTTCGCGATGA
This sequence comes from Firmicutes bacterium UBA995, assembly GCA_002291985.1. GTDB lineage: Bacteria > Bacillota > Sulfobacillia > UBA995 > UBA995 > UBA995. The sequence goes on from DBBB01000009.1 coordinate 42,865, forward strand.
ACTGCTCGCCGCGGGAGTCTCTCAGATCAGCGCCGGTTCTTGCACGGGCGTGGGCGGCTACCGTCGGGGCGAGCCCGCCGCCCCTCAGTTCACCGTCGAGGATCACCGCAGCCCCGACGAAGTCATCCGTGGTCTGCTGGAGTCCGGGTACCTGCCCAGTTACTGCACGGCGTGCTATCGACAGGGCCGTACCGGCGACCGTTTCATGGAACTGGCCAAGACCGGCCGCATCAAGGATGTATGCCAGCCAAACGCCATCCTCACGCTCAAGGAGTACTTGCTCGACTATGCTTCGGAGCAAACCCGGGATATCGGAGAACGCGCTCTGGCTGCCCATCTGACGGAGATAGTCTCACCCGCAACCAGGGATGAGACGGTGGCCCGGGTGGACCGGATCGCGTCGGGCGAAAGGGATCTCTATTTCTGATCGCGTGAGGTGAGGTCGAATGCGAGGAATTCCCCGGTCGGACCGCCTGCACATCGCGCTGGTCGGCCGGCGCAACGTGGGCAAGTCAAGCCTGCTGAATGCCATGACCGGACAGACGGCGGCCATCGTGTCGCCCGTAGCGGGCACCACCACCGACCCGGTGTACAAGGCCATGGAACTGCCGCCGCTGGGGCCGGTGGCCATCGTGGACACGGCGGGCCTGGACGACCACGGGGAGTTGGGAGGGCAACGTGCCTCCCGCAGTTGGCGAGCCCTGCGAGACGCCCACGTGGTCATCCTGGTGGTGGACGGCACGGCTGGTGCAGGCCCGTGGGAAGCCGAGTTGTGCCGGCAACTCGGCGCCGAGGGAAAAGCTTTGCTGGTGGCCTGGAACAAGGCCGACCTGCTGGGGGAGGGCGCCCCCCTGCCGGATCTCCCGGGAACGCCCCCGATCGTGAAAGTCTCCGCCACCTCCAGACAGGGCATTGCCGAGCTGCTGCAAGGCGTGGTCCGGACGGCGCCCGGCGACTGGCAGGGACCGCCCATCGTGGCCGATCTGCTCAATCCCGACGATACGGTGTTGCTGGTTATGCCGCAGGACATGCAGGCGCCTCGCGGCCGTCTGATCCTGCCCCAGGTACAGACGATACGGGAAATCATCGACGCGGGCGCCATCGCCTGCATGGTCAAGGAGGAACTACTCGACGGCGCTCTGGCTGCTCTAAAATGGCAACCCGGGTTGGTAATTACCGATTCGCAGGTGTTTCCGGCGGTTGCGAAGGTAGTGCCGGCTGCGGTACCCCTCACCTCCTTCTCGGTGCTGTTCGCGCGTCATCGGGGGGATATCGCTCAGCTTGTAGAAGGAGCGGCTGCCATCGACCAACTGTGCCCCGACGATCAGGTCCTGGTGGCGGAGGCGTGTACCCATCACCCTATCGGCGATGACATCGGGCGAGTGAAGATACCCCAGCTTCTCGCCGGCTACCTCGGATGGACTCCCCGTCTGGCCTGGTGCGCCGGGAGCGATTTTCCCGAAGATCTCTCCGGTCTACGCCTGGTCATTCACTGCGGGAGCTGCATGCTCACCCGGGAGCAGACCCTCCGCCGGCTAAAGCGGCTGCGCTCGGCGGGGATCCCCGCCGTCAATTACGGGATTCTCATCGCGAAACTCACGGGAATCCTGGACCGCGCCCTGGCACCCATCCCCGAAGCGGTGGAGGCGGCCAAGGGGATTGGCCTCAGGGATTCAGCACTACCTTGCCGCATGCCCCCCCCTTGACCACGGCGAAGGCCTCTCGGAAGTCCTCCAGGGGGAAACGGTGGGTGATGGCTGTTGCCGGATCTACCAGGCCGCTGTTTACCAGGTTGCTCGTCTGGACCCAGGTGGCATACATCTGCCGCCCCGCTATTCCCTGGACCGTCAACCCCCGGAGCACGATATCGTTGGACAGGTCGAGTTCGACGGGTCGGGGAGGTAGCCCCAGCAAAGAGACGCGCCCTCCGTTCCGAGCTATGCGGAACCCATCCCCGATGGCCGTCGCATTGCCTGACATCTCCAGCACCACGTCGGCCCCGACACCTTGCGTGAACTCCCGGATGCGGCTCACCACATCGGTGTCCCTCGGGTCCATAACCCGGGTGGCGCCCATCCTTGCGGCTAACTCCCGCCGGTAGCCGGACGGCTCCACGGCATAGATGGCGGTGGCTCCCGCGGCCCGGGACACGGCCACGCTCCACAAACCGATCGGCCCGCAACCCAGCACGGCCACACGGCAACCGGCTACCGCGCCGGCCAGTACGGAGTGCACGGCATTGCCGAGGGGCTCCTGGATGGCTGCGACCTCCGCGGAGAGCGAGGGGGGATTGACCCAGACGTTCGCCTCGGGAACGGCGACCAGCTCGGCGAAAGCGCCATCGCGGTCGATGCCGAGTATTGACACGCGGTCGCATACGTGGGCCTCACCCATCTGGCACTGATAGCATGTTCCACAGACGATGTGCGTCTCCACGGAAACCAGGTCGCCACGGCGGACGCAAGTCACCTCCGGGCCAACGTCCTCGACCACGCCTCCCAGTTCGTGACCGAAAATGATCGGGGGTTTGATCCGGCCGGCTGACCAGGGATCCCATTCGTAGATGTGGACATCAGTGCCGCAGATTGAAGTGGCTTTGACGCGTATCAGGACGTCCCGTGGACCCACCGCTGGCTCAGGCGCGTCAATCAGTTCGGCGCCAGGGCCCCGCTGGAGCTTCGCGACCGCCTTCACTTGGGCCGATCACCTCCGCCGGGTTACTTTGGACGATGCACCGTGAAAAACCCGGCCTGCCATCAGGTTTCCCCGTGCCAGGGCAACCTCCTGCCGACTCCCGTTTCATTTGGCGGGGCGGGCCTTGCTTGCCCTCCGGCGATTGCATCGCCGGAGGGCTCCATGGTATGCTTTGAAAGCACCAGGAGGGGCACCGGTGATAAGGCTAAAGATCGATCGCATCGGCCTGGACCCGCAACAATCCTCGGCCCTCATCATCCTGAAGGACGAGGCCGGCAGGCGCTTGCTCCCCGTCAGCATAGGTGGTTTCGAGGCCCAGTCCATAGCCATGATCCTGCAGGGGATTCACTCGGCGCGACCCTTGACCCACGATCTGCTGAAAGCTGTCCTCGACTCGCTGGATGTTACCGTGTCCAAAGTACTCATCGACGACATCCGCGAGCAGGTCTTCTATGCACAGCTCACCCTGAACGTTGATGGACGGACGGTCGAAATAGACTCCCGCCCGTCCGACGCCGTCGCCCTGGCAGTGCGGTGCAAGTGCCCCATCTTCGCTTTGGAGCATGTCCTCGCGGCGGCGGGAGTGGCGGAGATGGATGCAGGCGACCCCGAAGAAGACCCGGAGACCGCCTGAGCCCCCATGCGTTCACCGGGCGCCGCACAGAGCAGTCACCTCGTCATCGGCGGGCTCGCCCTTGAGCATCTTCACGGCCTGGTGGACCTGTTTGGCGCCCGCAAAGGGACACTCGCCATGCGACGACATGCGGCCGCGTACCTTCGAGGGATCCCCGGGGCCCCGTCGCTCAGAGCCGGCGTGTTTCGCGCGACCGCGCCATCCGAGATCGAGCACTTGTTGCGAGTTAGCCTCGGGGGGTGAAGGGATGGACTTCGTGCGCATCGGCGACAAGCTCATCCATCGCGACCGGGTGGTTCGCGCCATAGATGAAATGCTCTCCTTGAGGGCCCAAGGCTTGTCCCAGTCGGAAGTCGCAAGCCGCCTGGGGACCGACCGCAGTTTCGTCTCCCGCCTGGAGAGCATAGGCGAAGTCCGCAAGGGGACTTCCATCGCCATCGTGGGGTTCCCCATTGCCAATAAGGAAGAAACACTACGAGTGGCGCAGGAAGAAGCGGTCGACTATACTTTCCTGATGACCGACCGCGAGCGGTGGGAGTTCCTCGAGCGGCCGGGCACGGAGGTGTTCAACGAGGTCATGATCCTGGCCGCCGAAGTTCGCAAACACCCCACGGTGATCATCCTCGGCGCCAACCGTCCCGCCCAGTTCCTCCAGGCAATGCTCGACCGGGAGGTGGCCGTATTTCGCCTCGATCAGGTGCCCGGCTCGCAGGGGCGATTCGACCCGGAGGAGATCCGCCTGGTGATTCGCACGCTGAGGTCGTCCTGAGTTGCGACGGGAAATCCTGCGGAGATGTCCGTTCACACGGAGATGTCCGTTTTCTTGACAGGTGGGAATTGACCGACTTATACTCTAGGCGTGGATGGCCGCCGCGGCCATCCCGGTTGACTATTGGGACATCATGCCGAGGCTTGTCCCGGGCATATAGTCGGGTTCGTCTGGACATAGATCAAGGAGCAATTCGCGAGGCATCATAGCCGGGTTCATTGCCCGGAGAGTGAAGAGGGAGGCAGAGCATCCTGTGGAGACCAAAGAGGTCATCCTCACGGCTGAAGGCCTCAGGAAGCTAGAAGAGGAACTGGACCATCTGAAATCCGTCCGTCGCCGTGAGATTGCGGAGCGAATCAAAGAAGCCCGGGAATTCGGCGACATCACCGAGAACGCGGAGTACGAAAACGTCAAGAATGAGCAAGCCTTCATCGAGGGGCGTATCTTGACCCTGGAACGCCTGGTCCGCAACGCGGTGGTGCTCGACGAGATGCAGGTAAGCTGCGAAACCGTGACGGTCGGGTGTCGGGTGCGTCTGCAGGACCTCGATGGCGGTGAGACTCTCGAATACGCGATAGTGGGGTCGGCCGAAGCGGATCCTCGGGCGAACCGCATCTCCAACGAATCGCCCGTTGCTCGGGCCCTCCTGGGAAAGCGGGAAGGGGCGGAGGTCGAAGTCCGGGTGCCGCTCGGGCTGGTCCGTTATCGCATCCTGAAGGTCTTGCCCCTCGGCAAGACGGCGGACGGTCCGCCTGCGCATGACTGACCGCCCGGGACACCCGCCATCCTCGAACGGCATGGCGCCCGCGTCCGAACCGGGGTTCGACTTCCTTCAGGCCCGCCGTGACAAGCTCACCAGGCTGGTGGCCGCAGGCATGGACCCGTGGGGCAGGGCCTATCGGCGCACTCATGCCTTGGGGCAAGTGACCGCGGACTACGCCGGACTGGAAGGCTGCCGAGTCGCCGTGGCAGGCCGCATCGCCGCGCGGCGCAGTCACGGCAAGACGGCGTTCTGTGACCTCGAGGATGCCTCCGGTCAGTTGCAGGTCTACTTCCGACGCGATCGCCTGGATACGGGTAAGTACGCCGATCTCGAACTCCTTGACCTGGGCGACCATCTCGGCGTGGTCGGCCGAGTCTTCAAGACCCGCTCGGGCGAGATCACCGTCGAGGCGGAGGACTGGACGTTTCTCGGGAAAGCGCTCCGGCCACCCCCTGAGAAGTACCATGGGCTCGCGAACGTGGAGAGCCGGTATCGGCAGCGATATCTCGACCTCATGGCTAACAAGCGAGCCCGGGACATCCTGCGGGTGAGGAGTCTCACCGTCCGCGCATTGCGGGATATCCTGGACGCCCGGGGCTATCTGGAGATGGATACGCCCACGATGAGCACGATCGTGGGCGGGGCCAACGCTCGCCCCTTCATCACCCACCACAATGCGCTCAATGTCAGCCTCTACCTGCGCATAGCAACCGAGCTATACTTGAAACGGCTGGTGGTCGGCGGGTTTGACCGGGTGTACGAGATGGGCAGGGTGTTCCGCAACGAGGGGGTGTCTTCGCGGCACAATCCGGAGTACACGCTCCTCGAGTTCTACGAGGCTTACTCGGACTACGAAGACTTGATGACCTTCACCGAGCAACTCATCCCCGAGGTGGCGCGGCGCGCGATCGGATCGACCACCCTGACCTACCAGGGGAATGAGATCCGCCTTGACCCCCCGTGGCCGCGAATCCGCCTGCGCGAGGCGTTCTCCCGTTACACCGGATTCGATTTCATGGGCATGGCTGACCCCAAAGAGATGCACGATGCTGCCGCCTCCCTTGGCCTGGAGTTGCCGCTCAATGCTTCCCGAGCCCGGGCGCTCGATGCCCTGCTCGACCACTTCGTGCAACCAGAGCTGGTGCAACCGACGTTCCTGATCGACTACCCGGTGGAGTTGTCTCCGCTGGCCAAACGCCATCGGGATGACCCCACCCTTACCTGTCGCTTCGAGGCCTTCATCGGCGGCATCGAGGTGGCCAATGCCTTCTCCGAGCTGAATGACCCTGCAGATCAGCGAGAGCGGTTCCTGGCGCAAGCGGCTCAGCGCGATCGTGGCGATGAGGAAGCTCACATGATGGATGACGATTATATCGTCGCCCTCGAGTACGGATTGCCGCCGACCGCCGGCGAAGGAATCGGCGTTGACCGGCTCGTGATGTTGTTGACGGACTCCCCGTCCATCCGCGAGGTCATTCCCTTTCCCCTGTTACGGCCACGCGGCTGATCTCCCTGCTCCGGCAAGGCCCTGACCGACCCGGCCAGACGGCTCCCTGCCGTTAAGTGAATTATTCTTCCGCATCCGGGGTTGTCTTCATCCAGCTTGTTCAGTTATACTTGCTTTGTGGGGCGGAGCCGTAGTTAGTATCACATTATTGCGATCATTCTGCCCACGGTGCGCCTGGGCGGGAGGATGGAGGGCCAGATGAAACCCGATACGCGGACCCTGACCCGCGCGGCCATCTTGTTAGGCGTCACCATCGCCATCCAGTTGCTCCGGATGCCGCAGCCCGTCACCGGACCGCTGATCAATGCCATGCTCGTTCTGAGCACGCTGACCGTCGGGATGGCGGCAGGCGTGTTCATCGGGCTGCTCACACCGTTGGTTGCCTTCACCGTGGGCATCCTTCCGCCGGTCCTCGGCCCGGCAATACCCTTCATCATGGCGGGAAATGCCGCTTTGGTCCTGGTGATGGGGGCTGCCATCCGTATGGGGAACCAGCTCAGATTCCCGCAAGGCTGGCGCCTGGCGCAGGCCGGAGGGGTCATTGTCGGGGGATTTGCCAAATACCTGGTGATTTCCTCGGCGGTGCGCTTCTTGATCCAGGTGCCGCCCCCGGTGGCGGCCGTCTTGCAGTTGCCCCAGCTCTTTACCGCCTGGACCGGTGGAGGCCTGGCCGTCGCCATCATCTGGGCCGCTCGCTTCCTCAGGGAGTCGTCCAAGTGAAGCTGGCGGACGTTGCCCGATGCCTCGGCGCCACCGTCCTCACCGGCCATGACGGCCTGGACCGGGAAGCGCGAGGGGCTTTTGCCGCCGACTTGCTCAGCGATGTGCTGAATCGGGGGGCGCCTCATGTCCTTCTCCTGACCGGCCTCACCAACCCCCAGGTGATCCGGACCGCCGAAATCATGGATCTGGCGGGGGTCGTCTTCGTCCGAAACAAGCACGTCAGCCCGGCGCTCGTTGCCATGGGCGCCGAGAAGGGCCTGGTGATGATGGCCACGCATCGCTCGCTCTATGAGACGTGTGGACTCCTGTATGTCGCCGGAATGGCCGCGGTGTCGCCGGACGCCGATGCCGGGATCTCTTAGGCGGTGCCTGCTCGAGAAGCGCGGCTCATGCTCGAGTTCGAGGTGACGGGGCGGGACTTCGCCGCGGCGGGAAACGCTGCAACCCGTATCAAGCGGGCACTGGAACAGGTCGGATTCTCGGCCCGAGCGGTGCGCCGCGCTGCCATAACCGCCTACGAGGCGGAGATGAACATCATCATTCACACGGACAACGGC
>DBBB01000135.1 GCA_002291985.1 Firmicutes bacterium UBA995
CTGGTGGCGGGGCTGGCGGGCATGGCCCGATCGGTCATGTACTATGGGCTCGAAACCGATACCGGCGGGTTGGAGAGCCATCCCGTCAGGGAAATCCGTTATTGCGCGCGATGCGATGTGCCCCTCGCTTACCAGAACGTGAGCTACGGCCATCTAGGGCACTGGGTCTGCCGGGAGTGCGGGCAGGGTCGACCGGCCGCCCAGGTCAGCGTGTTGTCGGGTGTGTCCGGCAGCATCGACCAGGACGCGCTGCTGACGGTGCGCACTCTCCGCGGCGTCCGGCAACTGCGGCTTCCCCTGCCGGGGGTCTACAATGTATATAACGCCCTGGCGGCAGTGACCTGCGCCGATGTGCTGAACTTGCCCTGGACGGCCATCGAGGAGGGGCTCGGGACCTTCACCGCCTCCTTCGGCCGCATGGAGCGGCTGACCTTCGACGGCCGGGAACTACTGCTCGTCCTGGTGAAGAATCCTGCCGGGTTCAACGAGGTCATCCGCACGCTGTTGGCCCGGGGGGACGTCCGTGACCTGCTCATCGCCGTGAACAATCGCTATGCTGACGGCACCGACGTGTCCTGGATATGGGACGTCGATTTCGAGCGCCTGGTAGCCGCCGGTCGCTCGCCGCGGGTGACGGTGGCGGGAACGCGCGCCGAGGCGATGGCGGTGCGGCTCAAATACGCGGGCCTGGACGGGACGGGACTCACCGTCCTTCCCCGGCTCGGTGAGGCTCTGGAGCAGGCGCTCGCACGGACGCCGCCGGGCGGCCGGTTGTGTATCTTGCCGACATACACGGCCATGCTGGGAATCAGGGAAACGCTTCGCCGCCATGGCCGGGTGGGTCACTACTGGGAGGGGGTTGACAACCGTTTCGAGCAACGGTGAGACGAGCGTTCGAAAGCTGCGCATCCTTCACCTGTACCCCGAGATCATGAACCTCTATGGCGATCGGGGCAACCTCATCGCCTTGCGAGCGCGCTGCCGGTGGCATGGGATCGAGCCCATCGTCGAGGAGGCCTGCCTGGATGACCCGGTGGAGTTCACCGACCTCGACCTGGTGGTCATGGGGGGCGGACAGGACCGGGAACAGCGACTGGTGGCCCGGGATCTCGCCGGCCCGCGGGGATGGCGACTCGGGAACGCGGTGGAAGAGGGGCTTTGTTTGCTGGCGGTATGCGCATCTTACCAGTTGCTGGGTGTAAGTTACGTGACGGCGGCCGGCGAGACCTTGCCCGGCGCCGGCATCTTTGATTTGACCACCGAGCCGGGTCGGGGCCGGCTGGTCGGCCATGTCGCGGTGGCGGTGGGGAAAGAGGGTAGGGTGCTGGCCGGGTTCGAGAACCATGGCGGCCGGACCTTCCTGGGACCAGGGGGGAAACCGCTGGGACGGGTGATCCGGGGATACGGGAACAACGGCTGCGACGGCCAGGAAGGGGCCGTGTACCGGAATGCTTTCGGTACCTACCTGCATGGGCCGGTGTTGCCCGCCAACCCCTGGTTTGCCGATCATCTGCTCGCGCTCGCTCTCGAGCGCCGGTATGGGACGGCCGGGCTCCGGCCGCTGGACGACTCCCGGGAACGGGCGGCCCATGCGGCCGTGATCCGGGAGAGCCTCGTCGATGCCCGACGTCGCAGGCGCGAGCGACGGCGGTCGGATCGGGAGGAGCAGGCGACCTTCCCAGAGAACCAGGAGGCCATATGAACGCGGAAACGAGGAACGTGGTGGTGGTGGGTGGCGGCCCTGCCGGGCTCACCGCATCGATCTACGCGGGCAGGTTCGGCTTGTCGCCCCTCGTGCTCGAGCCGGGCTTCCCCGGGGGCAAGCTCAGCTTGATCGACCGGATCGAGAACTACCCGGGTTTCCCCGGCGGGATCGCCGGGGCCGAGCTGGCCGAGCGCCTCGCCGAGCAAGCACGCGAATACGGGGCCCAGTTCCAGGCGGTCGCGGCGGACGCCATCCGCCAGGAGGGTACGCTCATCCAGGTGGCGACCGCCGACGGGGAGGTGGCGGCCAGGACCCTCATCGTCGCTTCTGGAGCGACACCGCAGCGCCTCGGCGTCCCCGGCGAGCGCGAGTTCCTCGGGCGCGGCGTCTCCTACTGCGCGACCTGCGACGGTCCCTTCTTTCGGGATAAGGATATTGCCGTGGTGGGGGGAGGGGACTCGGCGGTGGAGGAGGCGCTTTGCCTCACCCGCTTTGCCCGCAGCGTGACGGTGATCCATCGGCGCGACCGCCTGCGGGCGTCAGAAGTGCTGCAACGCAGGGCTTTCGCCCATCCCCGTATCGGCTTCCGGTATAGTGCCGAGGTGATCGCCGTGGAGGGCGGTGACCAGGTGGAGGGCATCAGGCTCAGGGACCAGCAGGGCGAGTCCTTCTTGCCCGCGGGTGGCGTCTTCATCTACGTGGGCATAACCCCGGTGACCGGATTTCTTGGCGATCAGGTCGATCGGGACGGGCGGGGACACCTGCGGGCATCCGAAAACACGGCAACGTCCCTGCCCGGCCTGTTTGCCGCCGGCGACGTCCGGGGCAAGCCCCTCCGCCAGGTGGTCACGGCGGTCGCGGACGGGGCGGTGGCAGCCATGGCCGCCGACCGGTACCTTACGGGGAACTGAGCTTGACTTGAGGGAGGTCCGAGGAATATGGGCAGTTTACAGGCGGTGACGGATGCGACCTTCGCGGGGGAGGTGCTGGAGGCGAAAGGGCCGGTGCTGGTGGATTTCTGGGCGCCCTGGTGCCCTCCCTGCCGGATGCTGGCGCCTCAGCTCGAGGCATTCGCGGCCGAGCAAGGCGATCGGATCAAGGTCCTGAAACTGAACACCGACGACAACCCGGCCATGTCGCGCAAGTACGGTGTCCAGAGCATTCCGACCATGGTGCTGTTCGAGGACGGCCAGGAGAAGCAGAGGATCGTCGGGGTGGTCAACCAGGAGGAACTGAAGCGCCGCCTGGGGCTGTCCGGCTGATGGCTGAACCCGGCGGTCGGCAGGCCAGGCGCGAGCCGTGCCGGGAACCGGTCACCCTCGAGCTGGTGAAACGCGATCCCGAGGTCGTGGCTTACCTCAACCGGGCCGACGAATTTCTGGTGGTTCTAGGTTTCACCGAGCACGGACGGCGCCACGCGGGGCTGGTGGGCAGCATCGCGGCGAATGTGCTGACCCACCTGGGCTTCCCCGAACGGGAGGTCGAACTGGGCTCGATCGCCGGTTATCTTCACGATATCGGCAACGTGGTCGCGCGGCAGGATCACGAGCAAATAGGAGCGCTGCTGGCCCTCGGGATCCTCAGGCGGCTGGGCATGGACCCCGAGGAGACGGCGGCGGTAGTGGGGGCGATCGGCAACCACGGCGACTGTTGCGAGCCGGTGAACAACCTGTCGGCGGCACTGTTCCTTGCCGACAAGTCCGACGTTCACCGCTCGCGCGTGCGCAACCCTGACGCCGGCGGCTTCGACATCCATGACCGGGTGAACCACGCCGTGCAACATTCCTTCCTCCGGGTGGACGGGCGCCGGCGCACGGTGACGCTTGAACTCAAGATCGACAGCCGGGTGGCGTCGGTGATGAACTACTTCGAGATCTTCCTCGGACGGATGTCGCTTTGCCGGAAGGCGGCCGAGTTCCTGGGATGTCGTTTCGAACTGGCTATCAACGAGCACAGGCTGCTATGAGGCACAATATACCGTGGATCCGGACGGTGGGTGTGGTATAATCCAGGCAGCTCCTGGTGGCGGATATCGGCGGGAGGGGTAGTTATGGGCGTACGCGCCAAGAGCACGGCGGCACTTCTGGCCCTGATGGGTATGATGTTCGTTGCGGCATGGTACTTCGGCTTCGAGCGCCCGATCCTGGCGGATATTCCCCAGGGTATGGACCTCCGGGGCGGCGTGTACGTCGTGCTGGAAGGGGTGGCCACGCCCGAGGAGCCCGTTACCCTGGAGAACATGCGCAAGGCGGTGGAGATCATCCGCTTCCGGGTGGACGAGCTGGGCGTGGGCGATACTACCGTCCAGCTCAAGGGAGAGGACCGGATCGTCGTCGGCTTGCCGGGAGTGGGTGACCCGGACAAAGCCCTCGCCGTGATCGGGCGGACGGCGCTGCTGGAGTTCCTCGATGACGATGCCCTGCGCCTGCGGGAAGCAGGCGGGCCGCACACGGCGATCGTCACGGGAGCTCACCTGGTTGAAGCCAGGGCGGCCATCGAGGCCGGCCGCAATGTGGTGCTGCTCTCGCTCAACCCGGAGGGGACCCGGCGCTTCGGCGACGCCACCGCCCGGCTGATCGGACGGCCCATCCACATCGTGCTCGATGGAGAGGTCGTGCAGTCTCCCATCGTGCAGGGCCATATCCCCGGCGGCAATGCCGAGATATCGGGCTACGCCACCCTCGAAGAGGCCAACGAGGTGGCAATCGTCCTCAACTCCGGCGCGCTGCCCGTGGAACTCAAAGTGCTCGAGACGCGTTCGGTCAGCGCCACCCTCGGCCAGGATTCGGTGGAGAGGAGCGGCCGGGCCGCCGCCCTGGGCGTGGCCCTGGTAGCCATATACATGGTCCTTTACTATCGAGGCGCCGGGGTTGTCGCCAACGCGATCCTGGTCGTCTACATACTGATGCTGCTCGGGTTGCTGGCGGCGGTAAACGCCGCCCTCACCTTGCCCGGCATCGCCGGCATCATCCTGTCGGTGGGTATGGCCGTAGATGCCCAGGTCATCATCTTCGAACGCATCCGGGAGGAACTGAGGCTGGGCAAGCCGCTGCGCTCGGCGATCGATGCCGGGTTCAACCGGGCGCTGCCCGCAATCCTCGACGGCAACGTGACCACGCTGATCGCCGCCGCGGTCCTGTTTTACCTGGGGGCCGACCGGGTCAGGGGCTTTGCCGTCACTCTCTCCCTCGGTATCCTGACCAGCATGTTCACGGCGATGTTGCTCACCCGCCAGGTGCTCCGGCTACTGGTGCGGGCGGACCTCGTGCGCGCCACGCGACTCTTCTTCGGTGTTTGAGCGGCCAGGAGGGATGGTAGGCATGTTGACGAGCAGGCAGTTTGACTTCATGGGTACCCGCAAGATCTGGTTTGGCGCCTCGCTGGCGATGATCGCCGTCTCCCTGATTTCCCTGGCCGTTATAGGGCTCAATCTGGGGATCGATTTCACCGGCGGCATGTTGCTCGACCTCGATTTCGAACAACCGGTCACCCCGGGCAGCGTGCGAGCGGCGCTCCAACCCTTCGGCCTGGGCGGCGCCATGGTACAGATGGCGGGAGAAGACCCGAGGAGCGTTCTGCTGCGTACGCCGCCCATCGACGAGCCCACCCGGGTCCGGATGTTTGCCGGCTTGCGGGAGGACCTGGGCGAGTTTCGCACCGTGTCGGTGGACGCCGTCTCCCCGATCATCGGCCGCGAGTTGCTGGACGCCTCGCTGCTGGCCCTGGCGGTGGCGGCGATCGGGATGATCGCCTACATTGCCTTGCGCTTCGAGTGGCGGTTCGGGATAACCGGCGTGCTAGCCTTGCTGCACGATGTGGCGATCGTGCTCGGGGTATCCTCACTTTTGCGCCTCGATGTGTCCGCGCCCTTCGTCGCGGCGGTGCTGACCGTTGTCGGCTACTCGATCAACGCGACCATAGTCGTGTACGATCGCGTGCGCGAGAACCTCAAGGACCGGCGAAAGGAAGGGCTGCCGGGCGTCGTCAACCGCAGCATCCAGCAAAGCCTGACCCGGTGCCTCAACACTTCCGGGACGACCCTGGCCGCCCTGGGGGCCATTTATCTCTTCGGCGGCGCGACCACGCAGGACTTCGCCCTGGCGCTGATCATCGGCATCGCCGTGGGCACCTACTCGTCGATCTTCCTCTCCGCCTCCCTCTGGTGTTCCTGGCGTGAGCGCGATGAGCGGATCCGGCAGGCCCGGCGACCGGAAAAGGCGGCGGTCGCCCGGCCGCGCTAGCCGTTGCCCGGAGACATGCGTCCGTGATATGATGCCCCCGAGAACAGGCGACGGGCGTCCGGCCGTGCCGGCCGGCGGCCCGTGGTGCCGGGCCCGGACCGAGGGCAGCGGGCGACCCGCGGGACTCATGACGTCCGCGGGTCTTGCGTTTTTCCGGGAGGGTGAGCGAGGGGTGGTCCCGGCGAGGGCGGCCACAGGGGAAAGAGTCGGATGGCTGGGGATTACTGTCAACCTCGCCCTGGCCGGCGTCAAAGCCGGGGGAGGTCTGGCTGCGGGCAGCCAGGTGCTGCTGGTGGATGCTGCCCATTCCCTGGCCGATGTGCTGGCTGCCGCCGTCATCCTGGTGGGCTTTCGCATTGCCCGCCGGCCGGCCGACGGGTGCCACCCTTACGGTCACGGCAAGGCGGAAAGCATAGCCGGCAAGATCGTGGCGGTGTTGCTCATCCTGGGCGGGGCTAACCTGGGGCTGTGGTCGCTGGGAAGGGTATGGCGCCCCTCAGGGCTCGGCCAGCCGGGAACTGTCGCCCTGGCGGTGCTCGTGCTCTGTATCGCCGTGAAGGAGGCGATGTTTCGCTATCAGGTGCGGGTGGCCCGCCGCATTGCCAGCGACGCCTTGCTGGCCGGCGCCTGGGACCAGCGGAGCGATTCCCTGTCGTCCCTGGTGGCGCTGGCGGGCGTGACGGGGGCCCGTGCGGGGATGCCCTTGCTCGACCCGCTCGCCGGCGTCATCGTCTCCGCCATGGTGGTCCGTCTCGGATGGACCCTCTTGCGACGGTTTGCCGACGAACTGATGGATAAGTTCGACCATCCCGAGTTGATCCGGGCGATAGGCGGAGTGGTCTGGCAGGTGCCGGGCATCGTGCGGGTGAACTCCGTCCGGGCTCGCCACGTCGGCCCCGAGATCCTGGTGGACTTGAAGATCGGGGTGGATCCCGGGCTGACCGTGGCGAGCGGTCATGCGATCGCCCACGCTGCCCGCCGGGCGGTGATGGAGCAGGTGCCGGGAGTGGCGGACGTGCTTGTCCATGTCGACCCCGAAAGCGGAGAGGACGCCGATTGAACTGCCGGCTGCAGTTCATCCTCGGACGTGCGGGCACCGGTAAGACCCACGCTTGCCGGGAAGCGATCCTGGCCGAGTTGCGGCGGGATCCGCGGGGCCATCCCTTGCTCCTCCTGGTACCCGAGCAGTTCACCTTTCAGATGGAACGGGAGCTGGCGACCGCTCACGGCATCCACGGATTTCTCCGCCTGCAGGTACTGGGATTCCGGCGGCTCGCCGCCAGGGTACTGGAAGAAGTCGGGGGAGCGACCCGGCCTCGCCTGACCGAGGTGGGCAGGCTGATGGCGCTCCGGGCCATCTTGCAGCGGCATCGACTTGACCTGCAGCTTTTCGGCCGGTCGGCAACAAGGCGTGGGTTCGTGGAGCAGCTTGCCCGGACGCTGGGCGAGTTGCGCGCCTGCGCCATAGATGCCGACCGGCTGGAAGCGGCGGCCCCCCGGCTGTCCGGCCGGCGCGCTTCGCCCGGCCTCGAGGCCAAGCTGGCGGATCTCAGCTTGCTGGCACGGGTCTACGAGGAGCACTTGCGCGGGAAGTTCCTTGACCCTGATGAGCTGCTGACCCTGGCGGCGCCCCGGTTGCCCCGTGCGGGAGGCTTCCAGGGGGTCGAGGTGTGGGTCGATGGTTTCGCCGGGTTCACGCCCCAGGAGTATTTGCTGCTCGATGGGTTGTTTCGGGTGGCCCGGCAGATTCACATCAGCCTGTGTCTCGATCCCGCCGGGCTGGAGTTGCCTCCCCAGGATGTCGACGTGTTT
>DBBB01000137.1 GCA_002291985.1 Firmicutes bacterium UBA995
TGAGGGCAGTCAACGCATCGCCGACCAGCCGGTTACGCACGTTCGCCAGATCCAGCGTCTTGATGGCTGCCTTTCCTGCATCATCGAGCCCTTTTACGGAAATGACTTCCTGCTCATCGTTGATCCCGAACTCGATCGACGGATTTACCTGTACGGTTACGAACGCGGCCGGGGCGGGGCGCAAGGCGAATTGATATACCAGCGCGGCCGCCAGCAGCGCGATTACCGGAACCACCAACCATGGCTTTCGTATCATCCCGACCATCCCCTCTCCCATGCTCAGAACACTCTTGGCAGCTCGGGGGTAATCCGCCTCGCCGCTCACCTCACCTCCTCTTTGGCCATTTCCCTCTTCCAGCTGCACACCCGTTGCAATGCCCGAGCGGGAGAAAGGTTGCACATGGCATAACGCGTAAGGGCCCTTCGCGTACCCTGGGCCGATGGGACGGGAAGGGGATTCCCGATCAAGCAGCACACCCACAGCTCCGACAATGTTTTCGCTTGCTCCGGCACCGTCTGGGGCGCCTTCTCCTGTTTGTCGGGCGGGTAGCCATGCCGGTGCAGGATGCGTTTGGCGACCATGCGCAACTAGGCGACGACGATGATGTCGCAACTGACCGCGACGATTTCGACGAACTCTTGCACGATCTCCGGTCGCGCAAGCGCCGGACCTAGGTCTTGAGGATGCCTATCTTCTCTCGCACTTCTTCCAGGGTGGCGCAGGCCACCGGTCGCGCCCGAGCCGTACCGTGACGCACCATGTCTCTCAGCGTATCCGGGCGAGCAATCAATTCCCGGTACCGGAGGCGGATGGGTTCGAGACCCTCGACCAGGCACTCTGCCAGGCTGGCCTTCAACTCAGCATAGCGCAGATCGCCCGCTCGATGGGCCGCGCGGAATCGCTCCGCCGTCTTCGCCGGAGCGAAAACATCCAGCAGTTGAAACAGCGTGGCGACCCCGGGAGTCATCTCCCCGCCGGGGGTGGGTCCGGTATCGGTGACCGCCCGCGCCACCGCCTCCTTGATGGCCGGCGGGTCCGCCATCAGCGAAAGGTAGCTCCCGGGCATGCTCTTGGACATCTTCACCTTCGGGTCGCTGAGGGACATGAGTCGCCGTGATGGGGTGAACAACACCTCGGGTTCGGGAAAGGTGGGGCCATACGCGGCATTGAACTTGCGGGCTATTTCCCGGGTGAGTTCCAGGTGTTGCTCCTGGTCCTCGCCTACCGGTACCAGCGTCCCCTTGTAGGCCAGGATGTCGGCCGCCTGTAGGATGGGGTAGTTGAGCACGCCGGCGTTGACCACCTCTCGCCGCACCCTGGCCCGGTCCTTGTATTGCGTCATCCGCTGCAGTTCGCCCACGGGGGTGACGGCGCTGAGGACCCAGCATAGCTCGGTGTGTTCGGGTACCTGGGATTGGACGAAGATGGTTGAGCGAGCCGGATCAAGCCCTGCGGCCACGTTGGCGGCCACGGCATCGAGCACGGCATGGGGGAATGTCTTCGGCTCGTACGGCGAAGTGATCGCATGGTAATCGACCACGCAATAATAGCAGGGGTACCGATCCTGAAGCGCCACCCAGTTCTTTATGGCCCCCAGGTAGTTGCCGATGTGAATCGTGCCGCTAGGCTGGATGCCCGAAAAAACGACTTCCTTGCTCAACTGGCCTTCCCCCTCGGGTGATCCTGGTCCATATTATGGCACACTTAACCGGTGATCGCCAGGCCAGGAAGCGCGTGCCGGCCTGAACGCGGCCGAGCCGCCCCGACCGCCTGCTGGGCAGGTAACGAAGCCGGGCCCGGGGAATTGTCTGCCCTGCCCGACTCCCTCGGAGGTGATCCCATGCCCGGTCGCTTCGTTGCCCTCGACGAGTTCATCCTGGAGAAGATGGGACAGACCCGGCTCCCCGGCGTCAGCCTGGCCCTCCTCGCCGGGGACGACGTGGTCCACCAGCGGGGCTACGGCTTCCGCGATCTGAAAGACGGCTTGCCGGCAACCCCGGAGACCCTGTACGCCATCGGCAGCGTCACCAAGTCTTTCACCTGTCTCGCCCTGATGCAGCTCCAGGAGCAGGGCAAGCTGTCGGTGGATGATCCGATCGACCGGCACATCCCGCTCGGCGTCCAGCCTTTCGGCCGGCCCATCCGCCTGTGGCACCTCATGACCCACACCAGCGGCATCCCCGCCCTGGCTTACGCGGAGGCGGTGCTATCCCGGGAGCACGGGTCCACGGAGAAGTGGTTGCCCATCGCCGGCGTGGACGACTTGCTTACCTTCATGAGCGGCGCCGAGGGCTGGGTCGAGACCTGCCCGGGAGAGCGCTGGTTCTACCTGAATGAAGGCTATGTATTGTTGGGCGAGATCATCGAGCGGGTGTCCGGGCTGTCTTACCCGGATTACCTGCGCCGGCACATTCTCCAGCCGCTTGGCATGGGGCGGAGCACCTTCGATCGGGCGGCGGTGGAAGCCGACGCCGACGTCGCGACCCCCCACCTCATCACCAGTGAGGGTGAGGCCCTCCCCAGCCACTACTCGTTTGGGCGCATCCTGGCCGACGGCGGGCTCATCTCCAGCGTACCCGACCTCATCCGTTACCTGCGAATGTTCCTCCTCGGAGGCCGCTCCCCCTCGGGCAGCGGCCGGATCGCAGCGGATGCCTCCATACAGGCCATGATGGAAGATCGGGTACGACTCCCCGCCACCGGCTGGCTCGAGAGCGCCGGCCGCCCCGCCCTCCTCCATCAGCCCGGTAGCTACGGCTACGGCCTGCACGCCTACCCCGACTTCTTCGGCCATCGCCTGGTCGGCCACGGCGGCAGCGTGGGCGTCGCCACCGCCTACATGGGCTTCATTCCCTCCCGGGACGTGGCCGTGGCCGTGCTGGCTAACGGAGCAGGCTATGCCGCCGGCCAACTGGGGATGGTAGCCCTGGCTGCCCTCCTCGGCGAAGACCCGGAACACCTGCCCTTTCTGCGAATCGAGCGACTGCTGGATGGCCTGGCGGGGGTATACGAGACCTTCAAGGGGACGATGCAGATCACGTTCCGCCGCAAGGGCGACCTGTTACAGGCGGAGTTCCGGGACAAGCATCACCAGGAGAACGTTCCCCTCATCCCCGAGGTGCTGGAGGGCGATGCTCCCCGCTTCTTCATCCTGGCGGCGGGCCGGCGGAGCACGGTCGAGTTCCACCGGAAGGACGGCGCGGTGGAGGTGCTTTACGAGCGATACAAGCTGCGGCGGATTGGCCCGGTGTGAGGTGCTCCTGGCTGCCCTGCTTCTGGCCGCCGTTCACTGGGGCTCCGCGCGGCGGGAGGCATAGCCCCGGGCCACCCGGGCGATCCCCGGGCAAGCAAGATCTGCTCAACCTCATTCCCCGAATTATCCGCCTCCGATCTCGCGCGGACCTGCGGCAGGGTTCGCCAACAAGCGGCGCGAATGAAGAAATGATATTGCGCATTTTGAGGGCGGGCAAGGCGAACGCTCGCTGCGAGTGCTGGAGGTGCCGCGACCCATGTCCGAGGAGCAGTTGGCCCGTTTGCGAGAGATCCTCGCCGCCCACGAGGGGAAGCGAGGAAGCCTCATCCCTATCCTCCAGGATGTCCAGTCGGCCCTCGGCTATCTGCCCGAGGCCGCCATGCCTCATATCGCCCGCCATACCGGGGTTTCCGCCGGCCAGGTGTACGGCGTGGCGGGGTTTTTCGCCCAGTTCCACCTGAAGCCCCGCGGGCGCAAGGTCGTCTCCGTGTGCAAGGGCACGGCCTGCCACGTCCAGGGGGCAACCCGGGTGATGGAACGGCTGGAGGAACACCTCGGGATCAAAGAGGGCGAGACCACGCCGGACGGAGAGTATACCCTCGAGTCGGTGGCGTGTGTGGGCTGTTGCGCGCTGGCGCCCTGCGTGGTGGTGAATAATGACGACGTCCATGGCCGGCTGGACCCGCACGCGGCCGTGGCCGTCCTTGCGAAAGACAAGTGAGGGGGAAGGCGATGACCACGCGAAGGTTTCTCATCAGCAGGGGAACCTGCTGTGTGTCGGCCGGGGCGGATCGGGTAGCGGATGCCCTTGAGACCGAGTTGCGCAAGGTCGGTCTCGGGGGGATCCAGGTCAAGCGGGTCGGCTGCCCCGGCTTCAGCCAACTCGATCCGGTGGTGATCGTCGAGCCGGAGGGCCTGCTGTATGCGGAAGTCCGGCCGGAAGATGCCCCTGAATTGGCGAAGTCCCTGACGCCGGGCGGTCAGCCGGTCGAACGGCTCTTTTATCGCCGGAACGGCGAGGCCGTGCCCCGCTTCGCCGACATCCCCTACTACCGGCGGCAAGACCGGGTCCTGATGAAGAACTGTGGGACGGTTAACCCGGAGAGCGTCGAGGACTACGTCGAGGTCGGCGGCTATGCCGCGCTACGCAAGGTGCTGACCGGGTTGACGCAGGTCGAAGTGGTCGAAGAAGTCAAGCGTTCGGGGCTGCGCGGGCTGGGGGGAGCGGGGTTCGCCACCGGCCGCAAGTGGGAGTCGTGCCTGCGGGCCAAGGGTGAGCACAAGTTCGTGATCTGTAACGGCGATGAGGGCGACCCGGGCGCCTTTGTGGACCGCTCGCTGCTCGAGGGCGATCCCCACTCGGTGCTCGAGGGCATGGCCATAGCCGGCTACGCGGTGGGCGCCAGCACCGGTTATATCTACGTGCGGGCGGAGTATCCGCTGGCGGTGCGGCGGTTGCGGATGGCCATCGAACAGGCGCGGGATTTCGGTTTCCTGGGGGAAAACATCCTGGGAACCGGCTTCACCTTCAACCTCCAAATCTTCCAGGGAGCGGGCGCTTTCGTCTGCGGCGAGTCCACGGCCCTGACGCAATCCATCGAGGGCTATCGGGGCATGCCCCGGCCTCTCCCTCGACCACGCACCACCGAGGCCGGCCTGAACGCCAGCCCCACCGTGCTCAACAACGTGAAGACCTTCGCCGCTATCCGCTGGATCATCAACGAAGGCGCGGCCTGGTTCGCCGCCCGGGGGACGGCCCGCAGCAAAGGGACGGCGCTGTTCTCGCTCACGGGCAAGGTCGCCAACTGCGGCTTGATCGAGGTGCCGATGGGGGCAACCCTCCGCGAGGTGGTGTGCGAGATAGGCGGAGGGGTACCCGGCGGCAAACCCATCAAGGCCATTCAGACGGGGGGGCCGTCGGGCGGCTGCCTGCCCGCCAACCTGCTGGACACGCCCGTGGATTTCGACTCGCTGGCGGCCGTCGGTTCGATGATGGGTTCCGGCGGCATGGTGGTCATGGACGAGGAAACGTGCATGGTAGACATCGCCCGCTACTTCATGGATTTCTGCAAGAAGGAGTCTTGTGGTCAGTGCCCGCTGTGCCGGCTGGGGACGGTGCAGATGCTGTCCACGTTGACCGCCATCACCGAGGGGCGCGGTAAAGCAGGCGACATCGACCTGCTACTCGAACTCAGCGAGGCGGTAGCCCGGGGCTCGATATGCGGCCTGGGCCAGTCCGCCCCCAACCCCGTGCTCAGCACCATCCGCCACTTCCGGGACGAATACGAGGCCCACATTAATGAGCGGGCATGCCCGGCGCGGGTGTGCAAGGCGCTGATCTCCTACTACATCTCCCCGGAACGATGCGTGGGGTGCGGTCTGTGTAGCAAGGAGTGCCCGGTTGACGCCATCCGCGGCGAGCGCCGACAAATTCACGTCATCGACCAGGACCGTTGCACGCGGTGCGGCCTGTGCGTGAACGCCTGCCCGGAGCGGTTCGCCGCCGTGGAGCGGCAACCGGGGCAGGTCCCCGCCAACGCGTAATTCACACGAGGGAGAGGAATGTCCGTGACGATGGTTAGCCTGACCATAGATGGTTCCCCGGTACAGGTCCCCGAGAAGACAACGATCCTCGAGGCGGCGTTGGCCCATGGCATGTATGTCCCCCATCTCTGCCATCACCCGGACCTGAAGCCCGCAGGTATCTGCCGCGTATGCATGGTGGAGGTCGAGGGCCAACTGCTGGTGTCTTGCCGGGCGGCGGTGGCGCCGGGAATGCAGGTCAAGACCAGCAGCCCGGCCGTGGACAAGGTGCGGCGGGCGGCGGTGGAGCTTCTGGTCGCCGACCACGACGCCGACTGCCTGGCCTGCGGCAAGGCTGATAGCTGCAAGTTGCTCGCGGTATCACGGTATGTCGGCATCGAACCCGACCGCTACGAAACCTTGCGTGCGCATCGCCTGCGCAAGGAAGTGGACGAGACCCATCCCTTCATCCGGCGCGACTACAACAAGTGCGTGTTGTGCGGCATCTGCGTGCGCACCTGCGACGAGGTGCAGGGCGTGGCCGCCATTGACTTCGCTTTCCGCGGCTACGCCACCCGCGTGGCGGCGATCGGTGACCGGCCGCTGCAGGAGTCGGTGTGCGAGTCGTGCGGGGAATGCGTGGTCCGGTGTCCGACCGGGGCCCTCCTGCCTATCGGCTTCGAGAAGCCGGCCCGGGAAGTCGCGACCGTCTGCCCATACTGCGGCACGGGGTGCGGGCTGGTCCTGGGCACTCGTGGAGGCAAGGTCGTCAGCGCCCGGGGCGAGCGCGGCCATTCCACCAGCCAGGGACGGTTGTGCGTCAAAGGGCGTTTCGGCTGGGATTTCGTGAACCACCCCGACCGGTTGACCACCCCCCTGGTACGCAAGGACGGCGAGTTGGTCGAAAGTACCTGGGACGAAGCGTTGGAGTTGATCACGGAAAGGTTCGCCCGCTATCGTGGCCGGCAGGCGGGCGTTTTCGGCAGCCCCAAGACCACCAACGAGGAGATCTATCTGGCCTCCAAGTTCGCCCGGGTAGTCATGGGGACTAACAACATTGCCCAGGTAGCGCACTTGTGTCATGCCAACACGGTGCGGGGATTGATCCCCGTTACGGGCAGCGGGGCCATGACCGTTCCCGTCTGGCAGATCAAGGACGCCGCCTGCCACCTGGTGATTGGCTGTAACCCGACCGAGGCCCACCCCATTGTAGGACTGGAAATCCGCCAGGCGGTGCGGCGCGGGACAAAGCTGATCATCGCCAACCCCTGCGAGATCGACCTGTGCCGCCTGCCACATATCCGCTTGCCGCTGCGTCCGGGCACGGACGTCGCCCTGCTGATGGGCATGGCCAAGGTGATCCTGGAAGAGGGGCTGCTCGACCGGGAGTTCATCGCCCAGCGGACCACCAATTTCGAGGCCTACGCCGAATCGTTGCGAGGCTTCACCCTGGAACAGGCGGAGGCGATTACCGGCGTGTCCGCGGAACTCATCCGCGAGACGGCGCGGCTCTATGCCACCACCAAGCCCGGGCTCATCTTCTGGTCGATGGGCATCACCCAGCACAGTCACGGACACGACAACGTGTGGGCGCTCGCCCATCTTGCCCTCATGACCGGCAACTACGGCAAACCCGGGGCAGGGATCGCGCCCCTGCGCGGTCACAACAATGTTCAGGGCGCGACCGACCTCGGCATAACCCCGCCCTGGTATCCGGGATACCAGTTCTGCCCGGGCTACGAGCTGTTCCCGCGCCTTGACAAGTTCAAGTCGAGCAAGGAGAAGTTTGAGAAGGGTTGGGGCTACGAGCTGCCCGATTTCCCCGGCCTGTCCACGGTGAAACAGTTCCACCCCAAGGCCAAGGGGTGGGGCCCCGGGGAGATGTGGGATCTCGAGAACCAGATCAAACTCTGGTACATCATCGGGGCCGACCTGGCGAACGCGGTGGCCGACTCCAAGGGGGTGAAGCGGGCGCTCCAGGGGGCGGAGTTCGTGGTGGTCCAGGATATCTTCCTGACCGACACCGCCCGGGAGGCGGACGTCGTGTTGCCCGCAGCCTGCTTCGCCGAGAAGGACGGCACTTTTACCGCCACCGACCGGCGAGTGCAGCTCGTCCGCAAGGCGGTGGAGCCGCCCGGACAGGCGCGGCCGGACTGGCAGATCATCTGCGAGATCGGCCGGCGGCTCGGCTACCGCGGCTTTGACTTCTCGAGCCCGGCGGCAGTCATGGATGAGATCGCCTCCCTCGTGCCCGCTTATGCCGGCATCAACCACGCCCGGCTCGAGCAGGAGGAGTTGCGCTGGCCGGTGGCCTCGCCCGATCATCCGGGAACGCCGGTGCTGCACATGGGCGAGTTCATCCGCGTGGGCAAGGCGGAGTTCTGGCCGCTGGCCTACACGCCGTCCCCGGAATTGCCCGATGCCGATTACCCGCTGGTCATGACCACGGGACGCAATCTGCACCACTTCCACCACGTGATCACCCGGCGGGTCGCGGGGCTGAACGACCTGTGCCCGGAAGACTACGTGGAACTGCACGCGCAGGACGCAGCCGAACTAGGCATCGGCGATGGCGACCAGGTGACGGTGTCGTCCCGCAGGGCCAGCATGGTCACCCGGGCACGAGTCAGCGAACGGACGATGCGGGGAGTGGTGTTCAAACCCATTCACTTCTGCGAGAAACCGACCAATGCCCTGACCTCGGCCGAGCACATCGACGCGGTCGGTACCACGCCCAACACCAAGGTATGCCCGGTGCGGGTTGAGAAGGTGCAGTCATCCGCATGACGGCCGCCACGCTTCACCGGCCGGAGGTGAGCGGCCGTCACAGCCCACAAGGGGGAATTGCGTATGACGCCGGTCTCCTCCGGCATGGCCGGGCTCGCGATCTTATCGCGGCGCTGGGTCTTGTTCCTTGCCGGATGGTCCGGCTTAGTCAACGGGGTGATCCCCGCTGGGTCTTGAGTTCCACCCGGGCGATAGCGGAGGTGGAGCACTGCTGGGACCCTGTCGCCGGTGGGTCCGCGTGCCGCTTCGGGCCAGCCATTCCTCCAACCCCGCGCCCCTTGAACCGCACACGCTCTTCCCTCGCCGGGAGCGGCGAATACCGCGAGTTGCTCCGGCATGGCGCCGGGGAATACTTCCCTGCAGGCCGTCGCTCACCTATCCGAGAAATGAGATTGCGAACCCACACTTGGGGCAAGGAGGAATTCCGGCGGGGGCAGAAGAAATCGACTACTGGTTCTTACCAGGACGGGGTGAACAGTTACTAATATAGTTGAAGCGAGGACTACTGTTTGTTCGATACCCCGCTTCCCTCTTGTTATTACGAGCGAAGCGTGGCAATCCCTAGAGATTGTTTCGGCACCTTGTGCCTGACAATGACACACAAAGTGGAGGTATAAACCATGGGAGTGGGAATAGGCGAAACTATTTTAGCCGGAATGTTTGCCCCAGTAATTTTGTTCTTTCTATTGGGAATATTGACTGTTCTGGTCAAGTCCGACTTGGAGATTCCGCCGGCGATGGGTAAAGCGCTGGCAATCTTCTTGATGGTAGCAATTGGTTTAAGTGGTGGAGCGAAAGCGATCAAAGCCCTTGAAATAGCTCCCGCTTTACTTGGGGTTATTGTTATTGTGGCTGTCCTGGCAATTATCTGTGGGGCATTCTTTGCTTTCTCAACGGGAAATATATTGAAGAGAGCTGGACTGAAAACAGCAGATGCCTGGGCGACTGGAGGACATTATGGTGCAGTCAGTTCCGTTACCTTGGCCGTAGGGGTGGGAATTGCTAGCGCAGCCCAGGAAGCAGCACCCTCCGGTACTCTCATCTTTGGTGGGTGGATGCCGGTAATATATCCTTTTATGGATAGTCCTTCTTTAGTGACTGCCATTATCTTGGGAAGGATGGCTCTTGCCAGAGAGGCTGTTGGAGAGGGCATTAAAATAGATATCAAGAAAATCCTTCATCACAGCATCTTCGGAATGGCGGTATGGCTATTAGTTTGCTCATTGTTTATTGGAATAGTATCCCAAACGTTCTCACCAAGGGAGATGGGGAGGACGATGCTTCTCTTTGATGGTATGTTCCGAGGAGTATTGGCTTTATTCATGCTAGATATGGGAATGGCTGCTGGAAGGAACATAGGGGCTCTAAAAGAAATTGGGGCTAATCTATGGAAGATAATACTAGTGGCTTTCGGACTACCTCAAATATGGGCATTGGTTGGAATCCTTGGAGTGTTCGGTATCCACTCATTGATGCCGGGAATGGTGGGCTGGGGAGATGCCTTTGTCTTTGCTACAATTGCCGGAGGATGCTCCTACATCACGGCGCCAGCAGCAATGCGTATCGCAATTCCTGAAGCAAATCCTTCAGTTTATCTCCCAATGGCACTTGCGTTAACCTTCCCATTCAATATCATCATTGGCGTGCAACTTTGGCGGATAATTTCCATGGCTCTGTGGGGCGTTTAAGATTTTGCGGGGGTGCGGGACCTGCAACCTGAGGGGCGGCCTTGGTGTGGGCAGGCGACGCCTCCGGCAGTAAGGATGCGTACACGGCACTGCGCTATGGGGTAGCGGCGATACTCACTTTCACCACCGAACTACAGAATAGCACCACTTCCCAGGTCAGCCTCGGCCGGACCACCCACGTCACCGGCGACCTGACGGATATGGGCATTGCCATCGCCGGGGCGGACTGGTGGCAGGCGGCTTTCCTTTTCACCAAGCACGTGGGGTTTGCCGCCGGGGGGCATCGCCGGCTTCGTGGGAGTGCGTTATCTCGCCCCTGCGACCGTGTTGCTGGCCTGCGGCGCATCCCTCGCCGTCGCCGCCCTGGCTCTTGTGGCACTCGACCGGCAGCTGGGGCCGGGGCCCGGCGGGCGCGAAACCGTCGCACTGGCGGGAACCGACTAGAAGAAGGGAGTCATGAAGGTCCGGGCCGCCAGGGGGTCGAGGGGCTTGTCGACCAAGGGTACGGCCGGGTCGAGGTGGGACAGCCGGTCGGCGAAAGTCGGCTTTTCGTGGCGATAGATGATGCCGAGAGGTATTCCCTCGTCGCCCCAGGCCAGGGACGCGGCGAAGGCCGCCGGCCGATCGGCCGGGTCGTGACCCGATTCGAGCGGCCTCACTCGCTGTTTGTACCACTGCAGCGTATTGACCCGATTATACACGGGACAGGGCTGCAGGATGTCGAGCAGGGCATAGCCCCGGTACTCGATCGCCGCTTTCATCAGCTCCACCAGCTGTTCCCGCTCTCCCGTAAAGCCGCGAGCAACGAAACCCGCATCCTGGCTGATGGCGAGCGCCAGGGGGTTGAGCGACGCCGAGCGGACCCCGGCAGGATCTCCGGGAGTTGAGCGGCCCAGGTCCATGGTGGGCGACGCTTGGCCCTTGGTAAGGCCGTAGACGCCGTTGTTGTGGACGAAGTGGGCGATGTCGATGTTGCGACGGATGGTGTGAAGGAAGTGATTGCCCCCTTCGCCATACGAATCGCCGTCGCCCGTGCTCACGATCACCGTCAGCGCGGGGTTGACTACCTTGGCGGCGAAAGCCGCCGGCAACGCCCGCCCGTGCAGTCCGTTGAAGCAGTTAGCCCTGATATAGTGGGGCAGCTTGGCCGCCTGGCCGATGCCAGAACAGATGAGGATCTCGTGCGGCTGCTTGTGGAGCTGGTGCAAGGCCTCCTTGAGACAGACGAGGAGCAGGTGATTGCCACATCCCGGACACCAGGCCCGCTCTTCCGTGGTGTCGAAGCGGCGCGGTGACGACACTCAGAGCACCTCCTCGCGCGACCAGGCGATGATATCGTCGGCGCTGAACGGCCGGCCGTCGTACTTGAGCAGGCTCCGGTCGCTGGCGATGAGCGCTTCCTGCCGAAGGAGACGGGCCAACTGTCCCGAGGAGTTCTGTTCCACGTTCACCAGCAACCTGCCCGGGGCCTTCTCCTGCAGCCGGGCGGTAGGTAGCGGCCACAGGTCGCCGAAGACCAGCGCCCCCACCCGATGCCCTTCCCCGTTGAGCGCCTCCACCGCTTCGCGCAGCGGGCCGTAAACCGAGCCCCAGGCGACGAACAACACCGGGCCGTCTTCCCCCAGGAATTCGGGTTCCTCGACCTCCTGGCGAAGCAGAGCCAGCTTGGCCATGCGCTTGTTCACCATAGCCGTCCGCACGCTCGCCGATTCCGTGATGTTGCCCCGGGGCGTGTGCTCATCGCTCGTCAGCATCACCACCTGGCCGGGCGCCTTGCCCGGCACCAGCCGGGGAGAGATGCCGCCTTCCGCGAGGTCGTAGCGCAGGTACTCCCGGTTGGCGGGGAATTCGCCAGGGTCGACCAGCTGCCGGTCGATGGATTGCGCGCCGAAATCCAGGGGCAATATCGACTGGACATAGTCGGCCAGAAACTGGTCACCCAGCAGGATCGCCGGTAACTGGTACTTCTCCGCGAGGTTGAAGGCCCGGGCCGCCTGGCGGAAGGCGTCGGCGGGAGTGCGCAGGGCGGTCAGCAGTCGCGGGAATTCGCCATGCCCCGCACTCAGGGCAAAGCCGAGGTCGCCCTGTTCCGTGCGGGTAGGAAAGCCGGTCGCAGGACCGGGCCGCTGCATCAGGGCGATGACCACCGGGGTCTCGGTCATCCCCGCCAGGCTGAGCCCCTCGACCATGAGGGCAAACCCGCCTCCCGAGGTGGCGCAGAGGGCGCGAGCCCCGGCATAGGCGGCGCCGATGGCCATGTTGATGGCCGCGATCTCATCCTCTGCCTGCTCTACCACGATCCCCGCCTCGGCCTGCCGGTCGGCGAGGAAGGTCATCAGCGGCGTCGCCGGCGTCATGGGATACCAGGCGGCGAAGGTGCAGCCCGCGGCGAGCACGCCCAGTCCCAGCGCCTCGCTGCCGGTGATGAGGATGCGGTCGCGCTCGGGCCCGACCGGCAATGGCAACGTGAAGTGCCGCGTCACCCACTCTCCCGCTTGACGCAGCGCCTGGAGGTTGACGGCCAACGTGTCCCCGGCAAACCGCTCGGCCAGGGTGGCCTCGACTATCGCCATGTTCAGTCCGAAATAGGCCGCCACGGCTCCCAGGGCCAGAGTGCCGGCTGTGCGGGGGTCCCCGAGCGCGCGAGCGGTTTGTTCGAGCGGCAAGAGAACGGCGACCGGGTCGGTCACTCCCGACCCGGCATCGCAGAAGATCTTGCCGTTTTCGGTGAGCCGGTCGCGATGCAGGCGCACCGTCTCCTCGTTCAGGGCGACGATCAGGTCGACGCCCCGGCGAGGGCCGTACACCGCGCGGTTGGCGACCCTTACCTGGGCAAAGTTGTGGCCGCCGCGAATCCGGGACATGTAGTCCCTGACCCCGAATACGGCGAGGCCATGCCGGTGGAACGCCTTCTCGGTCAGCCCGGCCAGGGTCTCCACTCCCTGACCGGCTGCCCCTCCCACCAGGACGGTGTAATCGGTCATCTTGCCGTCACCTCCCGCATCCGGCGGCGCCCCACACGGAAGATGTGCCGCTGCTATTCGCGAGGGGCCTGTGGCATCCCTTTCAGCACCGCTTCGCGATGGATGTAGCCTCCCCGGTGCAAGATCGTGTCCTTCAGTTGCGGGTCCATGGCCATGCTGGCAATGCAAGGATAGCTATGCCAGGCCTGAGCGAGGACTTCGATGAGGTGTTCGTCGACCGGTTTCCCCTCCAGGTTGCGCGCCATGAAGTAAGCGCAGCCGCACGGCGAACTCCGCATGACCTCGACCTTGTGCATCCGGTCGCCACGAATGGTCACCCGAACCTGGGGATAGCCGATGCGGAAGTGGCGGAGAAACGCGTTGACGGCAGGGGTCGAAGCGTCTTCGCCCAGGGCACAGAAAGGCCTGGGAAAGGCGGCCTCCAGGCCTAGTTCGCGGGCGCGGCGCGCCGTCTGGTTGGCCATCCCGGGCCGGATCCACGCCGGGTCCTCGACGGGGGCAATCAGCGCCTTGGCCCCCACCCGGGCAGCCTGGTCGACCAGTGCCAGCAAGAGATCCTGGTGCACGTTGATGGCCACCACGCTATGGACCCCCGCCAGGTGGGCGTCGGCCGGCAGGTAGCGCTCGGGGTCCTCGATCATCGACGGCAGCCCCCCCGGTTGCTCCCAGACACAGGCCAGGTCTCGGCTGAAGTCAAGGTCATGATCGGCCCGGCAGTTCACGCATACCTCGCAGCCAGTGCAAAAACCGGCTTCGTCCCGCAGGTGGCGTAGGACTTTCAGCCCGTAAGCTCCGCTATAGAGCAGCGCAATATTCACGGTGCCCTCTCGCTCCTTCAGTTTGCGTGTCGTCTTCTGAGCAGTTCGGGCAGGAAAGCAGGGATCTCGCTCGCCTCGCGGGGCCCTACCACCACCTGCCAGCCCTGCAACTCGTCTTCCACCTCGCCCTTCAGTCGCGCCACGAGCCCGGGAATGACCAGTTGCGGTCGGTCGACGCGCGAGGCCACATCGTGCTTGCGCACCATCTCCGCGATCGCTTCCGCCCCCAGCTTGCCCGCCGACCACGAGGCAAGCACGCACAGCCCCCCGGTGTCCAGCACTACCAGATATGCCGCCTGCCTGCTGTTCTCCACCTCGCCCGCCACCGCGTAGTAAGTGAGGGCAAAGTTGGTGGTCACCAGCACGCTGGCATCCCTACCCGGCCGGTTGAACTCGTACACCTTGCTCTCAACCGTGGGCGGAACGCGGGGGTCGGTGTACATGTCCTGGCGCAGGGTGAGGAAGGCCTGGAAGCGTGCCTCGTCCATCTCGTTCAGGATGATAACCCCGCCATACTTCGGGATCGCCGCCGCCAGCACCACGGGCGAAGTATCGCCGCAAGCCCCGGGGAACACGGCGGTGGGATAGCCCAGCGGACGATACTTCTTGACGAGCGCGGCCCGCCGGATGAGCGTCTGGTCCCGAACCAGGTCTGACAAGCTCCCGGCCTCGGTGCCCAGGATGATGTCGGACAGGCCTGCCGCCTGCACGCGGGTGGACAGGGCGGCGAGCGCCTCGACGTCGGGCGCGCGCACGCATACCACCGTATCCCCGTCCAGCGCGGGCAGCACCTGGTCGGCATTGGCGGCCGTCACGCACACCACGGGGCGCCGGGCCTTGCTCGCCTGGTAAGCAGCCAGCAGGACCCCGGGCTCTTCCGCCAGCAAGATGATGCCCACCCGGGTCTGATCGAGTACCTCCCGGAGGAGTTGCAGGTACTGCTCACGGTTGCCACTGGCCGAAGCCAGGGCGGCGAGGTCAAAACGCGATGTGCGGGCCAGGCGCTCCATTTGCCACTGACTCAGGCACTTGAGCTTAGCGGCCCGGCGATCGGGGGGCTCGGTGTCGGCCAGCAGCAAGCCCAGTCCGGGCGGGCGCAAGAAGGTCTTCTGGTGTCGGTGAAGCACTTCTTCCTCGCCGATCACCACCTGGCGTTCGCCCTGACCGATGGCGATCCGGCGGATGGGCGGCAGCATGGCCTCTGCCAGCTCGGCGCGGGTGGCCGGGTCGAGGTGAGGACAGCGGTCGAGACCGATCGCGCCCGAAGCCAGTTTCATGGCGAAGGCGAAGCAATTGGCCAGCCCGCACTCCTTGCAGTTCTTCTTGCCGCCATCGGGGAGCCGCTTCTGGATGTCCGCGGCTTTGAGGGCCATCGGCTTCTCCTCCTGAACTAAGATTAAAGCCGGCCCGCTCGCTGGCGGAACCCGACCAGTTCTTCGACACTTTGAACGTCCTTCTCGGTGGCGATGGCTTCGAGCGCGCCCCTGGGCGCCACTTCCTTGGCCACTTCCTTCAGCGACGACGTGAGCCAGGCCACCCGGTTGTAGCCCCCGTCCCCCTTGAGGAACTTGGGAGACCTGAGATACTGCACCCCCATTCCGAGGTAACCGGCGTTCTGCTTGCCGCCGCTGGCCAGTCCGGCCAATGACGAGAAAGGCTCGCCGATGACGGTGGGGCCGACGAAGTCGCGGTTGACGATGCCAAAGCCGTCGACCTCGGGGATGTAGAACACGATCGCCTCGAAGCAGCCGCAGGAAGTATGGGGGTTCTCCAGGGCGCTGTGCAGGCTGAATACCGTGCTCTCCCCCATCGACTTGGAGGCCACGATCTCGTTGACTGCATCGTAGCTGACGTTTTGTTCATCGATGAGCTGGCCCTTGGGCACCACGAACTGCGCCCCTTCCGGGTCAACCTTGGTGGCGGCTCGCCCGTCGAACCAGTTGATGGCGCCGCACAGCGACACCCGCTCGGGGGTGATGATGCACACGTGGGTGGGCGCGAAGCTCTGGCACAGGACGCAACCGTAGAATTCCTCGACGTCCTCTTCCTTGAGGCCGAGCACCTTCTCGTCCCGCTCCCGGTATACTTTCATGGCGCTCTCGACCAGGCTCTTGACCTTCTGGGGCTCGGTGTAGAACTCGACCGACATCTTCTCGATCACCGGCAGTTCCGCCGTGAACAGATCGATCAGGATGCGGCCGATGTGGGTCAGGGACTCGAGTCCCTTCTTCACCGAGTTCTTGTGGATGCGGATCCAGATCTCGTTGCGTTGCCCCATGTGGAAAGCGCCTTCGATGTAGTTGATGTACTGATGGATGCGGCGCTCGACCACCGCTTCCAGGTCCTTGTCAAGCTGCTCTCCCGCCACGTCAATCTTGATGAACAGCGGCTGGGCCGAGTCCGGCGGCATGTCCTTGATGTCCGGGCCGGTCACGGTGATGTGATCGTGCTCGACCTCGGCGGCGGGACGGACGGTAACCAGTTCTCCCTTGCGCGGGACTTCGGGGCCGCCGAACTCGACATGGTAATCGCCCCGGCGGATGCGCTCCCCCTCGTACTGCGGGCCAACATCCACTACGTACATGACCATCCTCCTCTATCGTCGCTACCCAATGGTCAGCCGAGCGCCGCCACCAGTCCTTGAAGATACTCGGTCCAGCGGTCGCCGCGCGCGGTCACCGGCACGGTGTAGTCGGCATTGGGGTGGCCCCGCCGGCATATGGCAAAGGTGCGCAGATGGGGCGCGAAGTGCTTCAGCGTGGACAGCCCCCGCTCGGCAAGATCACAGCGCACGCCCGAAAACAACACCAGGTCGTGCTGACCCTCGCCGCGCACGCCTTTCCAGTCAGGCATCTTCAGGAAATGCACGATCTCGATGATATCATAGGTCGAGTCGGGCTTCTTGCCGTACTCGACCAGCTTGCGCTTGACGTGGGCGGTGGCACAGATGGGCATATCGCGCGCGGCGGCGATATCCAGGGCGTAATCGATCAGCAGTTTGTCGCCGGCCGACAGGCGCACCGCGTCCGGCCCCAGCACGTACAGCGGGTTCTTGGCCCCGGCGACGATCCTGGCGGCTTCCGCCGGGTCATCGACCACCCGGGCCGCCCGCGTGCCGGTCAGCACATTGACCCGGTAATACGGGGTAGTCAGCACTTCCGCAGCCATGACCTTCCCTCCTACTTCTTCGGGAGTTCCTTGACGGTAGCCTCAATGGGAACCCGGGTCTCGTACGTGCCGATGACCGTGGGCAGTGACAGCGTCGGCTTGGGCTGCCAGCCCACTTCCTTGAGATAGGCGAGGACTTCGCGCTTGTAGACGATGGGGATGTCCCGTTCCGTGCGCACGAAGTTCTGCAAGTCATCCGGCAGGCTGTTCAAAACCTGCTTCGCGACCGAGATGTAGCTGTTGAGCTTGATCGCCCGGCCCGGCGGGGTGTCGTTGCGGCGGAAACACTGCTTGATGATGGTCAACAGCGCCCGCTCCTTGCTCTCGACCGTGATCATCATGTGCTCGGGGGTGGGCTCGCCCGTGTCGACGAGTTGCCGGGTACGGCCGTCCATCACCCGCCAGTCGCCATGCTCCTTCTTGCTCATGAACAGGCGGCTGTACTTCGAGCCGTGCGGTCCCAGCACCACGGGAATGCCCCAGCGCACGGCGCCCGTGCCGATGGTCAGGGCCTTCTGGGAGTACGGCCCCCATACCACGCCGCAGGCGCCCACGCGGTTCAAGATATAGTCCGCCATCAACTCGAAGTTGGCCCGGTTAGGCAGGCAGGCGAAGATGTTGGCGATCTTGATCGCCGCCCCCACGACGTGGGCATTGGCCACGCACGAGCCGACGTTGACTATGCACCCGGCGTCGAACTCGGGGGTGTACTTCTCGTAGATGGTCTTGCCTTCGGCGTCCTTGCGCATGGCGGCGGCCATGGCGGAACATCCCGACAGGGTCACGATGTACTTGCGGCGGGCCAATTCCTCGGCGAGCCAGGCCACATCGTCGATGTCCTCGGGAAAGTTGGAGCAACCGGCGAACAGGACGACCCCGGGGATGGTGCCGAGGACGATGGGCGATCCGACCTTGCGGATCTCCACATCATGGATGGGGCCGCGCCCGCTGCGCAGCTTGTACTTTTCCTGGACCGCGCCGGCCTGCATGAGCCGCTGCACGGGGATGTGGTGGGGACACGCCTGTTCGCAGGCCCCGCAGCCAATGCACCGCAGGAACAGCCGGCCGATGGGCGCCGGGTCCCCTTGGCGCATGGCGTTCACCGCGACGCTCACGGTGAGCAGGTTGGGGCAGGCCTGGTTGCACAGCTCGCAAGTGCCCCGGCACTTGGCCGCCAGCTTCGCCGCATCTTCAGTGCTCAGCAAGGACTTGTCGCGGCGGGGCGCCAGCGCGAGGGCGGCCTTCACCGCCACCTCCGCAGCCTTCTTCGGATCCAGCAGCAACACTCCCTCGCCTTCCTCGAGGACATGGGCCAGAACCGCCTCCACTTCCTCTTCGGAACGGTTGGGGAGACCGTAGCAGATCTTGTCGGAGCAGGCGATCAGGGCTGACCCGGTCTGCTTCGCCAGGTCGGGAATGTCCGTCAGCACGCATTGCTCGTCGGTGACGATCACGTCGGCGATGCCGGTCTTGAGGAAGAAGCGCTGCTGCGAGAGGGGGCCAACCACCTTGGCGAATGAGGCGTAGCGGGTGACGTCGAGGGCGGTACAGCAGATGCCTGCCACCTCGACTTTATCATAAAGTCCCTTCTCTTTCAGGTAATCGACTATGGCGTTACTGGTGATGGCATTGTGGCCGATGACGACGATCACCGGCCTGGTCTTGTCGATGGCGCCCCAGCCGATCTCCACCAGCGGCGTGTCGGCCACCGAGGTCGGGTAGCCAAAACCGACGATCTGGGCGATGTCGGCCGCTTCCAGGGCCACGTGGTCGATCATGCCCGCGTGGAACGCCTTGGACTCGAAGTCGCGGTGGTCGCCTTCCTGGCCCGTATGGGTGGCCGACAGGAGATGGATGACTTCGCCCTCCACGTACTCGACGGCCTTGCGCAGGTCGGCCAGTGTTTGGGGTTTGAGGCCGAGGACGGTGCGGATGATGGGCGATTCGACGTTCACCTGACCCCCGAGGTCAATGGGGTGCTCGGGACCGTACTTTTCGATCAGGAAATCCACCATGTGTCGCGCATGGGCGCCGTGGGCGGCGGTACCCATGAGGCACTTCAGCAGGATCATCCGGGCCTGCTGCGAGGCCATGTCGAGGCCGCAAGCACCCTTGCGGTCGGCCGTGAGGTCGCACTTGCCGTAGGTGCAGAGACAGCAGAGGTCGCAGAAAGGCGCGTAAAACGGCTCGTAGCTATCTAGCAGGCGCAGGTCCCAGTTCCTGAGGTCGGTCACGGACGGCATGGGCGTGGGGCCGATCGGTTCCCAGTCGTCCTCGGCCCTGATGGTCGTCCGCACGACTTCGTCTTTGAGCTTGCCTCCGGTCATCTAACCCGTTCCCTCCCCAAGCCGCGAGGTTAGCGCATCATCGTCTTGACGAGAGCAATGCTATCCGGATGGCGCAGGGTCACCAGGTCCGCCCCGGCCAGCAGCAAGGTGGCGGCGGTGAAAGCCTCCCACCATACTCCCCTCGTCGTGTCCTGGGCAGCTTCCTTGGTCTTCCATACTTCCTTGCCCACCCTGCCGATGATGGGCATTTGCAGCATCCGATCGTCGTGGACGATCGCCGCCAGGCGGATGCGCTCCATGGTGGAGTACGAGTACTCCAGTCCATATCCCAGCGACGACGTGAGGGGATCGATCACGATCCGGTCGGCGGGCAGGATCTTGGTGAGACGGATGTTCAAATCCTTGGCGAGGTTCACATCCATGGGCGACTGGGCGATGACCGCATGGCCCAGGTCTCGGGCCACTTCCGCCAGTTCCTTGTGAGCGTCCCGGGTTACCGGTCCTAAAAGGAGGGGGGTTCCCCGGCAGGCCTCGGCCACGGCGGTCAGTGCGGGTACATCGCGGTCTCTATCTCCCGAACCGTAAACGGCCAGGGGGATGTCGACCGCCTGGACGGTCGCGGCGACCCGGGCGGCTATCTCGGCGAAAGCAGATCCCTGTTCGATGCTGTTCAGCGTAAGGAAGATCATGTCCGGGCCGTACTCACGGGCGCTCCTGGCCGCCCAGCGGGCGGGCGAGGCCACCGCGTCGCCATACGGCTTGAGAACGGGCGCCGTCCAGTCTTCGGGTTCACCGTCCACGACCTCGAGGGCAAGCCAGGGGCGGCCCGGCCGGGTGGCCTCGAAGTCGTGGAAAGGAAGCGAGTTGTGTCCACCCAGTTCGGGTCCTTTTCCGCCCCGGCCGAACCTGACCGCGTTGATCGTCCCGGGGTAAGTCTCCCGCAAACCCTCAAGCATCGGCCACCATCCCTCTCATCATAGTTCCAGCCAGGAGGATGAAAACAGCTCATGGCCCAGCAGGACCCTGGTCGTCTTGTACAGGTCCCGCGCCTCGGGAGAGAGCGATGCCAGGTCGACGGTCTCCCCGTCCATGGCCCGATACACGAGGTCAACCATCTGTCGCGGCTTGCCGCCGGCCAGGCCGATGAGATCGCGGTCGAAGCTGTCGACGATAGCCGAGGTCAGGCCCACCCGTTGCGCCATCACCAGCATCACCCGGTTGAGGAACGGGCGCAAGCGCGTGGGTACCCCATTGGACAGGTTAGACAGCCCGACGGTGGATCGGGCGCCGGGGACCAGTTCGGGCAGCATTTTCAGGAACTCCAGCACTTCCACCGCTTGCGGCTGGGCGACCGCCACCGGCATCATGATCGGATCCACCCAGATGTCGCCGCTCGGGATGCCAAGCCCGTTGGCATACTCGACCGTCTCGAGGATGGATTCGGCGCGGGAGGCGGCATCATGGGGGATGCCGGCATCGTTGAGGACGGACACGATGATGTCCGCATCGTACTTCCGGGCAAGCGGCATCATCTTCTCGCGGCTGGCGGCGGTGCCGTTGGCCGAGTTGATGAGCGCCCGCCGCCTGCACTTCGCCAACCCGGCCTCCATCGCCACCGGGTTGGTGGTGTCCAGGCACAAGGGGGTGTCCACCACTTCCTGGATCTTGTCCACCAGCCAGCCCATGGTCTCCTCCGGCTGCTTGCGGGCTGGGCCGATGTTCAGATCCAGGTAATGAACGCCCGCTTCCGCCTGCTTGACCGCCAGGTCCTGCAGGGGACGGGCGTCCCGATTCTGAATCGCTTCGGACACCACCTTGGCGAGGATTTGAACGTTCTCGCCAATCAGGATCAAGCTGTCTACCTCCTTGCCCGGGATTGAGATCCGACCCTTGGGTCGGATTATTCACAGTATTCGCAGCTATTGGCCCTCTTCCGCACCGTGTTCAGTTTATCACAACAGGGGAACGTTCGGCAAACATCCGAGTTGCGGCGCCCGATTGCGCCGGCAGGTATGGGGCGGGCGCGGACGAAGTGCACGGGGGCAATGCCGGTCACGTCCCATATTCCCCGATGAGGTGGATGCCGGATGACCCTTGACCTCCTGATCGCCGGTGCGCGAGTGGTGGACGGCACCGGTAATCCCTGGTTTCGAGCCGACGTGGGGGTAGAAGCCGGCCGCATCGCGATGGTTGCGCCGCCCGGCGGGCGCCATGCCGCCCGGCGCAGGATAGACGCCGCGGATCGCGTGTTGTCTCCAGGGTTCATCGACATCCACGGCCATTCCGACCTCAGCCTCTTCTCTTTTCCCCTGGCTCAAAGCAAGCTGCTGCAAGGAGTGACCACCGAGGTCGGAGGAAACTGCGGGTGGTCGGCGGCGCCGCTCAACCCCGATATGGAAGAGCAAGTCCGCGCCGAACACCCCCGCCCGGAGGACGTGCCGTGGGGTCTTCACAGCGTGGACCGATACCTTACCGCCCTCGGCGAGCACGGCATAGCCGTCAACTACGGCTGCCACGTGGGCCACGGCACGCTCAGGGAAGCGGTGATAGGTTCGGTGGATCGCCCCGCCAACCCTTTTGAGCTGGCGACGATGGGCCGGATGCTCGAGGGGGCCCTGGAGGCGGGGGCGATGGGCCTGTCGAGCGGCCTGATCTATGCCCCGGGCTGCTATGCCCCGCCGTCAGAACTCGAGTACCTGGCGGCCATCGCTTACCGGCGGGGCAGGCTCTATGCCAGCCACATCCGCGGCGAGGGGGATACGCTCGAGCAGGCCGTAGCCGAGGCGATAGCGGTGGGGCGGCGCGCGCGAGGACCGGTTCATATCGCCCACCACAAGGCATCCGGTCGACCCAACTGGGGCAAGGTGGCCCGGACGCTGGCCATGGTCGACGAAGCACGGTCCCAGGGGATAGACGTCACCCTGGACCAGTACCCCTATACGGCCAGCAGCACCGACCTGAGCGCCTACTTGCCGGCCTGGGCGCGCGAGGGCGGCACCCGGATGCTGCAGCAACGTCTTGCCGATCCCCTCGTCCGTCCCCGTATCCGGGAGGAAGTGCGCCGACCGGTGGCCGAGGCGGGGGAAACGGCCGACTGGTCACTGATCCTCCTGGCTTGCGTGCGGGGACGGCGGGAATGGGAAGGACGCACCGTGCAAGAGGTAGCGGAGTTGACGGGGACCGATCCGGTGGATGCCGTGCTTGACCTGGTGCTGGCCGAGGGAGGGACGGCGCAGGTAGTGCATTTCGGCATGTCCGAAGACGATGTGCGGCTGGTCATGCGCCACCCCGTGGTGATGATCGGTTCGGACGGCAGTTCGCTCGCCGCCGACCCCGCCTGGGGCAAGCCGCATCCCCGATCGTATGGTACCTTTGTCCGCGTACTCGGCCACTACGTCCGGGAAATGAAAGTGCTCGCGCTCGAGGCCGCGGTACACAAACTCACGGGTATGCCTGCTGCCCGGCTAGGTCTTGACGACCGGGGGCGGATAGCGCCGGGACGCATGGCCGACCTGGTGCTGTTCGATCCGGAAATCATCGAGGCAACCGCGGGTTTCGCAGACCCCTGCCGCCATCCCCTGGGCGTGAACCTCGTGGTGGTGAACGGCGTGATCGCCGCAGAGGACGGTGCCCCCACGGGCGCTCGACCGGGCAAGGTGCTGCGCGCCTGTTGGGCGAATTGCGGTCGGAACTTTCCGCCAGGCGGCAGGAATCTCCTGGGACCGAGTTGAACCCTGCCCACCGACCCCGAATCGGGAGGAGGGTTCTATTTGTTGCGGGCACGATTGTCCCTGTTCCTTGCCGTAGCGCTGATCATGACCTTGATCGCGCCGGCGCTGGCCGAGACCCCGTGGGTTAGCCGGTCAAACCGCGAGGGGGGGGAACTGGTCTTCGTCGAGTTGACCGGGTCGTCCCTCAGTGAAGGGGGTTCCATTACCGCCCTCGATGCCGAACACGCCGCCTTCCGCCGCGAGAGTTCGCGGGCTCAACTCAGGGGCAAAGAACGTTTTCGTTATCGTTCTCTGTTCAACGGATTCTCCCTCGAGATCCCCAGTTCGGAGATCGGCGCCCTGGCCGAACTGCCCGGAGTCCGGGCGGTGTGGCCTGTCGAGCAGGTGCCCATGCCTCAGCTCGCTACCAGCCTCGACATGATCAACGCCATCGGGGCGCATCAGGAACTCGGCTATGACGGCAGAGGCGTCCTGGTCGCGGTCATCGACACCGGCATCGACTACACCCATCCCGACCTGGGTGGGGCATGGGGCAAGCGCGTTGTAGGTGGTTGGGACTTCGTGGGCGACGATTTCGATGCCGGCGACCCCGCCAGGAGGACGCCGGTCCCCGACCCTGATCCCATGGATCCCAACGGTCACGGCACCCATGTCGCCGGCATCATCGGCGCTGATGGCCGTCTGCGGGGCGTGGCGCCGGGAGTAAGCTTCCTCGCCCTCAAGGTGTTCGGGCGAACCGGCCCTACCACGACCGATGTGATCTTGGCCGCCCTGGAGATGGCCCATGACAAGGGGGCGGACATCGTCAACATGAGCCTGGGGGCTGCCTTCCAGTGGCCGCAGCATCCGACGGCCGTGGCGTCGGACCGCCTCGTACGCCGGGGCATCGTGGTGGTTGCCTCTCAGGGCAACAACGGCCCTCAGGGGCTGTTCGCCGGAGGTTCGCCGTCCCTCGGCAGCCAGGTGCTGTCGGTCGCAAGCTTCGACAACACTCATGGCATGCATCCCGTGTTTCGCTTGCCTGATGGCACCCCCGTGGGTTACTCGCCCATGACCTTCTCGCCGCCCATACCCACCAGCGGGCTCAGCCCGGAAGTGGTCCATGTGGGACTGGGCAACACCGCGGCCGACTACGCCGGTCGCGATGTGACGGGGCGAGTGGCCCTCATCCGCAGGGGCGGGGCCACCTTCGCCCACAAGGTGACGATGGCCCGGACCCACGGGGCCGCTTACGCCGTCATGTACAACAACGTTCCCGGAATGTTCCGCGGCACGCTGGCAACGCCGGGCAACTGGCTGCCTACCATCAGCATCAGCCAAGCCGACGGCGACAAGATCAAGACCTTGCTGGCGGCGGGTCCCGTGCGCCTCACCTGGACGGCCGAGGAACTCCCCTTCCCCGTGCCGACGGGCGGGCTCATCTCGGACTTCTCGTCGTGGGGCCCCGCGCCCGATCTGACCCTGAAGCCGGACCTCGGCGCGCCCGGCGGATTCATCTACTCCACCTGGCCGGTGGCCCTGGGTGGCTACATGTCGGCCAGCGGCACCAGCATGTCCGCACCCCACGTGGCGGGCGCCGCTGCGCTCCTCCTGGAGGCCAACCCGCGGCTGCGGCCCCGGGCGGTGGGTAAGGCGCTGCTCAACACCGCTTCGCCTCGCCTGTGGCGGCTTGACAGGCCCTTCCTGTTGCCGGTACACCGGCAAGGGGCGGGCATGCTCGATGTCCTGGCAGCGCTGACGGCAGGGGCCACGGTGGCGCCGGCCAAGGTATCGCTGGGCGAGGTGGCCGGGCCGGTCACCTTCACCCTCGAGTTGGAGAACGAGGGGAAACACCCGGTCACCTACACGCTGTCCCATGTGCCTACCCTGGCGACCGATCATCGCATACTCACTCCCGGCCTGACGACCGTCGCCGCCACCGCCTCTTTCCCCACCTCGATCACGCTGGCCCCCGATGACGAAGAGTCGGTGATGGTGACCATCACTCCCCCGGCAGTGGCCGGCGAGTGGTTGTTCGGCGGGTATATCCGGTTTACCCCGGACAACGGCGGGCCGGCACTATCCGTGCCCTATCTCGGCTTTCTTGGCGACTACCAGGCGCAACCGGCCCTGGGGACGGGCGCTCCCCACCACTTCCCGTGGCTGGCCCGACTGGAAGGCGCCTCGTATTTCCGAGTTCCCAGCCTCACCATCAACCCTGCCGCCGGCGAACGCGCTTATATCCTCTACAACCTCGCCCGCCAGGCACGGAAACTGCGGATTGAAGTTCGCGACGCGGCCACCGGCCGCAACTGGGGACGCGTGCTCGACCTCGACTACGTGGGGCGGAACTCCACGGCAACTGCGTTCTTCGCGTTCGAGTGGGACGGAACCGGCCGGCGCGGGCGCTCCGTTCCCGCCGGCACTTACGTACTGGCTTTGTCGGCGTTGCGCCCCCTGGGCGATGACGACAATCCCGCCCACTGGGATACGTGGACGTCGGGCCCCATCACCGTGGTCAGGCCCTAGCTTCTGAACCCGGGGGGACCGGCGAGCACCGACTTGCCGGTCCCCTTCCCTTTGCCTCGAGGAAGGAACCCTTGACCTCTTCCAGGCGGCGCTCCAGCCGAGCGCTCAACTGCCCCCAGCACGATCGGCAAAAGGACTGATTGGTGAGAGCGCGGGGCCGCAAGCGACGACAGTGCCGACAGCGCACGAACTCGGATACGTGAAGGACACGGCTCAACAGGTCACCCCCAACCAGTGTAATTCACGTAACGTGAGCGTTCAACGGGGATGTCGAACGCTTGCTTACATTTCGTGTGCTTCCTGGCTGCCCTTCCCGGCCGGTGATAGGATCGGTCTAGCACGAAGCCGGGAGGACTTGCTTGGGATTCACCCAGCGCCTGAAGGATCTGCGTCACCAGCGCGGACTAACCCAGCGTCAGCTCGCGGCGGTCTTCGGCTTCGCATCCAGCACGATCTCGATGTACGAGAGCGGGCGGCGAACCCCGGATCTTGACACTCTCTCCCGGCTGGCCGACTTCTTTGCCGTGTCCATCGATTTCCTGGTACGGGACAAACCCGCCCTGCAACCCCTGCCGACCGACCTGCAGGCGTTCGTTGCCCGGGAGTCCAGCCTCCCCTATCTCGTCCTGGCGAAAGAACTCGCCGAAGGGGACCTCGACCCCGAGGAAGTTCGCGAGCTGTCGCGGGTGCTGACACGCTTGACTCGCCGCTGATGGTGGTTCCCCCTCTCCGCCCTCCGGCATAGGTTGCCATCGTCTGCGCCCATAGCAATCGGGTGTTCTCGTTTCTCCCAATACCGGGAATGGGCGATGAGGCGGTAGGAGGTATCATCCGGACAACCGGTCGGTTACGGGACTGGCCCTTCTGCATGGCGTTCGTATCGACCGGTCTGCAAGCACGCGAGCGCGACCTGGTAGCAACGGTACGGGGAGGAAAGCCGGTGACCCTGTGCCTGGTTGGCCAGACCACCAACGTCATCCTCACCCTGCTGGCCGCCTGGCTGTTCTTTGGCGGCGGTCTCTTGCCTCCGCTCCCTTGGCCCAGTTGGCGCGTTACCGGGGGGTGGCGGTGGACCCCCACTTGCCTCCCCTCTGCCCTGCCGGGAAGGTCATCCCTTGCGACGAGTGGGCATGAGGGCCCGACCATTGATGGCGCTCGACGCCCGACTCGACGCAATCAATGGTCACTTCCCAGGGAGTGCTGGAACGGATGGT
Organism: Firmicutes bacterium UBA995; assembly: GCA_002291985.1. Lineage (GTDB taxonomy): Bacteria > Bacillota > Sulfobacillia > UBA995 > UBA995 > UBA995. Next base: position 26,964 of record DBBB01000137.1, read on the forward strand.
GATCGCCACCCGATCGGCCCGGGGTGCAAGATCCATCGAGAGGTAGGGGACCACGCTGAAACCTACGCTGACCTGACCAGAAGCAGCAACTGTCACCCCGGTCATCACTTGCAGGACCAGCATCAGGCCGACAAGGCAGGAGGCGGAGGCTGCCAGTCGCCGTGCCACTGCGATACCCTCCGGAGCGCACGCCCAAGGCTACCACCCGGCCCAATGGCCGACAGCAAGCCCCGAGAACCGCGCGAGGCGCGTCTCCGGGAACACCTCCCGCAGGGGCGGAGGCGATGAGGTGTTCCGGTTAGTTTACCGCAAGTTGAGGACTGAGGCAAGAGTTTTTGGTCAAAGACTTGTCAAAGATTCGGACCAGGATGACAAGTCGAGGGTCCGCCCGGCTGGCGGACCCTTATCCTGATCTGGTGTCGGGAGGGGGACTTGAACCCCCACGGGTTTCCCCATACGCCCCTCAAACGTACGCGTCTGCCAGTTCCGCCATCCCGACTCGTGAATATCTGGTGCCGAAGGTGGGATTTGAACCCACACGGGCGTTACGCCCACGGCGCCCTGAACACCGCGTGTCTGCCAGTTCCACCACTTCGGCACTGAGGACTTGCGTCAGGGTTGCTGGTACCGCCATCATCTTAGCAGATGGGAGCGCATCTGCCAAGGGGCACCAGGGTCACCCCGGGGAATCGCTGCCACCGGCCAGCCGAGGGGTCATTCCAGTTGGCGGCCGTGAAGCAACCGGTAGCGTCCCGCGTCCCGGAGGACCGCCACGACGAAGCGTCGAGTCTCGCCGTAGGGGATGGACCGCACGGGAAAAAAGTCCTCTCCGACCCGATCGCCCAGCCCTTCCGCCGCGCCCGCTCCCGCACCCGGCCGATCGGCGGATGACTTTCACGCCCTCTTCTTCATTCAGCGAACTCTGACTGTGCCCAGCGCGCGAAGGCCACCCCCCGTGGGCACTCCTGTTCGAGCGCTAACCACCTGGCGGCAACCTGCTTGCCGGTCTCGGCCCGCGAGCCCTCGTTGTCGATCACCGCGTCGGCCACCCGCAACTTCTCGGCAAGAGGCGCCTGAGCGGCCAGCCTCAGGGCCGCCTGCTCACGGCTCAGCCCATCGCGATGAGCCATCCTCTGAAGCTGGGATTCGGGACTGCATGCCACCACCCATACCCGGTCTACCAGGGCCGTCATCCCCGCTTCCACCAGGAGGGGGACCACCAGCACCACGGCCCAGGTCCCCTCGCGCTCGAACTGTTCGAGTTCCTCTCGCAAGCGCCGGAGGATGTGGGGGTGGGTGATGGTATCGAGACGGCGGCGGGCTGCCGCATCGCGGAATATCCTCTCGGCCAGGCGACTGCGATGAAGTGTCCCGTCCGCCACCAGCATGCCGTCGCCGAACTCGCGGACGAGATCGGGTAGCAGGCTTTCGGCCGAGTCTCGCGCCACCTGATCGGCATCCAGCACCACGGCGCCCAACTGCCGTAACATGTCGGCCACCGTGCTTTTCCCGCTGGCGATGCCGCCGGTCAAGCCCACCAGGAACATGCCCAGCCTCCTCGACGCGCCCATTCTAACCGGCTTCGGCGATGCCGGTCAACGGGGAAACTTCACGGGGAAAACATGCAGGGGAAAACATGCCGTTCACAAGGGGAAAACATGCCGGTTGCCTGCGGTCAGGCAACCATGCTATAATCACGGCGACGTCTGGTTGATAACCCTCCAACTGAAAAGGGATGGCCATTCCTTCGGGGCAGGGTGAGGGCGGACGGTCGCCCAATTCCCGACCGGCGGTGATGTCCCGGCAGGGACGAGCCCGCGAGCCGCAAGGCAGGACCCGGTGAGAATCCGGAGCCGACAGTATAGTCTGGATGGGAGAAGGCATGCTGCGACGGTTACCCCCGGAAGGCCCCCTTCCGGGGGTTGTCTTCCCGGCAAGTATCGACCTGGGAGGGAGTGCAAGTGAACCTGATCGGTAGTGCGGTCCAGAGCCGCGCGCGAGCAGTCGTCCTGGCTCGGGTGGGCGCCCTCGGCGCGGTGGCCTTCGTACTCATGTACCTGGAGACCCATCTCCCCGGATTTCCCGTTTTCCTGCAGTATGACACCGGAGACCTCCCCGCCCTGATCGGGGGTTTCGCCATGGGACCGGTGACCGGCATGGCCGTAGTGCTAGTCCGCAGCGTCCTGTTCTTCCTGTCGGGCAAGGATGAGGCGGGGTGGATCGGTACCCTGGCCAGCCTGGTGGCCAGCCTGAGTTACGTGGGGACGGCAACGGCGGTCTACTGGCGGCGGCGAACCCTCAGCGGCGCGGTGCTGGGGCTGCTGGCCGGCATCCTGGCCCTGGTGATCACCATGGGGCTGGCCAACTACTACCTGTTCATCCCCCTCTATCTCGGACAACTGGAGGCTGGCGTGCTCCTCGGGCTGGTCAGGACGACGATGCTGTTCAACCTGGTAAAGGGAATCCTTACCGGGCTGCTGGTAGTGATCCTGTACAAGCGAGTCCGTAGCCTGCTGCGCTGAAGCATCCGCCCCCTCCGGGCGGCGGCCGGGTCTCGGATGCCCTCAGTCGCCGTCGCCCGGGGTCGCAGGCGGCAAAGAACACTCCCGTAATCCGGCCAGCCAGGCTTCGGGCAGACTGGCCTCCGCGTCCACGCACAACAACCAGCCGCCCCCGGCAAGCGGCGAGGTGCTGACTTCCCCCGTCACCTTGAACTCGTCGACGAGTTGCCGGGCGACCTGCCTTGCTCGTTCCCGTTCCCCGAACCGCGCCTGGAAGCTGTGCATGGCGCACCCCCCGGTGCGATTATACCTCATCCGGGCGAAGATTGCGAACGTCAGTTCTTCCCGGCTGGCATATTGGGCAGAAGTAGGTGGAACGGCCGCCCAGGCGGGACCGCTCCACCACGGCCTTACAGCCCGGGCGCAAACACAGCTGCCCTGCCCTGCCGTATACCCGTAGCCGGTGCTGGAACTCGCCCGGCCTGCCTGTGCCATCCACATAGCTCTGGACACTCGTTCCCCGACAGGCTATGGCTTCGGTGAGCGTATCTTGGATCGCGGCCCACAAGGCGACGACCTCGTCCCCCGTCAGCGAACATGCCCGACGGCCGGGGTGGAGCCCCGCCCGGTGCAGACTTTCATCGGCATAGATACTGCCCATCCCCGCCGCCACCCGCTGGTCGAGCAACGCCTGCTTGACAGGCGTACGGCGGGCAAGCAATCGTGCAGCGAGATAGCCGGGCGTGAAACCGCCCGCGAGCGGCTCGGTTCCCAGGCTTCGCAACCCCCGGGGGGCCTCGTCGCGAGCGCCGCCGAAAACGAGGTAGACCCGGCCGAAGTGCCGGAGGTCGGCCCAGGCCAACTCCGACCGGTCATCGAGGGTGAACAGGATGTGCGTGTGGCGGGCGACGACTTCCCCTGGGGGCTCAGCCCCGGGCGGGCGGTGAAGCAGCCTTCCCGCCATCATCAGATGGAAGAGCAGTTCCGCCGGCAAAGACCCGCAAGTGGACCCTAGCCTCAGCACAATATATTTGCCGTAACGGTCTATACTTTCGATAGTCCTGCCCACCGTATCCCGGGTGAACTCGTCCGGCGACCGGTTGGCGATGAAGGGGCGAAGCACCCGGACCGAGACGATGGTTCGCCCGACCAGTCGGGGGCGGAGACCACGGCATATCGTCTCCACTTCCGGCAGTTCGGGCATGGCTCAAGCTTCCTCCAGCATCTCGAGATCATACCAGTTAGCACCGACTTTGAAGTCCACGGTGATCGGTACCGCGAGACACATGGCCCCGGTCATGGCCTCGCGGGCAAGTCCGGCGATTTCCGTGAGTTCCTCGGGAGGGGCTTCAAGAAGGAGTTCGTCGTGGACCTGCAAGATCATGCGTCCGCGCAGGCTACGGGCCTTGAGTTCGCGATGTAGCTTGACCATGGCCAGCTTGATGAGGTCGGCGGCGCTTCCCTGAATGGGCGTGTTGCGGGCCGCCCGTTCGGCGAAGCTCCGGGTCTGGCGATTGGAACTGCGTAGTTCGGGGATGTAGCGGCGCCGGCCGAGCAGCGAAGTGACGTATCCCCGGCTGCGGGCCTGTTCCAGGACCTCGCCGAAGTACTCCTGTACTCTGCCGTAGCGCTGGAAGTACTGCTCGATATAGCGGGCAGCCTCGCCGACGGTGACTCCCAGATCTCGGGACAGACCGTAGTCCGTCATCCCATACACCAGCCCGAAATTGACCGCCTTGGCCCGATTTCGGAGTTCGGGGGTGACGGCGCCGAACACCTCCTGCGCCGTACGCGCATGAATGTCCTCGCCTTGCTGGAAAGCGTCGATCAGCACCGGATCGCCCGAGAGGTGGGCGAGAATCCGCAGCTCGATCTGGGAGTAGTCCGCGGCCAGCAGGCGGTGGCCGGGGTTGGCCGGCACGAAGACCTTGCGGATGCGTCTGCCCAACTCCATCCGCACCGGTATGTTCTGGAGGTTAGGCTCGGAACTCGACAGCCGTCCGGTGGCCGTGCCCGTCTGGTTAAAGCAGGTATGGACGCGACCGGTCGCGGGGTTGACCAGCGCCCGTAACCCGTCAACATACGTGCCCTTGAGCTTGACAAGCTGGCGGTGTTCGAGGATCCTCGCTACCACCTGATGGTGGCTTGCGAGTTCTTCGAGGACCTCGACGTCGGTGGATGGCGCCCCGCCGGGCGTCTTCTTCCCCGGGGGCAGCCCCATGTCCTCGAACAGCAGCTGGGCCAGTTGGCGCGGCGAGTTCGGGTTGAAGGCGCGTCCGGCAAGCCGGTGAATCTCTCGAAGGGTCTCGTCGATGCGATCGCCCAGTTCCCTCGCCATCGCTTCCAGACCCGTCCGGTCCACCCCCACGCCCGCCAACTCCATGTCGGATAGCACATGGCTGAGCGGCATCTCGACTTCCCGAAACAGCCGGCAGAGATCGTCTTCCTCCAGACGTTGTTCCAGCACGGAGGCCAGACGCCTCAAGATGTCCACCTGCAAGGGCAAGATCACGCCCGGGTCGGGCTCCGTCACCGACTGCCGCCTGCCCGGCTCCGCCCGGGGGATGTACACGTCCTCCCCCAGGTACTCCCGGGCCAGCGAGTCCGGTTCGTAGCCGAAACGCGCCGGGTCAAGCAGGTAAGCGGCAATGGCCGGATCGAAGCGGTTCGCGCAGGAACCATCGGCCACCCCGCCGGCCAGAACGGCAAGGAACTTGAGATTGGCGGCTTGAACGGTGAGTCCCGGCCGCCCCAGTTGGTCTACTCGCAAGTACTCCCAGAGCCGCTCCAGGGCGGCGCCCAGCCGAACGTCATGGTAGTCATGACAGCGTGCGACGGCGACCTCCCCCTCTGCCCTAACCAACGGCGTATCCCCCTTCTCTCACTAACTCCACCACACGTCCGGTCTCCGGCGTAAGGGGATAGGCCCTGACCCGGTCCAAGGGGACCCAAGCCACTTCCAGCGCGTCTGAACCCACCGCGAGGACGCCCCCGGCGGCACGGGCCAGGTAGTCGATGAGGATGTAGTGGTAGCTGACCCGGTCTTCACCATCCCGCAGGATGTTCTCAAAGACTCCCAGCAGGAGGCCGGGTTCCACCAAGAGCCCGGTCTCTTCCCGGACTTCCCGGATCAAACCGGCACCCAAGGTCTCGCCCAGTTCCAAGACCCCTCCCGGCAGGCTCCACTGTCCCTGGCCGGGCTCATGGGCTCGCTTTACCAACAGCAGTCTTCCATTTGCCATTACCGCTGCGCTCACCGCCACCACCGGCAGCTTGGGGTAGCACCGGTCCACCCTCTCACCTCTCTCGCATTCTCGCCAGGATCTAACCTGTACTCCGACAGGTTCCCTTTCCGGCCGGGCCCCGGTGCCCGGCTTCCGGTGAGTTCTTGGTCCGCGAGCCGGTCGTGGCCTCCAGCGACTTGCCGGCACCGGCCACCCCGGACCTAGCGTGACGCCCGCTTGGACACGCCGGACAACCACGTTTCGTGTCGACCGATAGAAACCCTCCCGGGAGGAGAACATAGCTTAGTCTGGAGTATTCACACGAGTTTCTGGCGGGGGTCGACTATGGAGAAGATCAGGGTGGCCAGGGTGGGCCTGGGTAATGTAGGGTAGGCCGCCGCGGAGTTGGTGACCCGGGCTCCCGATCTGGAGCTGGCCGGGGTGGTGAGACGCCGCCTGACCGGAGAAGAGCCTCCCGGCATCCGGTCGGCCACGGACATTACCGGCCTGCGGCCGCTGCAGGCAGCGCTGTTGTGCATCCCCACCCGGCGGGTAGCGCAGGCTGCCGCCGACCTGTTGTCCAAGGGCCTGCATACCGTGGATTCCTTTGACCTGCACGGCGCTGAGCTTTTGCAGTTGCGCCGGGAGCTCGCCCAGGTGGCCGTAAGGCACCACGCCGCGGCGGTATTGGGCGCCGGCTGGGACCCCGGATCCGACTCGGTGGTGCGGGCGCTGTTTGAGGCCATCGCCCCCCGGGGCATCACCTACACCGACTTCGGGCCGGGGATGAGCATGGGACCCAGCGTGGCGGTGAAGGCCCTCTCCGGCGTGTTAGACGCCGTGGCCATGACCCTGCCCGTAGGATTAGGCAGGCACCAGCGCGAGGTCTACGTCGAACTTGAGGAGGACACCGAGCTGGCCGAAGTGACCGTCCACATCAAACAAGACCCGTACTTCATCAGGGATGAAACCCGGGTCATCCAGGCCAGCAATGTGGATCACGTGTATAACACCGGGCATGGGGTCTGCCTCGAACGTTTCGGAGCCACCGGCTCGGCCCAGAACCAACGGTGGCAGCTGAAGATGACCCTGACCAACCCGGCCACCACCGCCCAGCTCATGGTGGCGGGTGTGCGGGCGGCGTGCCGTCTTGCACCCGGCGCTTACACCATGCTGGAGATTCCCGTGATCGACCTTCTCCCGGGTCCCAGAGAGGAAATCCTGTCCCGGCTGGTCTAGCAGCGCTTCTCGGGCCTGCCGGCAGGCAGGGCAGCATGAGGCGAGCCTACTGCTGCTTCGCGCCGGCTCCCGGTCCACGGGCCCATGGTAAGGCAACGCCGAAGCCGAAAGAGCCGTCCGGTCGGTGCTTGTTCCCGCCATCCGGCGGCCTAGGCTACGCCCAGGTCGGAGTTGGGGTCCGCAGGTTTCGGGTCTTCTACGCAGGAGAGGCAAAGCGAGGCCGTGGTCTCCCGGCCGGCGCCTGTGCAGCCCGCCGGGGGACGGCAAGCTTCCCCCGGCCGAGGCGCTGCCCGGCAGAAGTCGCCTCCTTGACGTCTTCAGAGCGGACAGCTTTGCCGCGGCGACCACGAGTGCCAGGTTCTCTGCCCGGCTCCTTGGGGCCCGGCGCCGGGGCCGCCTGCCACCGGCGGGGCCGCACTTGCTGGCCACCGGCTCCAGTCAGTGCCGTGAACAGGTGGGTGACACCTTTGGACGGCGGATGACAGGTGGGCAAAGCCGCATGCT
>DBBB01000103.1 GCA_002291985.1 Firmicutes bacterium UBA995
CGCGAGAGGAGATGGCCAGGGCAGGCGCAGTCAGTTCCTCGATGGGGCAAGGTGTGCGGTGCTGGAGGTCGGCAGCCTTTTCCCGCAGTCGTTCGCGGTCGCATCCGGGACGGCTGACGGCAATCATGCAACACAGCCGTAACAGCTCGTCGGGATCCTTCCAGGTATCGAGTTCCAGCAGGGCGTCCGCGCCGGTGATGAAGTAAAGCGTGGCCCGGAGGTGGGTGGTCCGGAGGTGGCGCAAGGTGTCCACCGTGTAGGACGGTCCGGGTCGGTCGAGTTCTAGCCGGGACACGACGAACCGCGGGTGATTGGCCGTGGCCAGCAAGACCATGGCGTGCCGGTGTTCTGCCGGGGTAACCTCCCGGTCCTGCTTGTGAGGAGGCAAGCGAGCAGGCACGAACAGCACCTGTTCCAGATGGAACTGCTCTCGTGCAGCCTCGGCTGCCACAAGGTGCCCCAGGTGGATGGGGTCAAAGGTACCACCCATGATGCCAAGGCGACAGGCGTCCGGGATCTGTTCCATGGCCAAACCTCTCCTCGCATTCGGTCAACTCCCCGTACCGTCGGGTGCCAGATGCCGTTGCAGGGTATCCAGCAACTCCTTTACTCCCTCGCCGGTGGCGGCAGACAGGGGGTAGATGTCCTCGATTCCCCGCGCGGCCAACTCTCGCCGAAAGGCGGGCAGGTTGGCCCTGGCCTCGGCAAGATCGAGCTTGTTGGCCACCACGAGTTCGGGGAGAGCGCTCAATCGGTCGTCAAATTCGTTTATCTCCCGTCGGACCACTTCGTAGGCCTCCAGCGGGTCCAATCCCGATTGGCCCGACAGGTCCACGACGTGGACCAGGAATCGCGTCCGACTTATGTGCCGGAGAAACTGGTGGCCAAGCCCCGCTCCCGCATGCGCCCCTGCGATCAGGCCGGGAATATCGGCCATGACCAGGCTCCGGCCAGGCCCGAAGAACACGACGCCGAGCACCGGTTGTCGAGTGGTAAAAGGATAAGGGGCAATGCGCGGGCGAGCAGCCGAGACGCGGCTGAGAAGACTGCTCTTCCCGGCATTGGGCATGCCGATGAGGCCCACGTCAGCGAGCAGACTGAGTTCCAGTCGCAGTGTCCGCTGTTCGCCCTCTTCGCCCGGCTCGGCGTGGCGTGGCGTCCTGCGGGTGGGAGTTGCGAAGCGGGCGTTTCCCCTGCCTCCCCGTCCTCCTCTCGCGGCCACGACTTGCTGGTCGGGTCGGATGAGGTCGGCGAGCAACTCGCCGGTGTCGGCATCGAAAACCCGCGTCCCCAGGGGAACGGCAAGCACCTTGTCGTGCCCCGCATGACCGTGTCGGCAATCGGGGCCGCCGGGCCCGCCGCGCTCGGCAGTATGGTGACGGCGATACCGGTAGTCAAGCAAGGTGGTAAGTCCGGGAGCGGCCACAATCACCAGGTCGCCGCCGTCTCCCCCGTCGCCCCCGCTCGGACCACCGCGCGGGACATACTTCTCACGCTGGAAGGTCACCAGCCCCTTGCCACCATCGCCTCCCCCCACCTGGATGATCGCGCTATCCACGAAAGAGGTGTTCATGGCGTAACCCGCGGCCAGACGATTCCCATGTCAGCCTCCGCGTTCGAGAGACGGAAGTGGTACCCGGCGGAGTCTTCAGCGACTACCAAACTGAACACGGGGCTGTCAGACCCGGAGACACGAAGTGCGGCTGCCCGCAACAGGTTCGCGAGGGCGGCAGCCAGGACCGGTTCGCTTTCCGGGGTCACCCCGGCGAGGTCGGAGCCGATCTCAAACTCGATGGCCACCCCGTGCGCCCGGGCATGACTTCTCTCCGCCAGGAAGGCCATCGCCAGACCCGAGGTCTTCAAGGAGAACAGTCGGTCGAGGCGGTGGAAACGAGTGCCCGCATCGAGGGCTCTCTCGAGCGCGGCGCCGGGCCGTCCAAGTTGCAGGTAACCTGCTATAACCTGAAGTTCGTTGGCCAGTTCATGGCGCCAAGCGCTCAGGATTGCCAGCGTCTCTGCCTGAACGCCATAATCCATGCGCGGTCCTCCCTGCCCCGGTGTAACAGGCATGTAACACGCAAAAGACCCCGCGCCGCCCGAGCGCGAGGTCTCATCCAGCGGAATCGCTTCAGGACACGACGGGCGTGACGCTGACCCGACGGCGATCCAACCGGGTCCGCTCAAAGGCAACAATGCCGTCAACCATCGCGAACAGAGTATGGTCGCTGCCCATGCCCACATTGCGACCGGGGCGAACGGGGGTCCCCCGCTGCCTCACGATGATGGCGCCGGCAGTCACAAACTGGCCGTCGTGACTCTTGACGCCAAGCCGTTTCGGCTGGCTGTCGCGTCCGTTTCGCGAACTACCGACACCTTTCTTGTGTGCCATGCGTGCACCTCCTCCACGGGAACAGGCCGGCTAGCCGTTAATCGCTTCGATGAGCAGCTCGGTGTAAGGCTGGCGATGGCCACGTTTCACGCGGTAATTGACCTTGGACTTGTACTTGAAAACGATGATCTTCCGGTCCCGGGCTTGACCCACCACCCGGGCGACGGCATGCGCCCCGGCCAATACCGGCGTCCCCATCTTAAGACCACCGTCATCGTTGAGAGCCAGCACTCGATCGAGTTTGAGCTGGGACCCAACTTCCGCGTTCAACTTCTCCACGCGGATCCGCTGCCCCGGACTCACCCGATACTGCTTGCCCCCGGTTTCCACGATCGCATACGTCACTGGTCTCCGACCCCCGCCGCTCGCTTCCGGATCCTGCCCCTGACAGCGTTTCATTCTAGCACAGGCACCAAATAGCTGTCAACGACGCCCCTCCCTGCCTCCCCGGCCGAGACCCGGTCCCCGTGCGGGGTGCCGGGCAGGCGAAGGCACGTCGTCATCCCACGACCTTGGCCCGCGCGAAGGTCCGGTGGGTTCGAGTTATCTCCACCTTTACCTTCCTGCCGACCAGTTTGCCGCCACCTTCAACATCGACAACATACCCTTCCACCCGACCGATGCCGTCGCCGGCATTATTGGCATGAGGTTCCTCCACCGTCAATTCGATGACCTGTCCCGCTTGGACCGGCATGGCCTTGCCTTCCACTTCCCGTCGCGTGCCATGCCGGATCAAACGCATGGCTTCCAGATGACAGTCATCCGAACCCCGAACGAAAATGGTCCGTCCCGTCTCCCGTTCGAGCGCCTGCAGATTGGCCCCGCCAGGGCCGATGAGCACGGCTGCGACTGCCGGGTTGACCTCCACCAGCAAGGCTTCGGCCTCGCTGCGCCTGAGAATGCCCTTGATCTCGCGACGGAAGCGGGCGGCCGCCGACTCCTCGGATAGCACCTTCCCCCGCCCCTCGCAATAGGGACAGTGCTTCTGCATCCCCTCGTCCAGGGGCGGGCCGGCCTTCTTGCGGGTCATTTCCACCATGCCCAGTTCGGTGATGCCGAGGACAGTGTTGCGGGTGCGATCCCTCTTCAGGAACTCGCCGAAAGCCTGGAGGACTTTTTGCCGGTCGCGTTCGGCATTCATGTCGATGAAATCGACGACGATGATCCCCCCGATATCTCGCAGACGGATCTGCCGGGCGATCTCCCGCGCCGCTTCCAGGTTGGTCCGCAAGACGGTGTCCGCCAGGTTGGTGGTACCCACGAATTTGCCCGTATTGACGTCGATGACGGTCAGGGCCTCGGTGTGGTCGATCACGAGATAACCGCCGCTGCGCAACCATACCCGCCGCCGGAGGGCTCGCTCGATCTCCTCCTCCAACCCATGGTGATCGAACAGGCTTTCCTCTCGCCCGTCCACCCAGTGCACCCGGTCTTTGAGTTCTGGCGAAATGTCGTCGAGGAGTTCCAGCACGCGATGATAGTCCGTACGGGAGTCGATCAGCAGGCGACTCGTGTCCGGTCCGAAGGCATCGCGGACCACGCGGAGGATCAGGTCGAGATCCTTGTGCAAGAGGCGCGGGCCGGGGCCTTCGCGGTACCGTGCCCGGACCTTCTCCCACCGACGGCCGAGGAACTGAAGGTCGGCGGCAAGATCGGGTTCGTCACGACCTTCGGCCACGGTACGGACGATCACGCCCGTGCCCGCCGGGCGCAAGTTGTCGGCCAGCTTGCGCAGTCGATCTCGCTCTGACTCGTCCTCGATCCGGCGGGACACGCCGACATAGTCGAGACCGGGCATGAATACCAGGTAGCGCCCGGGAAGGGTGATGTGGGTGGTGACCCGGGCGCCCTTGCTCCCGATGGCATCCTTGCTCACTTGCACCATCACGTCCTGCCCTACCCGGAGCAACTCCCGGATCGAAGCCCGGGCGGCAATCACTATCTCCTCCCCGTCCTCATCGCGGGGGCTGATATCGGCCACGTACAGGAAGGCATTCCGCTCGAGACCGAGATTCACGAAGGCCGCCTGCATCCCGGGCAAGACGTTCTCGACCTTGCCCCGGTAGATATTACCCACGGCGCGCTCGTTTGCCGGTCGTTCGTGATGGATTTCGACGAGTTGCCCTTCCTCGAGCAAGGCCACTCTGGTCTCCCAGGGCTCGACACTCACAATGATCTCCTTGCTCATCCGTCACCACCTTTCTCAATCATGGTACGGTGCAGCGCGATTCTATGGGTTCGCACTGCTCCGAAAGCCAGTGTTATCGGTATCATCTCGGCGAGCGCGGCGATGACCTCCTCGGGCTTCACCGTGCCCTGCGGGTCCAGGAATATGTCCATCTCGAATTCCAGGACGTCACGTTCCTCTCTTGTCTCGAGCCTTTGCACCAGCCGCCTGGCGTCTACAAGGCGAGTCTTTCCCTCCCGTCGCCGGGACAGGGTATGGGATGAGGACTTCATGAACCTGCCGGCCGCACGGTGAAGCGCCGCCCGATCGCCGGGCGCCGGCAGATCAACCGTGACCCGGTAGGTGGCCACCTTCACGCTGGCCGCCAGGGAGGCCCCGGTGGAGGGCACCTCGCAGACCTCGCGTACCTCCAACCCGGGCGGCAATTGCTTTTCGAGGGCGGACCGAAAGCAGGTGGAGAGCATGGGGCGGGCGAGATCGACCTCGAAGTACTCGGCCTCGCTGGTTGAACCAAGAGCGAGGGCGGATGCGAAAGACAGCCGGGGTAGAGGATTGTATCCCTGGCTGTAGGCAACACCGATATGGGCACGCCGCAAGGCCCGCTCGATCGCCCTCATCAGATCGAGGTGGGAGATCCAGCGGGCGTCGCCCGACTTGGCCATCTTCACCCTGATGCGCTGGACCGGTCCTCACCTCGCCTTGCCTTCCCCCACGATTCGCCGGTTGGGGCGGCCCGAGTGCCGCATACACCGCAACCGGTACATGCCGCCCAGCGGCAGTCGGGAGTCGGAAGAGCCGCGAAAGCGCGCTCTCGCTCCCGCCACAAAAACGACTTGTCCACGCCGGAGTCAAGGTGGTCCCAGGGTAGCAGCTCGTCACGGTCCCGGCACCGCTCCGCGTAATGGGCCGGCTCGATGCCTGTCCGGGCGAAGGCTTCCCGCCACCGCCGGTAGTCGAATTGTTCTGACCAGCTATCGAACCTGGCGCCCATCGCCCAGACCTCGGCGAGGGCTCGGGCCAATCGGCGGTCGCCCCGGGCAAACACCGCCTCAACCCGGCTCAAGTGCGCGTCATGCCAACTGAGTCGCACCCGCCGGGGGATGCGCCGTCGTAGATAGGATTGGCGCTCCTCCAGTTCCTCCAGGGAGCACTGCGGTTCCCACTGGAAGGGCGTGTGCGTCTTGGGCACGAAGGGCGAGATGCTCACCGCCAGTTTGAGCTGCCGTCCCTTGCCGCCGGTGACCTCCCGGTAGACCCCTTCTCCCTCCCGAATCAGGTCCACCAGGCCATCGAGGTCCTCCCGCCCCTCCGTGGGCAGGCCGATCATGAAATACAGCTTCACTGCATGCCAGCCGTTCCGAAAGGCGCTCTCCATCGCTTCGCGCAGGTCCTGTTCGGTCACGCCCTTGTTGATGACGTCGCGCAGTCGCCGGGTGCCGGCTTCCGGGGCGAAGGTCAGGCCGGTCTTGCGAACTCGTTGCACCTGTTGGGCCAGCCCGACGGAGAAAGCGTCAGCGCGCAATGAAGGCAAGGAAACCCCGACCCCCCGGCCGCCCTCCTGGTCCACCAGGCTGCGGACCGTATCCTCGATGGCCGAGTAGTCGCTGGCGCTGAGCGCCGCGAGGGACAGCTCCTGGTGTCCGGTCGCGTCGATGAGACATCGGGCCAGATCGCGCACCCGGGCAGGCGATCGCTCCCTGACCGGGCGATAGATGGCGCCGGCCTGGCAGAAGCGACAGCCTCGTGTGCAGCCGCGGAAGATCTCCACCATGGCCCGGTCATGTACCGTCTCCAGGTAAGGGACGACCGGACGCTGCGGGTGATGGGCCCGGTCGAGGTCGGACACCCACCGCCGGGAGATGCGCTCGGGTACGCCTGGCCCGGTCGGTCCGAAGGTGGCTAGCTTCCCGTCGGGGCCGTACGTGACCCGATACAGGGACGGGACATACACTCCGGGTATGGCGGCAAGTTGCCGGAGCAGATCGGTCCGGCTCCGCGCCCCCGCGCGGCGCTTGTCCTCTCGGCAAGCATCCACCACCTCGTGAATGACCTCTTCCGCCTCGCCCAGGACCACCGCATCGAGGAACGGTGCGAGCGGTTCCGGGTTAAAAGCACAAGGGCCTCCCGCCAACACCAGCGGGTGGCCGGCATGTCGCTCCGCCGCGAGCAACGGCAGTCTCGCGAGGTCCAGGAGGTTGAGCGCGTTGGTGAAGTTCATCTCATACTGCAGGGAGATGCCGAGGATGTCAAACTCGGCTACCGGTCGCCTTGACTCCAGGGCGAACAGGGGCAGCCCGCTCCGACGCAGTTCCGCCTCCATGTCCACCCAGGGGGCGTAAACCCGTTCGCAAGCCGTGTCCTCGCGCCGGTTGAGTTCGTCATACAGGATAAGGCTGCCGAGATGGGACATGCCGATCTCGTACACCTCGGGGAAAGCCAGGGCGAACAAGATCTCTACCATCCGATGGTCTTTGCGGACGGCGTTCCACTCCCCTCCCGTGTAGCGGGCCGGGCGGGTGACGCGGGGCAGCAGTTTTTCCAAGGTATCGGCCACGGAATCGGGGCGCGGGGGCATGGTCTCCACCACGGTCTTGAAGTAGATCGGCGGTCGTCGGTCAGCCGGAAGCGGCGTATCCGCCGCTGACATTATACCTCAACGCCGACACCTGTTCCAGTTCCTCGAAAAGGGCACGCGGCGGGAAGGGCAAGGACGCCGGGCGTCGAAGGAGATCCCCCATCGGGAGGTGGCGTGCATGACCGAACCCAGCCCGCTTCGACCGGAAACCCTGCGACTGACCGTGGACCCATCCGTGTTCCCTTTTCGCACCACGGAGGAACTCCCTCCGGTGGAGGGGCGCATCGGTCAAGAACGAGCTGTCGAGTCGATGGAGTTCGGGTTGCGGATCACCAGTCCCGGCTTCAACATCTTCATGGCCGGGGCGTCCGGTACGGGAAAGACCACCTACGCCCGGCAACTGGTGACGGAAGTGGCCGCCGGACAACCATCGCCGGATGATTGGTGCTACGTGCATAATTTCGAGGAAGCCGACCGCCCCGTCATCCTTCGCCTCCCCCCGGGCAGGGCCACGGTCTTCGCCCGCGACCTCGATCAACTGGTTACCGATCTGAAGAACTCCATCCCCCGGGCCTTTGACAGCGAGGACTACGAACGGCAGCGCAACGAGATCTTGAAGGCGGTCCACGAACGTCAGCAAGAGGCCTTCACGGGGCTGGAGCGGGCAGCCGCTGAACGCGGTTTCGCCCTGAAGAACACGAGCACCGGCTTCGCCACGGCGCCGGTAGTAGACGGTCGGATGCTCACGCCCGAAGACTACGAAAACCTCGACGACGCCTCCAAACGCTTGATAGAAGCCCGGCGGCACGAGCTTCAGGAAGTCATGGCCGACACCATCCGCCGGGTACGGGGGGTGGAGCGGGCCGCCCGCGAGCAACTCGTCGAACTCGACAACGGGGTGGCGCTGTTCGTGGCCAAACCCCTTCTAGACGAGCTTCGCGAAGATTATGGGGACTTCCCCTCCATACTCAGCCATCTCGACCAGATCCAGCAGGATGTGGTGCAGCACCTGAGCGACTTCCGGCAGACGGAAGAGAAGCCGGCCGCCGTCAACTTGCTGGGCGCCCGCCTGGGGGGAGGGACTCCCGATTTCTCCCGATATCGCGTGAACGTCATCGTCGCCAACGACGGAACCAAAGGCACACCGGTGGTTTTCGAGACCAATCCCACTTACTACAACCTGTTCGGCAGCATGGAGTACCGGGGCGAGTTCGGCATGATGTCCACGGACTTTACCATGGTCAAGGGCGGTTCGCTCCACCGCGCCAATGGTGGCTACCTCATCCTGCAGGTTGTCGACGTGTTCGCCGACCCCATCGCCTGGCTTGCGTTGAAGCGAGCCCTCAAGACGGGGGAAGTCAGGATCGAGAATATCGGACAGCAATTCCGGCTGGTCCCCACCGCCACTCTCAAACCCGAGCCCATGCCGCTGCAGGTCAAAGTGGTGATGATCGGCAGTCCCTTGCACTACTTGACGCTGCAGCACTATGACGAGGACTTCCGCAAGCTGTTCAAGATCAAGGCGGACTTCGATGTGGAGACGGCCAGTTCTCCGGAGCGGATTGCTCAGTATGCCGCCTTCGTGGGGTCGGTGTGCCGCCAGGGCAACCTCCGCCATTTCGATCGGGAGGCGGTCGCCGGGGTAATCGAGTTCAGTTGCCGTCTCGCCGAGGATCAGACCAAACTATCCACCCGGTTCAACTACATCTCCGAACTGATCTATGAGGCCAGCACGGTGGCAACCCTGGAAGGCGCCACCACCGTGAGCAGAAAGCATGTCGATACGGCCCTGCGCGAGAAGGTCGACCGCTCCAACCGGCTGGAAGAGCGGGTGCAGGAGTTCATAGCCCGGGGTGTGATCCTGGTTGACACGGAAGGTAAAGTGATCGGCCAGGTCAATGGGGTTGCCGTGCTCGATCTCGGCGATCATCGCTTCGGCAAGCCATCGCGCATCACGGCCACGGCAGGCCTGGGGAGAGCCGGGATCGTGAACATTGACCGCGAGTCCAGGCTGTCAGGCCGGATCCACAGCAAGGGTGTATTGACGCTCGGAGGGTACTTGCTGGGCAAATTTGCCCGCCGGCAGCCACTGGCCCTTTCGGCGACCCTCGGTTTCGAACAGCTTTACGACGAAGTCGAGGGCGACTCCGCCTCCGGCGCTGAGTTGTGTTGCCTTCTGTCGGCAATCGGGCGGATACCGCTCCGTCAGGATCTGGCCATGACAGGATCGGTGAACCAGCGAGGCGAGATCCAGCCGGTCGGCGGGGTGAACGAAAAGATCGAGGGTTTCTTCCAGGTGTGCAAGACGCGCGGCTTGCGGGGCGGCCAGGGAGTGCTCATCCCCTCGCGCAATGTCGCCAATCTGATGCTCGGAGAAGAAGTCGTCGATGCCGCGCGGGCGGGCAAATTCCATGTCTACGCGGTCGACACTATCGAACAGGCAATGGAACTCCTCAGCGGCGTACCTTTCGGGGCGGAAGGCCCTGACGGCTCCTTCGAGCCGGGGTCGGTATGCCACCGGGTGGAGGCCGGCTTCCGCGACCTGGCCGAGCGCATGGCGCAATTCAGCAGGGACCTGGCGGGTCCGTCGGAGAGCGAGTTACGGGCGACGGCGCCGGCACCGGCCAAGCCCCCCGGTGAGCCGGGACTGCCCCCGGGACCGGAAGACGGCGACAAACCGCCGGAGAAACCTCCGGCATCCACCTGGAACTAGACCTCGCGGTCAGGCAGGCAGGTCGGGGCGGCAACCGCGCGAAGGGCGCGCTGCGTTCAGAAGAGGAGGGCGTGGCGGCGGATTCTTATGCTTTGCAGGAGGCCGATTCCCGCGAAGTTGACCAGCAAGTTGTTCCCACCGTAACTCACGAAGGGCAGGGGCAACCCGGTGATGGGCATGACCCCCAGGGCCATCCCCGCGTTCACCAGGACGTGGAAAGCCATCATGGATACGATGCCGGCCGCCAGCAGAGTCCCGTACGTATCGCGAGCCTCGACCGCAGTGTGAATGGCCCGGCCGAAGAGCACAAGGTACAGCGAGAGCAAGACGCCCACGCCCGCCAGACCCAGTTCCTCGCCGACGACGGCGAAGATGAAGTCGGTATGCTGCTCGGGCAGGAACTTGAGGCGGTTCTGATTGCCGGAAAACAATCCTTGCCCCCAACCTCGCCCGCCGCCGATGGCAATCAAAGACTGCCGCAAGTGGTAGCCCGTGCCCAGGGGGTCGACCTGGGGATCGAGGAAGGCGGTGAGCCGCTGGACCTGGTGCGGTCGCAAGGGCAAGGGCAAGTCGTGCGCGAGATGCAGGTACATTCCCAGAGTGATGACCAGGATGCCTACACCCGCGAAGAGAGCTAGCTTCCTCGTACAAGCGCCGGAAACGAAGAGCATGCCTAGCAAGATGGCGACGAATACCAGTGATGTCCCCAGGTCGGGCTGACGGATGATCAGCAACATGGGAATCGCCACATACGCTCCCGGCAAGACGAAATCAACCCACCGGCGGATGGGGGCGGTCCGCCGGCTGAGCAAGCCGCCCAGACACAGGATGATCAACACCTTGGAGGCTTCTGACGGCTGGAAGTCGAGGATGCCGAGGCGCAACCAGCTCTGCGCTCCCTGAACGGTGCGGCCGAATACGAGTACCAGCAGCAACAAGATGAGCATGCCGGCGTACAGGTAGTGGGCGTAGCGTTGAAAGTTGATGTAGTCGACCAGCATGAACGCGACCATGACCCCCAGACCCATCAATGCCCAGGTAGCCTGTCGCATGGTGTAGAAGAAGGGGTCGCCCGCGACGGGACGATGGGAAGTGGCGCTGGTGACCATCACGACGCCGACGACCGCGAGCAAGACTGCCGTTGCCAGCAGCACGACGTCGACATTGCGCAGCATCCGCCATTCCCGGCGTGCCCCGCCCCGGCTGCTCATTTGCGCCCCTGCTTCCCTCCTGATTGAATTATAGGCCCGGTGGGCATCCGTGTCCATCGGTCGCGGGCACGTCCTGGCAAAGGTAGGCGGCGATATTTGCCCCCCGATCGATCATCGGGACCAACCGGTCCCGCTCTCCCGTCAGCAAAGTCGTGAGGCCGGGCCCGTGGCCCGCAAGATGGGAGTCGGAATGCACCACCACGCCGATCTCCAGCCATCCCCTCCGGTAACTCCGGCCGAACTGGCCCGAGCGGTCGCGCACGGCGACCAGATCCCCCAGCCGCAAATCCAGCAGCCCGAACTCCGCGAGCAGGTCGCGATCCTGGGTGGTGATATCATAGTCCCCGCGCTCGGCGCCCGGCGATCCTACGCCCGATCCCATGAGTTCCGGCGGGACTTCGGCCGCCACCGGCACGCGCAGCACGCCATCGACGAGGGTAAGCCCGATGCGTTCGAACAGGTCAGGGTCGAGGTTCATCACCTTGACCTCCGGGAGGCCTTCGATCGCCAGTCCCTGTCCCCACGCCCGGATCTGGACCTTGTCGCCTATGGCCATTCGGTCGAGCGCTGATGGAGGGAAATCGACGAGCACGTGCTCGATTCCCCCGTGCTTTCCCGTCACCCGACCCCGCTCGCCCTTGGCTTCGCCGGACACGACCTGGGCCTCATTGCCGACGCACGCAAGCGTGTTGAGGGCGGCGTTGGCCAGTTCATCCTTCATGAGCTTGATGCTCACTCCCGGCTCGATGTGGTCCCCCACCCAACCCAGCGCAGGGTCGCCCACCCGCACATTGTAGGCGATCCCCCCGGTGGCCGGCAGCATCCGGGCCACGCCGTCGAAACCCACGCGGTAAGGGGCACGAAGCTGCGGACACGCTATCTCCCCCAGCACCGACACCTTGACCAGCCGCGCACGGTTGGTCTTCATCTGTAATCATCTCCTCGTGCCCATCGCAGGTGGGCCACAGGTTTGATCTTGCCGGCTTGCTCTCCCCGGTGATTGCGCAGGGGCGGCTCATGCATGTCGGCCAGGAGGTCGATATCCCGCCGGTCGAGCGCTCCGATCTGCTGGAGCAGGTGGATCACGGTGGGCGGGACGGCGCGCGAAGCCCCGTCTTCCACCTTCAGCGCCAAACCCCAGCCCCGGTCGGTCAGGCCGACGCAATATACTCCCTCGGCGCCGGACTTGGCAATGAGCCCCTTGCCGAGGGACATGAGCCGGGTACAGAGTCTTCCCGTGCCCGCCACCAGTCCGGGGTGAGAACCCATGGCCCGCGCTATCTCCCCGGCCGCCGCAGCACGGCCGGCGGGCATATCCGACGGGTCCGCGAGGCGAGCGAAAGCCAGGGCCAGCGCCGAGAGGGGCAGGGCGTACGTGGGTGCTCCACACCCATCGACCCCGAGGTAAAGGTCAGCCGGTTCGCGGCCGATCATCGTGGCCAGGTTGTCGAGGTTCAACTGCTGCACGGGATGGTCCGGCGCCAGGTATTCTTCCACCGGCCAGCCGAATCGCCGGCACACGGCAAGCATTCCCGCATGCTTGCCAGAGCAGTTGTTGTGCAGGGGAGTCGGAGCATGGCCGGCCTGGACGAGGCGCAGCGCGGCCGCAGGGTCGGCGGGGGGATGAGACCCGCAGGCCAGGAACTCGGTACCCAGGCCGATTTTGCCCAGAATGCCGCGGACAGTCTCCACGTGCCGGGGTTCGCCGCCGTGCGAAGCACAGATGACGGCCAGTTCCGCGGGGCTGAGGCCGAACTGGCGCATGGCGCCGCTCTCGACCACCGTCATCGCCTGGAGTGGCTTGGCGGCGGAGCGAGCGAAAACCATGCGATGAGGGTTGCCCAGGCGGAAACGGATCTCGCCCGAGACGTCCACCACCACCGCCTCGCCCCGGTGGCGCGATTCGCACGCCTCGCCCCGGAGTACTTCCACCACCACCGGCGGTTCCCCGGTCACCCTGACGCCCTCCTCGCCGTCGCCAGGAGACTCTCTACCCGTTCGGCCGACAAGGCGGGCGCATGGTGGCCGTCTCGCCCCGTCATCGGCTCTGCCAGGAACAGCGCATTGTATACCGCTTCTTCGGTTGCCTCCCCCACCCCTCGCAGCAACTGGTCGAACGCGGGAGAGTGGTCGAGGAGCCGATGCTCGCACCTCATGCTCATGGGCGGGTCGGCTCGATGAGGCTCCCGGTTGGCGGTGGAGAACGCGATTACGAAGTCTCCGCTGCCGTGGGCCACGTGGGAACCGGTCCGCGCCAGACCCAGGACGGCCCGGCGGGCAAGCCTGCCCAATTGTCGCGAATCCAGGGGAGCGTCCGTGGCCAGCACGACTATGGCCGACCCCCCGGCGTCTGCGGCTTGCGCAGGCGCCTCGGCCCCGGGCGGTGCAAGCCGGCCGGCGGGCACACCCAATATGACCAGGTCGCCGCGGGCGCCGTAGTTGGCCAGGACCAGGGCGCCCAGGCGCACGATGACTCCCCCGGCATCGATCTCCCGCGATGCCTCGCCGATACCCGCCTTGTAGCCGAACGCCACCATCCCCGTTCCTGCGCCCACCGACCCTCCGGCCGGGGTGGCGGGACCGGCGTCGCGCAGGGCGATGGCAACGTGCTCGGCTCCCACATGGCGGCCCTGAATGTCATTGAGCCAGGCGTCGCTGCACTCCCCGATCAGCGGGTTCACGGTCCCGGTGGTCACGCCGATTTCCGGGTTGGCGGCAATCATGGCAGCCACCACGGCATCGGCCACCCGTCCCACGTTCAGCGTGTTGGTCAACAAGATGGGGGTCTCGAGGTTGCCGAGTTCCTGGACCTGACTCACCCCCATCGCCTTTCCGAAACCGTTGATGACGTGTACGGCGGCCTTGACCTTCTCGCGGAAAGGGTCGCCCGGATGGGGCCAGACGGCGGTCACGCCCGTCCTCACCGGACCTTCGCCCCGCCGCAAGACACCCTGTCCCCTCACGATGGTCGCATGACCGACCCGTACTCCCGGCACATCGCTCAAGCGGTTGGCGCGACCGGCGGCAAGCCTGCCGGTGGGAAATCCGAGTTCGCGCAGGGTCAAGACCCGGCCCCCTCCTCGCATGTCCCGCGGGCGACGGTTCCCTCAGCCATCGACAAACCACTCCCGGTACACCTGCAAGGCGGGGACGCCACCGGTATGCCAGAACACGATAGTCTCATCGCGGTCAAAACGGCCGGCGCGGGTGAGGTCGATGAGGCCGGCCATGGCCTTGCCGGTGTATACCGGGTCGAGGAGTATCCCCTCCGTGCGAGCGACAAGCCTTATCGCATCGCGGCACGCCTCGGTCATGATGGCGTAACCGGGACCGACGTACTCGTCATGCACCAGTACCCGGTCCGCGGGAGGAGGAACCGCGCCCATGCGCGCCGCGGTCTCCGCCACAAGCTGGCTCACCCGCGGCTCGAGCTTGGCGCGGGTCCGGGACACGCTCACCCCGTGAATCAGGGGAGGGCGGGACTGCCCGATGGCGCCGGCGATCAGCCCGGCCTGGGTCCCACCGGATCCGCTGGCCACGAGCACGTGGTCGACTTGGTGCGCGGACTGGCGCAGCAGTTCACGAAGGGCGTCGACATAGCCCAGTGCCCCGAGAGCGTTGGACCCACCCATGGGAATCACGTAGGGGCAGTGGCCGTCTGCCCGGGCGCGGTCGGCAAGTGCCGCCAACTCGCGGTCCACCGCCGTGGCGTCGTCGATGGCGACGAAGTGCAGCTTGGCCCCGAAAATCGCATCTAACAGCAGGTTGCCTTCGGGAATCGCCGGGCGTGTGCCGTTCAAGAGGAGATAAGGTTCCAGGCCCAGCATGCGACATGCGGCAGCCGTCATGCGGCAGTGATTCGACTGGAGATCTCCCATCGTCACCACCGCGGTGGCCTTCTCGCCCAAGGCGTCCGCCAACAGGTATCCCAGCTTGCGCGCCTTGTTACCGCCGGTCGCCAGGCCGGTCTGATCGTCGCGTTTCAGCAAGATGCGCGGCCCCCCCAGCACGCGCGTCAGCCGGGACGCCTCCTGCAGCGGTGTGGGCAAGAAACCCAGTTCAAGCCGACGGGGATGCTCGACCAATGCTCGCTCCCTCCTATCCCTGGAGATAGATTCGAGGCACCCGGGGCCCGACGCCCGTCAAGATTTCGTGGGCGATGGTCCCCGCCTTCCCTGCCAGTTCGTCAGCGTCAACCACCTCGCCTCCTTGTTGTCCCAGGAGCACAACCTCATCGCCTACCCGCACCTGCAGGCCATCCGGTACTTCCACCATCAACTGATCCATGCATACCCGCCCGGCGATCGGGCATCGCCGGGAATGCAGCAGTACGTCGGCGGCACTCGACAGGCTGCGAGGGTAGCCGTCGGCATACCCCACCGGCAGGGTAGCGATGGTGGCCGGCCGGGTCGTATAGTAAGTGCGACCATATCCGACGGGGAACCCGGCCGGGAGGACCTTGACGTGCGACACCCGGGTTTTCCAGGTCATAGCCGGGCGCAGACCGGGGACCGGGGTCACGTGCGGCGAGGGCAGGTAACCGTAAAGCCCGAGGCCGGGGCGCACCAGGTCGAAGCGGCTGCCCGGGTAGTTCACCAGCGCGGCGGTGTTCGCCGCATGGCGCAGGGCAAAAGACACGCCCTGCCCCTCCAGCCGGCCCAGGAAATCCTGGAACAGCTCGAGCTGGCGCAGAGCGAAGGTCCCGTCGGCTTCATCGGCGGTGGCGAAATGGGTGAACGCTCCCTCCACGTTCAGGCCGGGTAGCCGACAAATGGCCATGGCCTCGGCCAGACCCTCCCGGCCGGTGAGGACGCCCAGTCGGCCCATGCCCGTGTCCACTTTGAGGTGCGCGCGCGCCACCCCCGCTCCCCGGGCCGCGGAGGCGAGGTCGCGAGCGCCGGCCAGGCTGAACACGGTGGCGGTCAAGTCGGCCTCGACCACGCAGGCGGCCTGGGCGGGAGGCGTCCACCCGAGGAGGAGGATGGGGCCGCCGATGCCCGCCCGGCGAAGCTCGATACCTTCCTCGGGAATGGCAACTCCCAGCCATTCGGCGCCTGCGGCCTGCGCCGTGCGCGCCACCTGCACCGCCCCATGCCCATAACCATCGGCCTTCACCACGGCCATCAGCGCGGTCCCCGGGCGCGTGCAGGCTTTCAGCGCCCGGACGTTGCCGGCCAGGACCTCGAGATCCACCTCCGCCCACGTAGGCCTGAGCGATACCACATCCCGCAGCGTCCTCACCTCGTCCCGGGACAGTCTCCGGAGCAACTCAGGGCCTTGCGGGCGGCGGGCAGTTCGCCCAGCAAGTCGCGGGCCAAGGCCCCGGCGTCGCCCTGCCGTGCGCGCACCCGGTCGCCCGCCGCGCGATGAAGATACACGCCAAGGGCTGCGGCTTGCGGCCCCGGCAATCCCTGGGCCAGCAGCCCGCCAATGGCGCCTGCCAGTATATCTCCGCTCCCCGCCGTGGCCAGGGCAGGATTGCCGCCGGGGTCGAGCCAGGCGTCGCCGTCTTCTCTTGCCACCACCGTGCCGGCCCCCTTGAGCACGACCGTGGTCCGCCAGTTCCGGGCCGCCTCCCGCGCCGAGGTCATCCGGTCCGCCTGGATGAGGCTGACCTCCCGGTCGAGCAGGCGGGCCATCTCTCCGGGATGAGGGGTCAGCACCGTCTGCTGCCCCAGGCACGCTTGCCTTTGAGCCGCATCGAGGCGGGCGAGGGCGTTGAGGGCGTCGGCATCGACCACCACGGGGAGGGGAAAGCGGCCAAGGACGGATGTAACCAGGTCGGCCAAGCCTGCGGACAGTCCCATTCCCGGTCCAAGCACCATGGCCGTGGGACCACGGTCCAGCAGGCGGTCGAGCCACCCCCGGCTGTCGGACGGCCATTGTCCGTCCGAACCAACGGCGGCCGTCATCAGTTCCGGCGCGGCCGCCACCACTGTCCGGTCGAGGGGCGAGGGAACGGCCACCGTTACCAGGCCGGCCCCTGCCCGCAAAGCTGCCAGGCCGGCCAGGATCGGCGCCCCGGTCATCCCCTCCGAGCCCCCCAGGACGATCACGTGGCCGAACGTTCCCTTGTGCCCCCAGGGAGGCCGGGATGGGAGCATGGCCCGGGCCAGGTCGGGGGAAAGCAGGCGAGTTGCCGGCCGCCAGCCCTCCAGGACCGGGCCGGGCAACGAGATGTCCACGACTTGCACGATTCCCGCCGCCTCGGCGCCGGGGTACAGGTAAAGCCCTGGCTTGGCCAGTCCGAAGGTAGCGGTGACGGTCGCCCGCACGGCCACTCCCGGTATCTGTCCCGTGTCGGATTGCAGGCCGGAAGGGACGTCCAGTGCCAGGACCGGCCTCCCGCAGGCGCGGACGGCGGCTATCGCCTCGGCAATCGGACCCCGGGGCGCGCCCTCGAGGCCGGTACCCAGCAGGCCGTCAACCACCAGGTCGGCCCCGGCCGCCGCCTCGCTGAACTGGCCCGAAGCACCCTCGCCAATGATCTGCACTCCCGACCCGGCGGCGGCGACCAGGTTCTGCCGCGCAATCCCTCGCGACCGTCCGCCGACTAGGAAGGCGGTGAGCCCGTGCCCTTCCCCGGCCAAGTGTCTTGCCAGCACCAGCGCATCGCCGCCGTTATTGCCCGGTCCGGCGAACACGGTCACGCGGGAGCGACCGGCAGGCAGCAGGGACCGGGCGATGCGAGCGGCCCCTGCTCCCGCATTCTCCATCAGCACCAGCTCGGAGATGCCTGCCTCTTCGGCCGCTGCCCGTTCCAGCCTGCGCATTTCGTCGGCGGTGGCGAGATACACGTCTTCATTCCTCTCCGGCCAGGGCCAGTACCATGGCCAGGGCCAGATGACGGGTATGGGTGATGGTGACGGCGAATCGATCTATGCCCCGCATCCGGGCCGTCTCGGCCAATTGCCCCTTCAGCGTCACTACCGGCGCCCCCAGGCTGTCCCGGCCTACTTCTATGTCCCGCCACTTGCCCTGGCGCAGGCCGATGCCCATCGCTTTGAGCACGGCCTCCTTGACGGCCAGGCGCCCGGCGAGGCGAGGAGCCTGGTTCCGGCAGAGTTTCACCTCGAGGGGCGTGAAGACCCGGCCGAGGAAACGGTCGCCCCAGCGGGCGACCAGGGTCTCGACCCGGCACACCTCCACCAGGTCCAGCCCCATCCCGCGCACCGCGCCCCCATCATTCATGCGGCGCCCTTCTGTAGCTTCGTCTGCTGCTCGTCTCCCCGTGGCCGTCACTCCACGGTGACGCTCTTGGCCAGATTGCGCGGCTTATCGACATCGCACCCCCGGGTCACGGCTGCGTGGTAAGCTAGAAGTTGCAGGGGCAAGACGCTCAGGATCGGCATCAACAAGCTGTCCACGCGCGGGATGGTTATCAGTTCGTCGAAGTGCCGGGCGAACTCCTCCTCGCCCGCGGGGACGATGCCGATGACCAGAGCTCCTCTGGCCTTCACCTCGGCGATGTTCGACGCCATCTTCTCCTGGAGCCCGTGCTGGGTAGCCAGGGCTACCACGGGAATCCCGGGGACGATCAGGGCAAGGGTCCCGTGCTTCAGTTCGCCGGCGGGATAGGCCTCGGCATGGATGTACGAGAGTTCCTTGAGCTTGAGCTGTCCTTCGAGGGCAACGGCGTGATCGAGCCCCCGGCCAATGAAGAACACATCATCCCATTGCTGCCAGCTTCGGGCAATCTCGGCCAGGGGAGCGGCAGCCTCCAGTACCTCACCCGCCAGCCGGGGCAAGGTGGTCAGGCCGTCCAGATAGCCGGCCAGCTCCCGCTTGGTCAGGCAGCCGCGAAGCTCGCCAAGCTTGAGGGCAAGGAGCGTCAACACCAGAAGCTGGGTGACGTAGGCCTTGGTGGAGGCCACAGCAATCTCGGGGCCGGCCCGGGTATAGATGACCGCCTCCGCCTCGCGGGAGATGGAACTGCCCATCACGTTGGTGATCGCCAGGGTCTTCGCGCCCCGACGGCGCCACTCGCGCAAGGCCTCCAGCGTATCGGCGGTCTCGCCTGACTGGCTGACCAGGATCGCCAGGTCGCCCGGTCGCATCACCGGGTCCCGATAGCGAAATTCCGAGGCGACATCGATTTCCACCGGCAGGCGGGCCCAGCGCTCCAGGAGGTACCTGCCCACCAGGCCGGCGTTACAGGCGGTGCCGCAAGCCGTCATGAATACCCGGTTCAGGGAGTGCGCCGCCTCACGGTCGATGGGTAACTCGTCGAGGTTCAGCGTGCCGTCGGGACCGATACGCCCGGCCAGCGTATCGGCCAGAGCGCGCGGCTGCTCGTGAATCTCCTTGAGCATGAAGTGGGGATAGCCGCCACGCTCGGCATGCTGAGGGTCCCAGGGGACGGTGAACATGGTCTTGGCGATGGGCCGGCGGTCCCGATCGTGAATCCGGACCTCTTCACGGGTGAGGACGACCACTTCCCCATCATCCAGGATGAAGGTGTTACGGGTCAGGTTGAGGATGGCGGGGATGTCGGAAGCGAGGTAGTTCTCGCCCTCGCCCAATCCGACCACCAGCGGGCTGCCCTGGCGGGCGCCGACGATCACGTCCGGCTCGCGGACCGAGGCCACCGCCAAGGCGAACGAGCCGCGCAGACGGCCGGCTACCCGGTGGACCGCTGTCACCAGCGAGCCGTCATACTCCTCTTCCAGCAGGTGAGGCACCACTTCGGTATCCGTCTCCGACCGGAACCGGTGCCCTCGAGCCAGCAACTCTTCCTTGAGCGACAGGTAGTTCTCGATGATGCCGTTATGCGCCACGGCCAGGGTACCCGAGCAATCAAGGTGGGGGTGGGCGTTGGCCTCCGAGGGAATCCCGTGCGTTGCCCACCGGGTGTGGCCGATTCCCATGGTCCCGGCCGGCAACCCGGCGTCGCCGAGTCTGGCCTGCAAGCGGTCCAGCTTACCCTCCGCGCGGGCCAGGGCCAACTTTCCGTCGTGGAACACCGCTACTCCCGCCGAGTCGTAACCCCGGTACTCGAGACGGCGAAGCCCGTCGAGCAAGACGGGCAAGCAGGCTCGGCCGCCAACATAACCGACAATACCGCACATTCCATGGTCTTCCCTTCATCGAGCAGTCTCTTCCCTGGAGCCGTGAGACGACGAAACCGCGTTCCCGTATCCCGAGAACGCGGCGGGAAAAGACCGCACGCCATGGGCTGCGTCTCCCACCCGGGCCCCCTTGTACCCTCAGTCACCTGGGGTTTTGCTGAGCCCTCTGACGGTCATGGGCAACCGCCGGTCACCCGCCGATAATTCGA